>JAXDBV010000030.1:0-7791 GCA_034678415.1 Bacteroidales bacterium
TCATACGGAAGGGTTTGGCGGGATTAGGAGGCCTGTACCTCTGCCAGTACTGGCGTCCTGTCTTTTCCATGCCTGCTGAGGTATCCGTGATGCCGGAGGCTGACAACCTCTGGAAATGGAGCCGTGAGGCGTACCATTATATCAGCACCCCGCGTGGGATGAAATGCCGTATCTGTCCAAACGAGTGTGAGATAAAGCCGGGAGAGACGGGTGATTGCCGGAACAAGACCATGTCGGGAGGCAAGCTGTATACCATTGCATACGGTAATCCCTGTTCTATGCATGCCGATCCCATTGAGAAGAAACCCCTTTTTCATTTTTTACCTGCCAGTTCGGTCCTTTCCATTGCCACGGCCGGCTGCAACCTGGCCTGCCTCAACTGCCAGAACTGGGAGATCTCGCAGAAAAGCCCTAAGGAGACACGTAACTATGATCTCATGCCGGAGAAGCTGGTGAAGTCGGCTATTGAAGGCAAGTACCGTTCCATCGCATATACCTACTCTGAACCTGTGGCATTCTATGAATATACACTTGACAGTGCCCGGCTGGCACGCCAGTCAGGAATAAAGAACGTGGTGGTATCAAACGGGTATATCCATGAGAAGCCGTTACGTGAGTGGTGCAAAGTGGTGGATGCTGCCAATATCGATCTGAAGAGTTTCAGCGATGATACCTATGCCATGCTGAACGCAGGCAAGCTTGAGCCGGTGCTGCAATCGCTCAGGATATACAAGGAAGAGGGGGTGTGGCTGGAGATCACAAACCTCATCATTCCTACATGGACCGATGATATGAGCATGATCACCCAGATGTGCCGTTGGCTTGTGAAGAACGGATTTCACGATACGCCTCTCCATTTCAGCCGGTTCAGTCCTCTCTACAAGCTGAACCACCTGCCGGCCACACCTGTTGCCACGCTGGAAAAAGCCAGGAAGGTAGCCATGGATGAGGGAATGCATTATGTGTATATCGGCAATGTGCTATCGCATACCGCGGAGAACACTTACTGCCCGGAATGTAAAAAACTGCTCATCGAGAGGAAAGGGTTTTACATTACACAGAATAACCTTGTAAATGGAAAATGCAAATACTGCAGCCACACAGTGCCGGGAGTGTGGAAATAGAAAACCGCTGCCGGCTGACCGGGTGAAAATCCAACTTGATTAAAGAGGTACGGGAAGGGGTGATAGCTTCCATATTTGCATGAGGATGAGGCGGAAAACAGAAGGTGCATTTCGGAAGGTAAGAGAAGCCTGCCATTGTGGTGGAAAAGCCGGGGTGAACCTTAATACAAAGAATCGGCATTGCCGGAGCAACACCGATATCCGATTTTGTTTTTCTGTTTCCTCGTTTAGACAGACATTAGCTGTTTTAAGGAGATCTACCCAATTAACTAATCTGTAATGGATTATCTATATCGGGTACCTGGAGATTTAGATTAGAGCTGGGTACTCTGCCTGGTCCCTGGCATATGGCATGCATGGCACTCAGTGTTCGTATGTATGTCATTCGTGCCATGGTTCATGGATCAATGAGCTATAATCTACCCCTGGATTGGAAAAACGGCTGCCTTACGGAGGGAAAAAAATTACCTAAAACCTATGTTATTCAGTCTTTTTTTGTATTATATTTATATAATTATCAACCGCCTTTCCTTATAAATCACTCTAATACCACATTCCATGAAAACATTTCTTTCTTATCTTTTCCGGATTTTCCCGGTTTTTATCATTCTGTACCTGTGTGTATGTATCCCGGGCAGGGCTCAGGATGTTATTATTAAGAGGAACGGTGATGAGATCAAGGCAAAGGTGGAGCAGGTGCTTGACGCGGAGGTCAAATACCGTAAGTTTGAGAATCTCACCGGTCCGCTCTATTCCATGCCGAAGGCAGATATTTTCATGATCAGGTATGAAAATGGGGCGAAGGATGTATTTGAGGAGCAGAAGCCTCCGGTACAGTCTGTTCCTATATTCACACAGCCTGTGCAGCCAGTAAAGAAAAGCATTAGCGACAAAGATATCCGCCCGGCAAGAAGAGCGAACCTGGCCGGATATCTGCTGACCATTCCAATCCTCGGGCTGGGCATCACTGCTGGGGCCATCGAGGATGAACCCGAGATATCCCTTCCCATTGGTGGTGCTGCCACGCTGATAGCGGCGGTTGGTATACCTCTCGTATTTCATGGATCCAATAAAACGGTAAGGGCCACGGGTGTTGAACCCAACACGGGTTTACGGATTTCGAGCTGGATCCTTTACGGACTCACCCTTGCCGATGCACTAACCCTCATTGGACTGGGTATTGAATACGACACCGGCGGTCCGCTGACCTGGACGGTTGCCGGCCTCGGAGCCCTCACGTCAGTCCTTTTTGCCATCGATGCGGGGCAGGTAGCGTCGGCAGCGACAAACCTTAAAAACACGGCACAGGTCAGGCCTGCTTTCAACATTATACACGATAATGTTGGCCATACCTTCAATACGGTTGGATTAACAATAACTTTTTAACCATGTCACGTCTGCTTTTAACTATTTTGTTTTCTGTTTTTCTCCTGGCGCCGGTGATGGCACAGGATGAGATCACGTTACGGTCCGGTGATGTTGTCAAAGCGAAAGTGACGGAGGTGGGTGCCGATGCCATCGTATACAAGAACTATGATAACTTATCAGGTCCGTCATATACGATAAAGAAAGGCGAGGTGTTCATGATCAGGTATGAGAACGGCACGAAGGATGTGTTTGAAACACCGGCATCACAGCCTCTGAGCAATGAAGAAATTGACAAGATCGTGGAGGATGCCGTCAACGCCGCCTTCAATCCTGTTGCCGGCTCACCCTGTTCCATTTATTTTTACAGGCCCGGCAGAGTCTATGGAAGTCCCAACGAGATTATTATCGGGACATTTATACCGGATGAGGTGATCGTCAAACTGAAGAACGGCCAGTGGTATAAGGTTGATTATGTATATACCGGTCAGCGGCAATTTGTAAACGGCATTTTTTCCATTAACGAAGAGATCCTGGATTTGAACCTGGAACCCGGGAAAACATATTATATCCGCGGCTCCATCATGAAGGGCATGGGTATGCAGTCACAGATCGAGCTGGTGGATGAAGCCACTGCCAAAGAGGAGATGTCCGGTCTGAAGGAACAGAAGAAAGCAAAATAATGATTACCGAACCCGGAGAATTTTCCGGGGAAAAATACTGTGTTCCGGTTTTAAAAAAGTGCTCCAGGCCGGGTGGAGTCAGAAAGAACGTAAAGGAACAGGGGTGCACGTAAGGCCGCTTGCACATTCTATCTCGACAGGCGAGACATGTTGATTTCCTTCGTATGAACTAGCCCCTCGACACCGGGTGTTCAGTACGTGCCCCGGGATTTCAGGCACTGGATTGACATGTTTATATTATTGATAGTTAATTAAATAGCATCCAAACAGCTTTACAAGTTCTTTTCTTCAAAGGTCCCGGGGTAATATGACCAGAAACGGCATTCAATGGATGATCATACCAGGTTCTCGATTGGGCCACATCATCAGGTTTGTCAGACACAGGTATAATAATACTGCAGCATAACCTCCAGTTCCTTCTAATATCCCTTCTCCTTTTCTCTTATGCTGTTCACCGACGATGAGGGGTTATTCGCCGAAAATGTATTGTGGGCGGTATGATGTTGATATACTTTTGATCCGGACACATTACATTTTATAATCTTATAAATCATATTGGAGGTAACCATGGAAAGATCAAAAACAAACCGAAGCGCCATCCTTGGTATCGTGCTGGTACTGATCGGGCTGGTGCTCATCGCTTCACACTTGCACATCATCCCTTTCAACATCAGGGATATCGTGTTCTCCTGGGAGATGATACTTATCGTGATCGGCGTCATCCTGCTCATCAACAGGGAATCGAGTCTGACAGGATGGATATTATTAGGCATTGGTGCATTCTTTCTGATACCTGATATTATTAATGTACCCTTCGAATGGCACCGGTTTTTCTGGCCGACTCTTTTCATTGTGCTGGGTTTATTGCTCATCTTTCGCATCGGAGGTTTCCGGCGCCACTGGTCGGGTACCGATGAGATCAGGGATGAGGATTTTCTCGACGATGTCGCCATTTTTGGAGGGGGTCAGCGGCTGGTCACATCCCAGAACTTTCAGGGAGGTCGCATCACCGCCATCTTCGGGGGGTCGCAGATCAATCTGAAGCAAGCCACGCTTACCAAGGGCAAGGCATACATTGATTACTTTGCGCTCTTTGGTGGCACCAACCTCATCATTCCTGACGACTGGGACGTGAAGGTTCAGATAACACCTATCTTCGGAGGGTTTGACGACAAACGGAGCCCCGACCCGCGCATCATACGCGATCCCGGCAAACAGTTAATTATTAAAGGAGTTGCTATCTTTGGCGGGGGAGAACTGAAATCATTCTGAAAGGATGATCCATCCGTTCCTGAATAGAGGGAAACAGGTAGCCTATTACCTGCTCGTGTGGATCCTGGTAGCCGGGATCCACTTCTTTGTTCTCTATCTGTACCTTGACCAGCCTGCGGTAATGGCGCTTGCCGATGCACTCGTGTTTAATACAATAATGGCTTTCCTGGGTCTGGTCCTGTGGTACCCTGTACGTTACATCGATACCGAGAAAAATCCGGCCTGGTACGTTTTCCTGAACCATCTTGTTGCAGGGTTGGTGACCGTGGTGTTGTGGCTTTCCGTCAGCCGTGCGCTGGTATTGATAATCTTGTCCAATGCGGGTTACAGAGATTTTCTTGACGGATCGATAGCATGGAGGGCGGTTCTCGGGCTGATGATGTACCTCGGCATTATACTGGTTTACTATCTCATGGTGAGTTACCGTAACCTTGAGGAGCGAACCCGCAATCAATCGAGGCTGGAGATGCTGGTGCGCGAGTCGGAGCTGAATATGCTGAGGGCACAGATCAATCCCCATTTTCTCTTTAACAGCCTCAACTCCATCAGTTCACTTGCATTGACCGATCCGCCGAAGGCCAATGAGATGATCATCAAGCTGTCGGAGTTTCTGAGGTATGCGCTTGACCACGACCAGCATGAGAAGTCGGCTCTGGGAGAAGAGATCAGTAACATTGAGCGCTACCTGCATATTGAGAAGGTGCGGTTCGGCGACCGCCTGTGGTTCGTGAAAGAGGTGCCGGCAGAATGTCTACCATGTGCCCTTCCCAACCTTGTGCTGCAACCCCTGTTCGAGAATGCCATCAAACATGGGGTGTATGAAAGCACCGACCCTGTGACCATCCGACTGCAGTGCTGTTTGGAACCGGATAATCTGGTCATCACCCTGTCGAATAATTACGATGTTACAGCCATACCACAGACACGCCAGGGTATCGGACTAAAGAACATCAGCGACAGGCTTGCCCTGCTGTATCACCGCGAGGACCTGGTGAGGATAAGCAGGGATGAAGGTATATTTAAGGTTATTCTGACGATCCCACAACAAGAAACCAGATGATGGAAAAGATAAGATGCATCATTATTGATGACGAGAAGCCGGCAAGGGATCTGCTCCGGTTGTACCTTGCCGATTATCCGAACATTGAAGTTGCCGCTGAATTTAGTGACGGATTCACGGGATTAAGAGGGATTATGGATCTGCATCCCGGTCTTGTGCTACTTGATATTCAGATGCCCAAGATCACCGGTTTTGAATTGCTTGAATTGCTCGATGATTATCCACCCATTATATTCACCACCGCCTATGACCAGTATGCCTTACGGGCGTTCGAGATTAACGCTGTGGACTACCTGCTGAAGCCATTTTCACGGGAGCGGTTTGCTGAAGCAATGAACCGTGCGATGGAAAGGATCAGGAAAGGAGGAGGACAGGATACCCTCAGGAGGGTGATCAACGGGGTGCAGGAACAGGCCGGAATATTGCAGCGGGTGGCCGTGCGCAGCGGGACTAACATAAAACTCATACGCACCGAAGAAATCATCTATATTGAAGCGCTGGATGACTATGTGAGAATACATACCGCCGACGGCAAGTATACCAGGAAAAGCACCATGAAGTATTATGAGGAGCATCTCGATCCTGCCCTGTTCGTGCGTATCCACCGCTCGAGCCTGGTTGCTGTATGGCAGGTGAAACAGATCGAGCTGTATCAAAAAGATTCCTATCTTGTGGTACTGAAGAACGGTGAAAAGCTGCCGGTCAGCCGGACAGGGATGCAGGCACTGAGGGAGAAGCTGGGGATCTGATTGTGGTGCGTTGGGCAGAATGGAGATGTGAGGTGTGAGACGGTGTGCTGTGAATGATGGCGGTTATGGGTGGCCTGCCTTGCGGAACAGGGGACCGAAGTGATGGCGCTGTTCCAGATCAGAATCAGCCGAAACCGGGAATATGACGGAGCGGTAGACACACAATCCTGCCTGCATGGGCGGATAGGTTGACGGATTAAAACAAAAATGGCTTATATACTGGATGCAGCAGTTTGGAAAAATACTGGTTATAATTGGAACGCTTGCAATAGTTGCCGGTCTCATCCTGTGGCTTCTGCCCGGCAAGTTCGGATGGCTCGGGCATCTACCGGGTGATATCCGTATCAAACGGGAGAACTTCCAGTTCTTCTTTCCCATCACTACAATGATCCTGTTAAGTACCCTGCTGACACTTATCTTGTGGATCGTAAGGAAATTTTTAAAGTGAAGAATCCTGATCAGGTATTAATAAGCTTTAAAGGTTTCTTTCTCCCTGTTACGTGCCTGTTCCCAACAGGTTTAAAAACTATATACTGGGGTTGTCAGTCGCCAGACATTACTGGTGGCGTTTTATCAACGATGATCATCAACCTGGGGAGGGGTGAGGGGGTAAAGAATATATGAAGCGAAACGGGGATCAACACCGCATTTCCCCGTTACTCATATCTCAGCGCTTCGGCCGGGCTTGTACGGCCTGATTTCCAAGCCTGGTGGCTCACGGTGATCAGTGTGATGATTATGGCGAGGGCTGCGGCGAACAGGAAAAGCCACCAATACAAATGGACGCGGTAGGCAAAGTCCTGCAGCCATTTGTTCATAATGAACCAGCCCAGCGGTACCCCTAGGATGATGGCGAACATGACCAGCACAACGGTGTCCCTGGCAAGGATGGTAATGATGTGATGTGAGCCGGCGCCCATGGCTTTACGTATGCCAAACTCCCTGGTACGTTGTTCGGCCATGAACGACGACAATGCGAACAGCCCCAGGCATGCCACAAGGATTGCCACGACAGAGAAGTATTTCAGCAGGTTGCCCAGCCGTGTTTCTGTCCTGTACGTGTTATCCAGCTGCTCATCAAGGAACACATAATCGAAGGGGTAAGTAGGCAGAACCGTCTGCCATATCTTTTCAAGCTCCCGGGTGATCTTTGACACGTCTCCCGGTACGATTCGTACAAGGATGTACTGCAGCCATTCGCTGGGGGCTATTATCATGGCCAGCGGTTCAATCTCCTCACTCACCGGCTGGTAATGGAAGTTTTTCATGACACCCACGATGACACCGCTCACACCCATGAACCTGAAAGGAGATCCAACTACCTGATCAACATTCATGATGCGGGCCGTCTCCTCGTTAATAAGGAAGTTTCCGATGGTATCCACAGCCCTGTCGGCCGGGTATTCTTCCGAGAAGTCTCTTCCCTCCACGATATTTATCTTCATGGTATTTACAAAACCGAAATCAACTGCGGCGGTGGTGATGAGCAGGCTCATGTCAGGATCTTTTCCGGGCCACCATGCGGAGCTGGAATTGCT
>JAXDBV010000031.1:0-8036 GCA_034678415.1 Bacteroidales bacterium
TCGCCCATATGATACAGGGCTTCCCTGATATCCTGAGCCAGCAGATCGCCGGAGATCGACTCCGCCAGTCCCGTCAACACTCGATCAAGAGCTTCTCCCGTTTTTACCAGTGCTTCATAATGCCGTACATTGGTCACCACGGTATCGTTCTCAGACAACTTATTCAGATTCAGCATTTTAATAAGCTCCCCTGACAGTGAATGCACCTCATCAGGATTCTTCGCACAGATAGCCATAAACCGATCCTGTTCTCTCAGGCAGGAGAGGATCGCAGCGGAGAATTTTTTCTTCAGGATATTCTTGTCAAGTTTGTCTGCCTTGTTGGCCAGGAGGATAACACGCCGGTCTCCATTGCCTGTCTGTGAGAGAATATGCTTGTATGACCGGCATATGATGTCCGCGGGATCGGCGGCATCCACCATCAGCAGCACAATGCTGGCCTGTTCAATCTTCTGGTAGGTTTTCCTTATTCCCAGCTTCTCTATCACATCCGAGGTCTCTCTCAGCCCGGCCGTATCAATGAACCGGAAGGTCACACCGTCAAGAGTAAGCGTATCCTCAATCGTGTCGCGGGTGGTGCCGGCAATCTCCGAGACAATGGCTCTTTCCTCTTTCAACAAGGTGTTCAGCAGGGTTGATTTGCCTACATTCGGCTTACCCACAATAGCCACCGGCACACCGTTTTTGATCACGTTACCTAAAGCAAAGGAACCGGCCATATCTTTCACCAGTTTGTTGACAGACCGCACAAGGTCTTCGAGCTCCTTCCTGTCGGCAAATTCCACCTCTTCCTCGGCAAAATCAAGCTCCAACTCGACCATGGAAGCAAAATGAAGCAGTTTATCTCTTAACTGCTTCATCTCAGCAGAAAAGCCGCCCCTCATCTGTTGCATCGCTACTTTATGAGAGGCAGCCGAGGATGAAGCGATCAGATCGGCTACCGCTTCCGCCTGGGAAAGGTCCATCTTGCCGTTCAGGAAGGCACGCAGGGTAAACTCACCCGGCCCGGCCAGCCGCGCTCCCAGCCTCACAAAGAGCTGGAGGATCTCCTGCTGGATATATACCGCCCCGTGGCATGAAACCTCCACCAGGTCTTCCCCGGTGTATGAATGCGGGGCTCTGAACAGGCTCACCATTACCTCATCAACCACCCTGTCGCCATCTTTTAACAAGCCGTGATGAATGGTGTTCGGCTTTTGTCTATCCAGCCGCATACCCTTTTTCGATGGTACAAATACCCTGCTGCACAGTGCAACAGCGTTCCCACCCGATAAACGGATCACTGCTATCGCACCCGTACCGGGCGGGGTGGAAACAGCACATATGGTATCCGAGCCTGTCATATCCGGAATTTGGGCAAAGTTATTCTATTTTCAATGAGTTGAAACAGCAAACCTGCCGGATATTTATTTCCTGGGAGATACTCAGAGGGCATCAACATCCGCCCGTATTTCTTCTTTCCTGCCTTCCGCCGGTTGCATCATCAGGGCATCAGCAACGATTTCCGCAATATCCCTGACAGGCATCAGGCAGGCAGAACGGAATGTCTTTTTGCAGAGAGGGCAGGAGGTAGCCAGTTGTTCGGTATCCGGGGTCACAAGAGACTCCATCGCCTTCTTTGCAATGATTTGTTTATCAGCATATTCAAGCTCAAGATCTCCCAGGCTGCCGCCGCAGCACAATCCTTCGCCTTCCGAAAATCCGGGATTCTCCAGTGCCGTCACACCCTGCAATACCCTGCGCGGCTCGTAATAGATACCTGCCTTCCTTCCCAGCTCACAGGGATCATGATAAACGGTTGGCTTCCACGTCTGCACGGGCTTCAGAACACCCTGAGAAATCAGCGTATCAAGGTACTGGGAATGATGCATGACAGGGATCTTGAGGTTATAGTCGTTGGTGAACGTATGAAAGCAAATAGGGCAGGAGGTTACCAGCATCCTGGGCTGACATTCCAGGATCCGCTGCCGCGTCTTCTGAACGATTGCCCTGTATGCTTCAAACTGTCCTGAGAGCTGAAGTGGCCTGCCGCAGCAGATATTTTCATCGGCATCAACCCACCGGTAATCTTCGCCGGCCATCATAAATATTTTCTTCATCGCCTGTACGATGGAAGGGGTGAGCTGTGTCATACATCCGCCGAAAAAAGCGATCCTGGCCGGCAATACTTTTCTCTGATGCCCGTCGTTATGATAGGAATAATCTGCCAGCATGCGTCCATGGCTCCTGTTCCGCTCATTCATACGGATCTCAATGGAATCGACCCTTACAGGGCAGCCGACGTTGCACCGACCACACATCAGGCAGTTCATGGTCTGCACCGGGTCCACGGGACCGGCCCTGCGGTAGTTCCTTATGAAATTCACCGACTGTCCAACCGACATTGCCGTGTCGTTCAGCTGACAGGTGTTCATGCATATACCACAGGAGGAACAGGCATGAACATGAAAGCTGGTGATGCCCTCGTCACCGGTGACTTTCGTCCTGGCATTCTTGAGGAATATATGAACAATTTCCGTCAGGATATGCATATACCGCGAGAAGGGCAGGGTGAGGAAGAAGCCGCAGAGGACGAGAGAATAGGCCCACCAGGCAGATTCAGAGAGGAAGGAATAGGAGTGCGGGAGCCGGATGATATCGCCCAGGAAAGCGGTGACAAATCCGCCGCCACCATAGAACGTATGGTTCAGGCTTTCAGCCACCAGCCGCGCAGGAAAGATGAGCCAGAGAAAGGTCAGGGCCAGCCTGTCGGGATACTGGTGCCGGGGCTTTTTCTTCATACCCAGGTGACGGGAGAAGAATCGCTTATAGATAGCCAGCAATAAGCCCGACAGGATGAACAGCAGCAGGAAGTCCATCACGTGGTTCAGCACCGCTGCGAACCCATCCTTTGGCTCCTCACCCCGTGTGAAATAATCGAGGAAGATCGCATGGGTGGGAGAGCTGAAAAAGTTACCCGAGTGATGCACCGATTCCACATGCCCCACGAGGATCAGCAGGAACCACCCGAAGGCCAGGCTCATGTGCATGTACCACAAGCGCACGTTCTCCTTCATGATCCTCAGGTGAAGAAGGCTTTCCCTGAAGATCTCAAGCAACGAGTCATACAGCCATGTGAATCGCACCGAGTATTTCAGCCGCACCCGGTTCTTCAGCCCTATCTGCCTGTACCATTTTACATAGTACAGCACCAGCGTGAAGAACAGGAAGGCCACACCTGACGCAAACGGTATGAGGAAGGAGGGTTGCATCTGTCAGGTCTTCATTATTTCAAAATATTTTTTCATCGCCATGATCGCTTTGCGGGTATTCACCCCCCGGGGGCATACCAGTAAGCATTTGCCGCAGAACTGGCAGTATTTCAAGCCTCTGATAAGGTCAACCCGCAGATCGTTCCGCAGGAAAACCAGCAGGCTGCGAAACCCTGTACCTGTCTTCTCCGCCGATACACAGGTACCGCTACACGCACCACACGATATGCAGAGAGCTACCGATGGCACATGATCAACGATATCATGGTATGCCTGCCCTGCCTGATCCTGGTCGATCAGCAGATCTTTGTGTACATCAAACCCGAACTCCATCGCCGCTCATCACTTGTTTTGTTTGTTTGAATGCCGAAATATATTTTGATGCTTCCACGGCCATCCTGGTTGCCTCGTTCATTGTCTCAGCCAGGTTCTTCGGGCCGGAACAGGTGCCTGCAAAAAACAATCCCGGGGATGTGCCGCCGGTGATATCACCGGTCAGGCCTCTCCCGAAGAAGCCGTCAACGGCTCTCTCCGGTTCACGGGTGAACGGCGGGAGAGGAGCGGGATCCATACCCACCAGCAGGATCACAAGGTCAACGGTCATCTTCGCCGGGCGTCCGGCCAGCGTATCCTCATACCGGAGCACAATAGTGCCGTCTGCATTCTGGTTCGTCTCCGACAACCGGCCCCTGATAAACTGTATCCGATAATCCATCTGCGCTTTCTTGTACCGGTCTTCATAAAAACGCCCGTGCAGCCGGAGGTCCATATACAGGCAACTCACACGTATGCCGGGAATGCGCTTGCTCAGCTCCATCGCCTGTTTGATACCGGTGATGCAACACACGGCCGAGCAGTGTTCCCTGCTGACCTTCACATCCCTCGACCCCACACAATGAATGAATGCCACCTTCCCCGGAATCCTCCCGTCAGAAGTGTGTATATCATTGTTCGTGAACATTTCCTCCAGATCAACCGACGTGATCACATTCCCATATATCCCATACCCGTATTCCTCCTTGATCCCGGCGTCGAAAGGAACAAAACCGGTAGTTACCACCAATGTAAGCGATCGATAGATATTACTCTTATCATCAATCAGTTCAAAATAATTACCTGAATTATTAATTGAGATGATATTCACTCCCGTCCTGATGGTATCCCTAACGGGAGTAAGCAGATTTTCAAGGATGTCACCCGCTTTTTCACTATGGGGGAACAAGGTATCCCACCTCAGCAGTTTACCTCCAGGGTTCTCCTCTTTTTCCAGCATAAGTACCTTGTGGCCGCAGGTAATAAGGCTGGCTGTGGCTTTAAGACCGGCAGGCCCGGCACCCAATATTATGCAATCGAACGCTTCCACCGTCAAAGAATGTATCAGTATACTTTCAGCATTTCAGGCATCCGTGGACGGGACAATGCATTCCCGTCCTTGTCGGTATATTTCTTCCCGGGATCGTACTCAATACCCATTTTGTCAAGCAAAGGCTCAACGCTCACCTGGTGCATCTGCAGACCGATATCCCATGGATCATAACCCAGGCAGAGGGCGACCACCTCTTCGTATGTGAGAACAGGGATGCCCATCCCATCTTTACCAAATGTCTCCGCTTTCATTTCGCTGGCCACGTATTGCCAGCGGTCCAGGAACATGTTACAACCGGGGCAGTTGGTGATGATCAGGTCGGGTTCATAAGGCTGCATGGACTTCAGCTTGCGATAACTGTTGGACAGGGAATAGCCACGGCTCGTTTTCAGAAAATACTGCCTGAATCCGAAGCCACAGCAATGGCGGCGCTCAGGATAATCAATGATCTCACCGCCAAGAGATTCAACAAGACCGGACAATACCTGTGGATATTCAGCCCCGCCAACACCTCTCTCAGGGAACATTTTTGAATAGTGACAACCTATGTGATCCACAACCCTCAGAGGTTTTTTATTCAACCGGTCAGTAAGCATGTACCTGGCCTTACCGGCAATTTCATTCCTGAACTTGTACATGATATCACTGCTGTGTACCATGTTATCAGGTCTGGCAAACTCACGCCCTGTTGCTTCCCGAAGGTAGTCCCTGATCTCATTCTCCAGCCCGGGGCTGTGATCCCACATGTCGAGTATCTCAGAGTAGAGGCCAAAGGAGGTAACACATGAGACGATGAGGTTTTTATAGCCTTTTTCTGTCATCAGAGCAAACTGACGGGCAATAACCGTCATGGTTGTTTCCATCTTGACAAGGTCAGTATGGTACCCGATGCCGGTGCAGGTCGTATGGGAAGGATCAGTAAACAGATCTTTTCCCAGGTCATCACGTAATATTTTGATGAAAGCTTCCTCGGCACCCGGAAAGAAGTTCTGGCGGATACAACTGCGTACATAAAAATAGTGGTCATCGGCGATCTCCTTCTGGAATTCCCGCCATGGAACCCTTGCTGCATCAGCTCTCATGCTTATTTTTTTTGCCTTCGTACTGTAAGAAAAAGTAGTCGTTCAAAACGGTATCATCATAATCGATCCCCAGTTCATCAGCATACCTCGAGGCATCTTCTTCCATCTGGCAGAATCTCTCCGTTGAACCCGTCACATCAAATATCTTCCGGATCTCCTCCAGTGCCGATTCGGGGATCTTGCGCACAGGTCCGTCTCCTTCCTTCCGGTATGAATCGCCAAAACGGTTGAACACTTCAGACCTGTATTTCATAACCCAGCTCCATATCGGTCCTTGTTCAGGAAATAACTCAGGATCTACATTATCAGGATACACACAGTACCCTTTACTCAGGATCGTATCACCCACCATTTTCTTCAAGACATACATCTGCCGGCCCCTCGTTGACTTCATGTATAATCCGCTGTTGATGGACAGGTTACGAAGGGCAAGGATCAGCAAACCGGGCGTGTTCCCCCGCGGACAACGGGTTTTACACGACATGCACTGCCCGCAGAACCAGATCTTCTCGCCCGTGAGCAGATCTTCCAGTACCTGCTCGTCTTCCACCTGGAGATGATCGGCAATCTCGCGCGGATCATAATCATAAAACGATGCGGCAGGACAAATGGCTGTGCACGTACCGCAATTGATACATGCATGCAGTCCATGTGTGAAACGCACATCCTCTTTTAATTTCTTAAACAGCTTTCCCATCCTCCCGATAATACAGCTAAAATATCCCTAAATCAGCAGGATGGAAAGCCCTTTAATACCTAAAAATTCCGCCGGTAAATACGGGGAGTATAAATACGTACCTGCCTTGAATCAAATGTCTGTAATGATATGACTTGTAATGAATTTAAACCTGTGCTACTTTACCAAATAAAAACCGAGCAGGTGTTTAATATTATTAAACAACATATTAATATAAATAAATTATGATTCAATAATATTAAATATTATTTTAATTAATTTAAACATTATATTAATATTATTAATTATATATTAAATATTTTATATTATTATTTAGATTATATTAAATATCAGTTAACATTTATTAAACGATTACAGACATAAAAGAAAAAGGTCGAATTATTAGAAGCCACCTACCAGCAGGAGGGTTGACAGACGGTATTGCTGTCAGGCCTGGGAAATCATTCCTTATCAGGGCAACCGACATGTCCCTGTCCTCCATCCACGCACTGATGGTACACTACGAGGATACTATAATGTAATTATTTTATTTTCAACAACATACATAACCAGACTGGCGGTATTGCGGGTTTGGGTTTTTGAGAGGATATTAGCCCTGTGTTTTTCGACCGTCCGCTTGCTGATATGTAGCGACCCTGCGATCTCAGCATTTGATAATCCCTGGCAGATCAGCCTGAGCACATCCATTTCCCGCCGGGAGAGGTTGATGGGGGGAACGGTTTCCTTCTTTACATCCTGAATATTCTTAACCATGTAGTAAAGAATTTCCGGGCTGAAGAAGGTGCCACCGCTATTTACCGACCGGATAGCCTTTGTCACTTCTTCAATATCCGAGTTTTTAAGAACAAATCCCCGTGCGCCGGCCTCAATCATACGGTAGTAATACTCCTGGTCGCCATACATGGAAAGAGCGACAATCTTACTGTCCGGTGATATACGTCCGGCTTCCTGTGTGGCTTCCACGCCGTTCATCACCGGCATCTCGATATCCATCAATACCACATCGGGGGTAACCGTGGCCAGCTTCGAACAGAATTCCTGTCCGTTTTCCGCTTCGCCAACCACTTCCATGTCGGGCTCCGACTCAAGCAATAACATAAGACCGTTACGGAAAAGCTTATGATCATCCACAAGGAATACTTTTATCTTTTCCATTACCTGATCTCTTTGGGTTTAATAATAATTTCTGCTTCCATTCCCATACCAGGGGAAGAATGGTAGCTGAACTTTCCGCGGATCGAGTTGACGCGCGATTGAATATTGTACAGTCCGGTACGCTTGGCCTGGTCTTTCTCCAGCGACTGGTTGTCAAATCCCTTGCCGTCATCCTGGTATGATACCACCAGCACATCCTCGGTACGCAGGAAACTAAGGTTTATGGTTGTGGCTTCCGCATGCCGTATGGTATTGTTGATCAATTCGCTAACTGTACGGTACAAAATCAGTTCCACCTCGGGCTTGAAACGCTCCTTGTTCAGGTTGGAGTTTAAACGGATCTGTATCTTGCCGGCCGAATTGATCTTATTGATAAAGGATCGCATCATGGCTTCAAGCCCGAAATTCTTCAGTATATGAGGGCTGATATTATCAGATATCTCTTTCAGGCTTCCGATCGCTTCCTCGATCAGGTCGTTCATATT
>JAXDBV010000032.1:0-5223 GCA_034678415.1 Bacteroidales bacterium
TGGTAACCCATGTAGGAGGACTGGATGCCGTGATCGATGCAACGCTGAACCTGCCGAAGATACCGGGAGGCAAAAAGCTTATTTATACCCATATCTCGCTGCCGCTGACGGCTATTGATGATTTTGCTGAAAAAGGAACAGGTGATCCGTTATTCGCAGCCCTCGCCTCTATCACCAGAGAACATGGCTACGTATGGTCGGCAGAAGCGGAGAAATACCTCCTGGAACATGCGCCGGCCATCTGAACGATGTTGCACGTGCAAAATCAACGATGATGCCAGTGATAACCACTGCGATAAGAAATGGATAATCACAAAACAGAAATGTCATGACTCAAAAAAGAATTCTCCTTGTTGGCGCCGGTGCTGTGGGCGGCATAACGGCTGTTTTCCTTAGAAAGGCAGGATTCGACATCACCGTTCTCGTGCGTCATCCTGCAATAGCTGAAAAGATCAGGACTGAAGGAATACGTGTGCAGGGAGTGGCGGGAAATATCACGGCGACCATCAATGCCTGTTCATCCGTTACCACGCTCAGAGAGCCCTTTGATGTTGTTCTTCTTGCAACCAAAGCCAATGACGTGGTTGAGGCAATACAAACTGTGCTTCCTCTTTCCGGCGAGAGAACCCTGTTCGTTACTATGCAGAACGGGATATGTGAAGACGACGTGGCAGTCCTTACAGGCAGAAACCGTGTGGTTGGTTGTGTGGTGGGCTGGGGAGCAACCATGTTGAACCCGACTGAAATGGTAATGACATCCGGGGGTGAATTTGTCATAGGCAGACTCGACGGCGGGGAGGATGATGATCTGTTGCATGTAAGGGATATGTTGCAAACGATATTGCCCGTGGAAGTATCGGCGAATATTTACGGTAACAAATATTCCAAGCTGATCATCAATTCGTGTATCACCTCGCTGGGCGCCCTGAGCGGCTTGTATCTTGGTAACATGCTTGTGCGCCGTAAAGCCAGGATGCTGTTCATTGCCGTGATACGCGAAGCCATCGCAGTGGCGAATGCCATGCAGATGCAAGTAGAAGTATATGCCGGGAAAATCAACTATTACAGTATGACGGGCTGGAAAGGCTGGCCGGGAGACCTGAAAAGACATCTGCTGATCGGTGCGGTGGGACTCAAGTACCGAAGGCTGAAATCATCCAGCCTCCAGTCGCTCGAACGCGGAAAACCCACGGAGATCGACTACCTGAACGGGTATATTGTGGCAAAAGCACGACAATATGGGGTGCCCGTTCCCGTGAATGACCGGATCGTGGAGATGATAAAAGAAATAGAAAGCGGGAAACGTGGCATCAGCGTTTCAAACCTATACGAAATCAGCTGAATATTCTGCCGCTTTTCTATCGGGGTATAAACCAACGGGTGCTTCCTCAGACATGATTCTGTCACTGGGAAAGCCCAGAATTGCAGAATACACACAGGTTTTTTAATAACAAGCGATACTGGGAGACGGGAACGGATGCCTGTCCGGTTGAGATAACGATCCGTTGACGACGTTCGTCAAAAATCCTGAACGATCGTCAACAGGGCGGAAAAACTATTTGTTAATGTGGTATGGATGTGTATATTTGCGGAAAGTTTAAACGATTATGCAATTTGATAATGTTTACACGGGTGAACACTGGAAACCTGTGGTAATAAAGGGATTTCCACTTCGGCACAAGTACGATGTGTCCAACCTGGGAAGGATCAGGAGATATGACAAGAAGCTCGGGCAATATAAGATACTAAAAGTGGCACAGGTGAAGGGTTATCCCATATATTCATTCTGGGGGAAGGAAACCCGAAGGACGGCTCTTATACACCGGCTGGTTGCTGAGAACTTTGTGGAAAGGGAGTACAAGTCTCAGAATTATGTCATTCATCTTGATTTTAACAAGAGCAACAACCGGGCTGACAACCTGAAGTGGGTTACAAGGGAAACGATGATTCAGCACATGAAGATCAATCCCAACTGGGATCCTTCGCGGCCCCGGAACCTCAACAATGCCAAGCTGACGGAGACGGAGGTGATACGGCTGAAGAAGAAGCTGAAAAGGGGCAAGACAGCGTTATACAAGATTGCCCGCGAGTTCGGTATCACACATACACAGCTGAACCGGATCCGCAGGGGGGAGAATTGGGGGCATATCAAGATCGATTGACCGGAAGTTCCGAACCTGTTTCCATATTCCAATCCACCTGTTACACAGGGTCTGGTCAATTGTCCCCTTCTGCCGGCATTGCACAAAAGAACCACACGAAGTCATACTAAAACGTTTAAGCAATCATCTATAGCTTAATGCTGATATTGTCCTGCTTAACGAAAACAATATAAATAAACAGGTGAGATATCCTGCCCTGAGCAGAGGCAAAGCGGCAGGATCGTCCAACCACCTGTTATGTCAAGCCCAGAAATGATTCACACCGGTCTTTCAACGGCTGTTGACATTCATAGAAGCGGTAAAAAGAAACCGACCTCGATAAACCCAACACCTTCCATCGTACATTGCTGAAAAAGTAAACCAGTACTTCCTCGATCTCTTTTGCTTTATTAACATGTTCATGTTTCATCAGCACGCCATAATCGAGGCCGTGACGTAGCCTGAACTCAATGCCGGTGGTTAGCTTCCATCCGAGGGTCCAGAGGCAGGTGCCTTCGCCGGGTATAGCCGCACGAAAAACACCCTGTTCTGCCAGGAGCAACCCGCACCGCGCAACAAGACCGGGGAGGTTACATATATGCTCGAGCGTGGCCACGGAGATGATACGGTCATACCGGTTGGCTGAAGGCACTTCAGAGATATCTGCGTAGATATTCCTGAGCCTGCCGAGGAACGGTGAGTTTGCATAGAAGCCGGGGGATGGTTCAACAATGTCATAGGTTCTTACAGCGGGTTCAAACTGCAGATGATTCAGGATTCCTGCCCCCAGTTCCAATGTTACTTTCCGGGTGTCAGGTGGTCGCGAAACATCGGCTGCGACCTGTTTGTGCATCCACTTTTCCAACCGGTGCGACAGTGCTGTGGCCGGTGTCCCTCCTCTCCTGTTTGAAACGTAATGCCTCAGGTAAATACTACTATATTCTTCCGGCAGGGGAGGACGTGTTTTCGGGTAATGATCAAACATGAATATTGTTATGGCCTGTTATTTGATCATGATACAGCTGACTCCAGCCCGGGAGAAGGATTCCCTGTCTTTTCTTCAGCTCCGGCGCTTCTCTCAACACGTGTATCCTTTTTTTGTTATTCCCGGCGCTCTTCGATCCCTTTGTCAGGTTTGTCTTACGGTTCCACCATTCCCGGTATTCGGCCGGGGTTCCAATGGTTGTTGACGGAATGGTGCAAGACCCTGTTGAATTATGTTGCCCTGCTCATCTGTCTTTTCAGATCCACCATCCGTAAGGCTGCTATGGCGGCTTCACGGCCCTTGTTCCCCAGTTTGCCGCCGGCTCTTTCTTTTGCCTGCTCAAAATTATGGGTTGTGAGGACACCGAAAATGAACGGTATCCCATGTTTCATGTTGAGCTCGGTGATGCCCAGGGTGATGCTCTGGCAGATATAGGTGAAATGCGGGGTCTCCCCCTGGATGACGCAACCGAGGCAGATAACGGCCTCGACCTTTCCATACAGAGCCATCAGGTGTGCCCCCAGTGTGAGTTCAAAGCTACCCGGTACGTGCTTCAAGGGTATGTTTTTCCGCCGGGCCCCATGTTCCAGCAGTGTGTCAACTGCGGCATCGCACAAGGCCTGTGTAATTTCGCTGTTCCAGTTGGATACGACAATTCCAATACGCATATTCTTTGCGGAAGGCAGCATACCCTGCCCCTGCAGGGCATCTTGTTGGTCGCGGGTGGACATGTTGACCAGCAGTTAATTCATCCGGAGCCTCGTACGGGTGATATATTTCTCAATATTGCGTCCTTCGGTCGACTGAGGGAAGTCTTTCTCAATCCTTGTATACAGTTCGAATGCATGTTCATATTTACCAAGCTTCTCGAAAATCTCACCGGCTTTTAAAAGATAAATGGGTGTTGTGAACTCGTTTTCGTAGTTCTTTGCCGCTTTCAGATACCAGTCAACAGCCTCTTCCATCTCTCCCAGTTCCACCTTTGCATCACCGATGGCACCGGTGGCAATGGGGGCAATTAAAACATCCTTTGTTTTGAATTTCTTCAGGTGGTCAATGGCGGTTTCATAATCCCCAAGTTGAAGGTAGCTGATACCTGAATAGTAACGGGCCAGCTTGCCGGCACGCGTAAGCCTGTACTCATCCATGATATCGATGAATCCAAGGTAGTTACCGTCCCCTTCAAGGGCGAGCCGGAAAGAGTCGCGCTCAAAATACTGCTGAGCCACATACATCTGTGATTGCGCTTCCTTGTTCAGGGGCATCAAATAAAACCGTTTGAGTAAAAGATATCCGCCAATAATAATAACAATGGCTGCAACAATGATGGTAAGGATCTTCTGGTTGTCTTCAATGAACTGTTCGGTGGAGGATAATGCGCTCTCAAGATCCTTAAGCCCGGTTGGTGATGCTTCTTTTTTTGCGGTCATTTTAATAGATGGTTTTTGTGAAAAACACCGCAAATGTAATGGTTTTACTACAATATTGAAACAGATAGCGGAAAAACAATCTCATCATGTGGTTGACATACTGCTTCCGTACGCATATTTATTCTTATTTTTGTTCCCTGAATCTATTGCATGATGAACCTGGAAACCCTTTCCCTGGTAAACTTCAAGAACTATTCACAGGCTGAATTTAATTTCACCCCCGGGATAAACTGCCTGGTGGGCAACAACGGTGTGGGTAAGACCAATCTCCTGGATGCCATTCATTACCTGTCGCTGACAAAGAGTTATTTCAATGCGGTGGATACCCAGAACATCCGTCACGGGGATGAGTTTTTCATTATCCAGGGAAGATTCAGGATCGGCGACAAGGAAGAGGATATCTACTGCTGTGTGCATAAATCGCGCAAGAAACAGTTCAGGAGGAACAAAAAGGATTACAGCCGGCTGGCCGATCATATTGGTTTGCTGCCCGTAGTCATGATCTCTCCCGCCGACAGCAGCCTGATCATTGAAGGATCAGAGGAAAGGAGGAAGTTTATCGATTCGGTGATATCTCAGTACGACCGCCGTTACCTTGACGACCTGATCCGTTACAACAGGGCGCTGGCACAACGCAACAGCCTGCTCAGGGAACAGGCGAGGAATC
>JAXDBV010000033.1:0-13290 GCA_034678415.1 Bacteroidales bacterium
GGGTATTATCTCTGCCGTATCGTGGCCTCCGATCCCAGGGGCGTGAGCATAGAGGTGGACGTGAAAACGGAGAATTACGGGGCCAGGGATTACCGGCTGCATATAGCCCTGGCACCGCCAAAGAACACAGAGCGGTGGGAATGGTTCATTGAGAAAGCCACTGAAATAGGTGTTGATGAAATAACACCCATCCTTTGTCACCGTTCGGAAAGAAAGTTGATAAAGCCTGAAAGGACAAGAAAGATATTCATTGCGGCCATCAAGCAATCCAAGCAAGCCTGGCTGCCGGTATTGCATCCCTTGACATCCTTCTCCCGTTTCATTGAGGAAGCTCAACTACCATACCGGTTCATCGCATGTGAGCAGGCCGGCATCCACCTGGCTGACCGGTACCGGAAAGGACAGGATGCGGTGATCATAATCGGGCCAGAAGGAGGTTTTACGGACGATGAGATCAGTATGGCGGTCAAGCATAACTTCACTGGCGTTCATCTCGGCTCCCATATACTGCGGACAGAAACAGCGGGCCTGGTTGCCTGCAGCACTGTCGCGATGATCAACGCACAGAAAGTGAAACAATAAGGCTTAGAACGCTCCCGCCAGTGATTTTCCTATCCGACAGATATTTGTGTACAAACACGTTGTATGGCTCAGGGGATTAAAACTCCGGTAAAATACATGAAATGACCACGTTCGGCAACCTCATCCATCCCGTAATTTTCCTTCCCGAATGACCGGCTTCTGTTTTTATGACAGAGGGGGATCAGGATGAGCCATGTTTTCATTCATTCTTGGTTTTCCGGACTTTTTTATGTAATACCTGCCCGAATCCTTTAACGCCTTGTCAATGATCCACTCCAGCTGTCCGTTCGTGCTCCGGAACTCGTCAACCGCCCATTTTTCAATAGCCCTCAGCTTTTCGGGATCGATCCGGAGAACAAAGGCCTTTTTCTTGTTCATATTTTTCTATTGATGCAACGTACCTGTATTGACCACTGGTGAGACATCCTTGTCACCGCAGAGAACCACCATCAGGTTGCTCACCATGGCAGCTTTCTTTTCCTCATCCATTTCGATGATTTCTTTTTCCGACAGCTGATCAAGGGCCATCTGAACCATGCTCACAGCTCCTTCAACAATTTTAAAGCGTGCCGCAACAATTGCCGTGGCTTGCTGACGGCGCAACATGGCACTGGCGATCTCTGCCGCATAGGCAATATAGTTGATCCTGGCCTCGATCACCTCCAGCCCTGCAATAAGCAGCCGTTCCTTGATCTCACGTTCCAACTGATGATTCACCTCCTCAGCCCCCGCACGCAGGGTGATTTCCGCCGCTTCATCTTCGAAATTGTCGTATGGATAGCTGCCTGCCAGCTTTCTCAGTGCGGCATCGCTCTGTACTAAAACAAAGTGCTCATAATCATCTACTTCAAAAGCAGCTTTAAAGGTATTGTCAACCTTCCACACTAATACCAGCCCAATCATGATCGGATTACCGATCTTGTCGTTCACCTTGATGGGATCAGAATTAAAATTCCTCGCTCTGAGGGATATCCTTTTTCTCGTGAAGAAAGGATTGACCCAGAAAAAACCGTTCTTCTTCACCGTCCCCTTGTACGCCCCGAATAACACCAGCACACTCGATTCGTTCGGATTCACTACCAGCATTCCAATTGAAGTGAATATGAACAGAACGGAAAAGATAATGATCAGATAGGGATTGGCCAGAAAGCCCCCCAGTACAATCAGTCCTGTCCAAAACAGCATAATGACCAATGCCAGGTATCCTGACATGGGTGAATATTCAATCTCCTGTTTCATGATTATAATATTATTTAATTATTAATATAATATCACAATAATATCATAATTTTTTGAAATTTCCAAATTTTGTATAAAAAAAGCCACCGGGCTGTGCGGTGGCTCTGAATATTTACTGCATTATCCTGTTCTCAGAGATTTTTTATCCGATCGTTGAGGCTGATGAGAATATTTTCATCAATTTCGGCATCCCAGTTTTTCATGCTGTTTATGATTTGTTCCATCACATAATCCACTTCGTCATCTGCAGACGAATGGTCAACCTGTTGAGCGGATGTGGGGATAATTTCAGTAAAATCGGAGAGGGTAAAGAATTTTCCCATAGGCAAGAGTATTAACAAACATGAATGAAATATATGCTAATAACGCAGGGCAGGGATAGTATATTATATATGATACAGGAAAAACCTTTTTATCAATAGCTTGTCAATATCAGTTTCTTTTCCCTGATAAGTTTCCTCAGGTTAATAAGGGCGTATCTCATTCTGCCGAGGGCGGTATTGATGCTGACGTTGGTTGAATCGGCGATCTCCTTGAAGCTCAGGCCGGCATAATGTCTCAGGAGCACCACTTCCTTCTGATCATCGGGCAGGTAATCAATAAGCGCCCTAACCTCGCTGGTGATCTGGTTATAAACCAGGTGATCTTCAACGGTGCCCTCAGACAGTTTCCTGCTGTTCAGGAGATTAAAATCATAGTTATCCCTGGAGACGGTACCCAGCTGTTTTTCTCTCCTGAAATGGTCGATAATCAGGTTATGGGCTATCCTGATCACCCATGACAGGAACCGTCCGTTATCCTTATATTTGCCTTGTCTGAGGGAATGGATAACCTTGATAAAGGTATCCTGGAAAATATCTTCCGCAAGATGCTGGTTCCTGACAATCAACAGGATATAGGTATATACCTTTTTCCGGTGTCGGTGTATCAGGGTTTCTATACAAGACTGCTCTCCTGCAAGGTATCTATCAATGAGTGCACAGTCGGAAAGATTCTGCGCCTCCATAATAACCTCCTTTTTTACTGGAATAAAAAGGGTAGAGTTATTTCGATAGATGATCCTCCTTACTTCGTTAATTTTATTAAGGGTATGCAATTAAAACAAAAATCCGCTTTGCTCAAAAAATATTACTTTTGATTTTCGTTAAAATATGTTAACAAAGCCTGATTTGTACTAGTATTAGACGAAAAATAACTGTCAAAGGTTGGAATCATCCATCCGAGCGACATTATATTTATACAGCAGATATTCAGCATCTTATTTCATTATCATGCCAAGGCAGAACATTCGTGAAGATACATATATACAGATCCGCGGTGCAAGGGTACATAATCTGAAAAACATTAACCTTTCTATTGTACGTGACAAGCTGGTGATTGTTACAGGTCTTTCAGGATCTGGAAAGTCGTCGCTTGCCTTCGACACCCTATATGCGGAAGGACAAAGAAGGTATGTTGAGAGCCTGTCGTCGTACGCGCGTCAATTTCTCGGGAGGATGCAGAAGCCTGAAGTGGATTTCATTACGGGTATACCTCCCGCCATTGCCATTGAACAGAAGGTTAACACACGCAATCCACGTTCCACCGTAGGCACAACCACGGAAATATATGATTATCTGCGGTTGTTGTATGCCAGGATTGGCAAGACGTATTCACCGATATCGAACAGGCTGGTAAAAAGACATACCGTTACTGACGTGGTTGATCGAATATTGTCCTTTCCTGCCGGTTCGATGGTGCTTATCCTGGCGCCGTGCCATGAACAAAAGGACTGCCTGGTGAAGGAAACCATGGAGATTTTATTGCGTCAAGGGCTCACACGGCTGGAAATTGATGGCCGGATATTGCGGATAGAAGATATACTGAATCAATCTGTTCCTCTGAAAAAAGAGACACGTTACAATATCGTCATTGACCGGGTGAGCGTGGCAGATGATGAAGATACTGTAACCCGGATGGGCGACTCGGTCCAGACGGCTTTCAGCGTCGGTAATGGGCGTTGTCTAATAAAAATGACGGATACAACCCCTCCTGTAAGCGAGGAGTTATCGAACAGGTTTGAAGCCGACGGAATCGTGTTTGACGAACCTTCCGAGCATATGTTCAGCTTTAATAACCCGATAGGCACCTGCCCCCTTTGCGAGGGATATGGCAGGATCCTGGGAATCGACGAGGATCTGGTAATACCCAACAAGAGCCTTTCCGTTTACGAGGATGCCATTGTTTGCTGGAAGGGCGAAAAGATGAGCCGGTGGAAGGAAAGGCTGGTTATGAATGCTTCACGTTTCGATTTCCCGGTCCACAAACCCTATTACCTGTTGACACCTGAACAAAAAGAGCTGCTATGGGAAGGAGCCCGCGGTTTCAAGGGTATTAACGCCTTTTTCCGGTTCCTGGACAGAAAGAAATACAAGATCCAATACCGTGTCATGCTATCCCGGTACAGGGGAAAAACCACCTGCCCGGAATGCAAGGGCAACCGGCTGAAGAAGGAAGCGGGTTATGTCAAGGTCAGTGGAAAGACGATCCAGCAGCTGATTAACATGCCTGTTGAAAAGCTCCTGGAGTTTTTCCGTCATCTCAAACTTTCTGAGCACGACAGGGAGGTGGCATCGAGAATAATCACCGAGATCATCAACCGGCTCGATTTCCTTGTTAAGGTCGGGTTGCCTTATCTGACACTTAACCGGTTATCATCCACCCTGTCGGGTGGTGAGTCACAACGTATCAACCTGGCCACAGCACTTGGAAGCAGCCTGGTGGGATCATTATACATCCTGGATGAGCCAAGCATAGGCCTTCATCCCAGGGATACCCATCTGCTCATCAATGTGTTAAAGAACCTGAGAGACCAGGGCAACACAGTGCTCGTGGTGGAGCATGATGAAGAAATCATTCGGTCGGCAGATCAGATCATTGATATGGGTCCTCTGGCTGGCAGGCTGGGAGGAGAGGTGGTGTTTCAGGGCACCTTAAAACAACTGCTGAAGAGCAACAAAAGCCTGACAGCCAGGTACCTGAACGGTGAAATGACCATTGAACTGCCTCCCTTGCGAAGAAAATGGAACAGTTACATCGAGATCAGGGGTGCACGCGAGAACAACCTTAAGAACCTTACCGTCAGAATGCCCTTGCACGTAATGACAGTGGTTACCGGTGTGAGCGGTTCGGGGAAGTCATCACTGGTCAGGAATATTCTTGTCCCTGCCCTGGGAAAACGATTCCATGGGTATGGGGAGAGAACCGGCGACTATGACATCATCGAGGGTGATATTGACAGTCTGAAATCGGTCGAGTTTGTTAACCAGAACCCCATCGGCCGCTCGTCAAGATCGAACCCGGTGACCTACATAAAGGTATACGATGAGATACGTAAACTCTATTCCGACCAGCCTGCTGCCAGGCTGAATAATTTCAAAGCCTCCCACTTCTCCTTCAATGTTGAGGGAGGCCGCTGCGAAGAGTGCCAGGGGGAAGGCACCATACGAGTGGAGATGCAGTTCATGGCCGATGTGGAGCTCGTTTGTGAAAGTTGCCACGGGAAAAAATTCCGGGACGAGGTACTCGATGTAAAATACCAGGGAATGAATATTTATGATGTGTTGGAGATGACCGTTGATGAGGCGATTGAGTTCTTCGGAAGGCATAAAGGAGGCACGGAGGCAAAGATTGTTGAGAAGCTGAACAGCTTGGCCGGTGTCGGACTGGGATACATCAAGCTGGGGCAGTCATCGGGCACCCTTAGTGGCGGTGAGAGTCAACGCGTTAAACTGGCTTCCTTCCTGGGGAAGGAGAAAGAAGGGGTACCTACACTTTTCATCTTTGATGAGCCCACGACAGGACTCCATTTTCATGACATACACAAGTTGCTGCAGGCGTTTCAGGCACTTATCGAACGCGGTCATACCATCCTGGTAATTGAACATAACCTGGAGGTGATCAAGTATGCCGACTGGGTGATTGATCTGGGTCCGGAAGGAGGAGAGAAAGGCGGATCACTGGTGTTCGAAGGTACTCCGGAGGATCTGGCCCGGTGCAAGAGCAGCCATACCGGTTCTTTTCTCCGAAAGAAAGTATTCACCGCGACAAAAGAAAAATAAAAAAGCCAGCCTCATCTGCTGGCTTTACTATTGATCCTGCTATCTATTTTTCTTTAAAACCGAACATGATAGCTACACAGCCGCTGGTAGCCTCAGCGGGGTTGCTCGACTTGGCCAGCACTTTCACCGCTATCTTCAGCTGCTGGCTCGCTTCGATCTTGAAATCCCAGACGGGCGAATAGTTGTTTTTCTTGTTGCTGTACAACACATTCCTGTTGGCGTCGATCACTTCAAACTCGATCTGAGGCAAGGCATCCGAACCACAGATGGCAATCCTGTACTGCTGATCGGAATAAAAGGTTTTATACAGTTCCGCCTCCTCCCCTTCAGTCAGAATGGCTGCATGGTAGTTCCCGTCGTGGATATAAGGATTCAACTCCATTTTACAGATTTTCTTGGCAAAGCCTTTGCACTGTGCATGAAGTGTAAGAGGCATCATCACCAGAAGTGCAAGTATGATTGTTCCCAGTACTATTCTTTTCATAACCATGGAGTTTATTGGATAAATTCGGTTCTTAACGTTTTTACCTTGTTGGTGAGTTCAGCAAATACTTCCGGGGTGACAGTGCTGGTTTTTGTTGATTTGAGGGTGGTCACCTTGGATTCCTCATCATAAACCGGCTGGATCTCCGTGGTAGTAACCTTTATCTTGTCAAAGGTCGCCTTCATGTCCATGATTTTGGCAAGGAGGGCATTCACATCGGGATGGCCTTTGTTCTCTTCCATCAGCTTGATCACGATTTCCAGCGAGAATTTCTGGTCAACGATCCTGTCAACCAGCTTGTTTCCTTCAAAGCTGCTTTTGTTAACCAGCTGGGTGGCAATAAAGAGTCCTTCCACCCACCCTCCGACGAGAACCATGGCAGCAATAGCTGGTCTGTCGTTTTCAGCCAGGAAAGAGCTTGAATTCATGAATGTTTCTGAGATGATATCCATAATCATGTCGCGGTTGTTCACATTTTCTTCCAGCCTTTCAATGGTGGAGTTGTCAATGGCATCAAGTATACCCAGTCCGTCTGCCATCTTCTTGGCTGCATTCATGTAATTGATGGATGCCTGGGTTTGATCATACAGACTGGCAAAACTCAGGTTACAGGTATAAATTCCCAGGTTAAGTGCCAGGCTTTTATTGGTGGTGTAATTCGATGCATTTTCAATAGGATTGAGGAGGGATGCATCATACGTGGCTCCTGCCGATTTGATAAGCAGCGCTGTTTCCAGTGGTGACGGTAAGGAATAGAATATCTTTTTTGCTTCATTGATATCCTCAAACATTTCCTGTTCAACCTCACTAACATCCACCTGCACCTGTTGCTCCTGCTGCCTGTCACCTCCTGATTTACACCCGGTAATGAAGGCCGTAAACAGGATGGCAACCAGGATGCCCGCGATCCTGAATACTGATGATTTGATGTTCATAATTAATTGATTTTTAATATTATCAAACGCACAACCGCCTAAGTTTTAGTAAAATTAATACTTTTTTTTAAAAAACAAAACTGGGAAATTCCGGGGAGAAAGGTATGAATATTTCGTAATAATACTATTAATTTTGTTCAGTATATCAATGGATCGGAAGATATGACAATAAAGGACCGGACGGCTGCACTCCGTGAGATAAGGAAACAACTCAAAACGGGGAAACCGCTGATGATTATGGAAGCCATCAGGCTGTGCAGGGAGGAAGGTCATCCCGAGCTGGTAACTGACCTCATGGATGCCCTGGCTAAACGGCAGATACCATCCATCAGGGAATCGATCATTTCACTGCTGAACGATCTGAACCAACAGCAGATAGCACCTGTGATCGCCAACTATATTAAAACCCATAATGACCACCCTGAACTCCCTGCCCTGGTCTCCGCCTGCTGGCAGTCACGGCTGAATTTCTTTGAGCATATCCCTGTCTTTGTTGACCTGTTGATAGAGAAGGATTATCCTGTAGCCCTGGAAGCTTTTACGGTTATTGAGACATACATGCACATGGCTGAACCTGGCATCCTGACCATACAGGCGGAAAGGTTGCAATCATGCATTCCCTTACTGGACAACGATAAAAAAGTGCTGGTGAGAGAAATGATAACGATGCTTACGTCAACCGTATCCGGTAGCGGTACCTCAGGTGAGTGAGGAGAAATACTTCATAAACTGTGATCTTTCCCATACCGTCGGATCAGGAATATTTTTATAGTTCATCTTCCCGCGGAACGAATCAATATCCTTCTGGTCATGTCTTGTCATCCATGCGTCGAGGAAAGAGACGATGTCATGAAGATACTCGATCCCGTGCTTGTACAGCGCTGAACAAACCTGAACAGCCCTGGCACCGGCCAGGAGCTGTTTAACCACGGCCTCACCCGAATGTATACCTGTGGAAGCAGCGATATCGACAGAGGGAACCATTGCGCTCACGATCCCCACCCACCGCAACGATTGCCTAATATCCGAGGGTGTACTGAACACATCTCCCGATCCGAAACCCAGGTTTTCCACATCAATATCGGGTGAGTAGAGCCTGTTGAAGAGCACGACTCCATCAACCTTGCGGTAATATAATCCTTTCACCAGGCCGACAATATTGGTGAAATGCTGTCCCAGCTTGAATGAGACAGGGATTGACACCTGTGACTTAATGTTCCCGGCCAGGTCCAGGTACAACTTTTCCACCGCTTCAGCTGCCTGTCCCGGATCAACGGGCATTGTATACACATTCATTTCCAGGCCATGGGCTCCTGCCTCCTCAATCTTTTTGGCAAAACGGGTCCAGTCGGCCGATGTGATACAGTTTATGCTGGCGATAATGGGTATGCTTACCGCTTTCCTTGCCTTCTCGATGTGGTCAAGGTATTTATCGAGCGAGTCACTTCTTATATAATTCCTTATATAATCGAGCGCCTCAGGATAATCGGAGCTTACCGACAACGAGGATGATTCTATCAGGATCTGTTCCTCGAACAATGACTTGAGGACAATCGCTCCGGCACCCATCTCTTCCATCGTTCGTATCTTTGCCAGGGAGCCCGACAACCCGCAACTGCTGACAATGACGGGAGTCGGGATATCCAGCCCCATATACCTTGTCTGAAGATTTGCCATATGATTTGGTATTAAATGTTCATTACGTTAAGGTTATACCTGACACCCGGATCCAAAGATAAGGTTTCCTATCCTCACCATGGTAGCCCCTTCGCCGATGGCTGTTTTGTAGTCCCCTGACATACCCATGGATATTTCGCGGAATTCCGGCTGCGGGAAATACCTATCCTTCAGTTCACGGAAAACGGAGGCCAGGTATCTGAACTCCCTTGCCACTTTCTTCATATCAGTTGTAAAGCTTGCCATTCCCATAACTCCTGCAACAGCCACATTACTTAAGGTATGGAACTCCGGTGAAGCGAGGACCAGCAACAGTTCGTCGCGGTCGAACCCGAACTTTGTCTCTTCCGAAGCGATGTACACCTGGATGAGACAGGGGATCACGCGGTTGATACGGCTGCCTTCGTTATGGATTGCCTGCAGCAGCCGGAGGCTGTCAACCGAGTGTATCAGGCTGACAAAAGGAGCGATATATTTCACCTTGTTGGTCTGCAGATGACCCACCATATGCCATTCAATATCCCCGGGAAGGGTGTGGTATTTAGCCACCAGCTCCTGCACCCTGTTTTCACCGAATGTTCTTTGACCTGTCATGTAAGCCTCCATGATTTCTTCGGTGCTCCTGTTTTTGGAGACAGCAACAATCTTTACGTGTGACGGGATTTCCGAACGGAGTGTTCTGATATTAGCGGCAATAACCGTCATGGCACTGTTTTGTTGAATCCGGGTAGTCATCCGTGAACATATGCGCATTAATCGAGGGCATGAATAATAAGCCCGCTTCTCAGTTTTGGCTCGAACCAGGTGGTCTTCGGGGGCATGATGTTTCCTGTGTCGGCAATTCTCATCAGCTGTTCCATTGACACTGGATGGAGGGCGAAGGCCACGGTCATTTCACGGCTGTCGACCCTTTGTTTCAGTTCCGCCAGCCCACGTATGCCGCCGACAAAGTCAATACGGTTTGACCGCCTCAGATCCCTGATATCAAGTACAGGTTCCAGCACCTGTTGTGTCAGGATTGTCACATCAAGGACACCAATGGGATCGTCGTTGTCATAAGTTCCTTCCCTGGCCGTGAGTGAATACCATACTCCTTCAAGATACATGGAGAAATTATGCAGGAAGCCGGGTTTATATATCTGTGTACCTTTCTTTTCCACTACAAAGCCTTTTTCAATCCGGCTGATGAACTGTGCCGGAGTAAGCCCATTCAGGTCTTTCACGAGACGGTTATAGTCAAAGATAGCCAGCTGGTCATGGGGAAAGTGGACGGCAAGGAAAAAGTTGTATTCTTCTTTGCCCGTATGGTGTTTATTGGCCTCCCTGAATTCCTTGCCAACCAGGGCAGCGGCGGCTGTGCGATGATGCCCGTCAGCCACATAGGTACAAGGTATTTGATCGAACAGACGGACCAAAGCAGTAATGATTTCCCGGTCCCTGACAACCCAGAAGGTATGACCAATGCCGTCCACCGCGGTGAAACTGTATTCAGGTTCCGCCCCCGTGATCTTGTCAACGATCGAGTTAATGTCGGGCACTGAGCGGTAGGTAAAGAATACCGGTTCATAGTTCATCCGGCTGGTCCGTACATGGTTTTTCCTGTCTTCCTCTTTGTCGGGACGGGTCAGCTCATGTTTCCTGATCTTATTGTTCACATAATCATCCACGGCAGCGCAGCCCACGAGCCCATACTGGGTGCGGCCGTCCATCGTCTGGGCATAAACATAGAGGTGCTCCTCACTGTCCTGGTTCAGGATACCCTCTTTCATGAGGCGATGGAAGGACTCTTTCCCCCTGGCATAAACCACGGCGCTGTGCTCATCAACCTCATCGGGAAGGTCAATCTCCGGCTTTACCACATGGAGGAAGGAATAGCTGTTTCCTTTCGCCTCCTCCCGCGCTTCAGTCTTGTTCAGCACATCGTAAGGTTTTGAGGCAATCAGCGGTGCAAACTCCTTCTTCGGCCTGATACCCCTGAAAGGTTTTAGTACGGTCATGTTTTTGTTCGGATTTAATGATGATGAACGAAGATCAACGCCACATAATACTTTTCATATATAATATCTCATGAGGATACCCGGTCGGTATGGCGGTACAACCGGTATCCTTCTTTCCGGTTTTCAGATGTAAATTTTAACGTCCCAGTTTCTTTTCTCCTTTATCTCAACAAGGAACTCTCCCCTTCTGCGTTCCGGCGGCCCCGATCCCTCCCAGAAATCGGTATAGAAAAGGATATACACCCTGAACGGAAAGGATACCTTGTCAAAGACGAACCGGTTATCCCTGAAATCATAGATCCCTTCGGTGACGATTCTTTCGAGGGTATAGGTCACATTGCCCCGTGTAAGCGGCTCGACAGAAACGGTAACAGAAGTACCTTCCCCGCGTCTGAAAAAGCGTGCTTCCCTTATCTCGCTCCGGTCGTAGTTAGTGAACACTGCCTGTTGAGGCGTCACCGTACCAATATTTGACGTCGTGGTGCACGACAGGAGAAAAAAAGGGATCAGATACAGCCGTATGCCCGTCTTTCTCCACATTATTTATTCACCTGGAATGTGCGGTCGTTATGTTCGAAGAACCTGACGATCTGCCGGGCGGCAGCCACGCCTGCATTGATGTTCGCCTCTTCGGTTTGTGCTCCCATTTTCTTGGGCGTTACAAAATACCTGGGTTTAAATCTTTCATCAAGCTCTTTGTGGTGTTCCGGTTCCACATAAGTGATATAAACAAAATAGGCCCGTTCGGCAAACATTTTCATCAGCGATTCCTCGTCGATCACCTCTTTCCGTGCCGTATTTACAATCACTGCTCCCCGCGGCATCAGCGACAAGAGATCGAGGTTGATGGATTTCTTCGTTTTTTCGTTGGCCGGCATATGCAGGGAAATATACTGGCATTTCTTATATAACTCCTTCAGATCCGATACTTCATTCACACCTGCCTTTTTAAAATCCATCTTATCGATAAAGGGATCGAACGCATAGACTGTCATTCCAAAGCCCTGTGCAATAGCAGCCATTCGTTTACCCACGAATCCGAATGCGTGGAGGCCGAGCGTTTTCCCCATTAGTTCGGTACCCGATCCTCCGCCGAACCTGCCACGGGCCATGTAAATCATCATCCCAAAGGCCAGTTCGGCAACAGCATTTGAATTCTGGCCGGGGGTGTTCATCGCCACCACTCCATTTTTTGTTGCTGCTGCCAGGTCAATATTATCGTAACCTGCACCTGCCCTCACCACGATTTGCAGCTTCCGGGCAGCCTCGAGCACCTGGGCGGTGACATTATCACTGCGCACAATCAGGGCATCGGCATCTTCAACCGCCTTGAGAAGCGCTTCCGTCCCGGTATACTTCTCAAGGAGTTTCAGCTCATAACCGGCCTGTTGAATGATATCTCTGATCTGATTCACGGCAATGCCGGCAAAAGGTTTTTCGGTAGCAACCAATACCGTTTTCATGATAATAATGTATTTGGTTTAATATTATTTATTACAATCTTAAATTTATTTAACAAATATTAAATATTAATATATGATAATTAATTATTATTAAACATATATTGAATAATATTCAAGTATTATTTAATATTTTCAAGCTCATATTGTTTCATTGCATTGACAAGTACCTGCACGCTTTCCAGTTCGAGGGCGTTGTAGCACGAAGCCCTGAAGCCACCCACGGACCGGTGTCCCTTTATTCCAACGATGCCTTTTGATGCAACGAATTTCAGGAACGGTTCCTCATGTTCCTTATACGCATCTTTCAGAACAAACACAATGTTCATCCTTGATCTGTCTTCCTTCACCACTGGGCATGTGAAGATACGGCTTGAGTCAATGGCATTGTAGAGCAGGTCGGCACGTGCCTGTGCGAGGGCATCCATGTTCCTCACACCACCGTTCTCCTTCACCCATTTGAGAGTTTCGAGGACGGTATACACGTTTACGCAGGGCGGGGTATTGTACATGGAACCCTCGGTAATTTGCGAATCATACCGGAGGATAACAGGAACCGTCCTGTCGGTTATTCTTTTCAGCATATCATCCCTGATGATCACAAAGGTGACACCCGCCGGTCCCATGTTTTTCTGTGCGCCGCCGTAGATCAGGGAGTACTTTGAAACATCAACGGGGCGACTGAGAATATCGGATGACATGTCGGCGATAAGGGGGACGGGAGAATCGGGATCCGTAAAAATTTCTGTTCCTTCAATGGTATTATTGGAGGTGATATGAAAATAATCCGCATCTGCCGGGATTGTATAGTTCTTG
>JAXDBV010000034.1:0-2909 GCA_034678415.1 Bacteroidales bacterium
CCGGGTTGAGACCACTTGCTGCTTCAAAAGGTGACCGCAGCACAACAAAGGAAATATCCCGGCGGCATAAAATCACCGTCTCATCCTCCGGTCTGGTTTCAGTCATCGGAGGGAAATGGACCATTTACCGCCGTATGGCTGAGGATACCATTAACAAGGCAGTAAAAGTGACAGGTATGGACAAACGCCCTTGCATAACTCATACCATGCCTCTGTACGGTGCTGCATACAACAATCCTTATGACAGGCTTCGTGTCTATGGTCATCATGCCAGAGACATAAAGCAATTGATTGAGGAAAACCCGGCCTCGGGCCACCCTCTTCACCCGGTCCTACCCTACTCCAAGGCAGAGATTATCTGGATCTGCAGAAATGAAATGCCAGTCCGGCTGCAGGATATCCTGGCACGCCGGACACGAGCATTGATACTGGATGCAAAAGCAAGCGCTGCCATGGCCCCCGAAGTCGCAGATATCATGGCCGTGGAATTCGGGAAAGACCACGCCTGGATTGAAGAACAATTGGCAGATTATCACAGGCTGATCGACAACTATCTGGTCAACACCCCTGAGATTTCAGTACCTGAAGATTGACACTTCACCAGCAATTGCCAGCCATGACACAGGGAACATCGGATTCAGCCACACAACAGAGGATCAATAAAGCCCTGCAACGGGTTGATACCACCCGGTGTGCCCTCGTGGGCAGCGATACCCTCAAAGCCATGGGTACATTGATGAAAGAATACTTTTCTGGTAAACCTGCCCTCATCGTTGCCGACACGAATACCCATAAAGCGGCTGGCATGGCCGTTGCGCAGCATCTGATCTCCTCCGGCATTCCGGTTATGCCGCCATTTATCTTTGACAGCAATTCTCTGTATGCGGAAATACAATATGTGGAACAGTTACTGTCAGGCATGCCGGCGAACGATGTTGTTCCTGTTGCAGTCGGTTCGGGAACCATCAATGATATTACCAAGCTGGCGGCCGGCAAACGCGGGCTTCCATATATTGCTGTTCCCACCGCGGCATCCATGGATGGTTACACCGCCTACGGAGCATCTATTTCATTTAAAGGAGCCAAACAAACATTCAGCTGCCCCGCTCCGTTGGTTGTTATCGCTGATATCAACATCATTTCTGCCGCTCCTGCCGTATTAAATGCCGCAGGCTATGCCGACCTGATCGCCAAAATAGCCTCGGGTGCCGACTGGGTCATTGCCGATGCCATGAATATTGAACCGGTTCACCCGGTAGCATGGGATCTGACACAAACCCGTCTTCGTGACCTGATAAGCAATCCCGCAGGGATTAAAGCGGGTGATAGAAAGGCTATCACACTACTGACCGAAGGGCTGATCATGACCGGCCTCGGAATGCAGGCATCCAAAACATCACGACCCGCATCCGGCGCCGAACACCAGTTCAGCCACCTGTGGGACAACCAGCATCATACCTTCAGAGGAGCAATTCCCTTTCATGGCTACAAAGTGGGAATCGGATCATTGGCCTCCGAAGCACTTTACGGTATGCTGCTGTCAGATGATACCAATGATGATAACTGGGATGAGAAAAAGATGGTTGAACAGTGGCCGTCCTTCAAGGAAATTGAAAAAAAAATACACGCTCATTTCCATGACCCTGACCTGGCCGGACAGGCGATAGAACAATCCGTGGCAAAGTATATTGAACCGGCTGGTCTTCTACTCCGGTTGAAACATCTGAAATCCATCTGGCCTGAGCTGAAGCAGGCGCTGAAAAAACAGCTGCTCGGTGCCCGTATCATGCAGCATATGCTTACGGAAGCGGGAGCCCCCGTATACCCTGAAGACATCGGCATCAACCGTCAGCGACTTAAGCTGAGTTATGAATCTGCACGATACATCAGGAAACGGTATACCATCCTCGATCTGGTGGCCGAAATGAACCGCTGGAATAATTATATTGAACTCTTGTTCATGCCCGGAGGATTCTGGTACAAAAAATAAACCGGTGCCACATGGTGCCACATTGGATGATTCATAAGAATAACCTTTTTCTTTCATGAACAGTTATAACCAGGACATAATAAGCAAGAAGCTTGAAAAAATCAAAGTATGCGCGGTGGATATGGATGGGACCATTTACCTTGGCCGGCAATTGTTCCCGTTCACAAAGAAATTCCTGGAAGGGCTTACCAGAGCAGGGAAAAAATGCCTCTTCCTTACCAATAACTCGTCAAAGAATGCGAATGATTATTGCAGGAAGCTGGAAGGGATGGGTTTGCGTGTGGATAGATCCGCGATCTATACTTCGGGCGACGCCACCATTGAATATCTCAATAGAATAAAACCAAACGCGTCGATTTACCTGATGGGGACAAGGAGCCTGACCGACGATTTCAGACAAGCCGGGTTCACGCTTGATGAAGATCATCCCGACATGGTTGTGCTGGGCTTTGATCTTGACTTCACCTATGCACGGCTTGAAAAAGCAGCCCGTTTCATCCGGAATGGCTTGCCATTTATTGCTACTCATCCTGATTTAAACTGCCCTGTGGAAGAACTGGATATGATCCCCGACTGCGGTTCCCTCACTGCCGCGATTACAGCAGCCACCGGGGTGAAACCAAAAGTCATCGGTAAACCTAACCGGGAAATGATGGAAGGAATTCTTCGCAGAACAGGGGCAGATAAAAATGAAGTATGCATCATTGGTGACCGGTTGATGACCGATATCCGGATGGGCAGGAATTTCGGTATTCTCAGCATCCTGGTCCTTACAGGAGAAACAACAAAGGAGGATCTGCAGCATTCCCGGATATTACCTGACCTGATCATTGAACGGAACGTTGACCTGTTACAATACATCTAAGAAAATAGCAACAAAGGAACAACGGGTATCATTTGCAGGATGATAACCATACCT
>JAXDBV010000035.1:0-5644 GCA_034678415.1 Bacteroidales bacterium
AGAATACCCCCATGGATATGACACAGGACATCGGCGCCGGCCCCTACAGGTGTATCGTGCGCTGGAGACCAATGTCATGGAAGGTCGATGGGCAGCAATATATTAATGAAAGAGCCATTTCCACCCAACAGACAGGCTTTTCTTTCGTTGCCCAGAGCCGCAACTGGCTCCCCGACCCTGTCGGAGGGATCCTCTGGTTCGGGGTCGACGACACCTATACAACCGTGTATACCCCCATGTATTGCGGCATGACGACCGTACCCGAAAGCTTTGCCGTCGGTAACGGCTCGATGATGGAGTTCAGCGAAAATGCCGGATTCTGGGTGTTCAACCAGGTGTCTAACTTTGCCTATACACGCTACTGTGACATGATCAGTGATATACAACCGGTACAGGATAAACTCGAACTGGGGTATATTGAAAAGATTAAGGAGGTGGACAACACCGCCGCAGAACTGTTCAAAAAGAGCCCGAAAAAAGCCAGGAAATACATCACAGCGTTCTCGGTTAATGCCGGAAACCATACAGTGGCCGAATGGAAAAAACTGTATACCTTCCTCTTCGCGAAGTATATGGATGGGAATATCAAGGCCGATCGCCCTGTACCACAGGGATATAAATACTATACACCCGCGGTAAAGCAACCGGGATATGATGAGCAGTGGTACCGTATGGTGGTGGAAGACGCGGGAGAAAAGCTTAAGGTCCCTGAAGGCGGAGGTCACTAATCCATTATGCATTCTTCACCGGTATATGATCAAACCCTGCTGATAAATCAAAAATAATTTGTAATATTGCGGGCGATTTTCAAAACCGATGATTCACAAATACGTACTGAAATGGACTATTTAAAGGCCGTTGAGAAAGCATACCAAACCGGGAAGGTATTTCCCGATTTCAAGGCAGGCGATACGATCACTGTTCATTATAAGATCATTGAAGGGAATAAAGAAAGGATACAGCAGTTCCGGGGTGTTGTTCTCCAGAGAAAAGGAAGCGGCAACACTGCTACATTTACCGTCAGGAAAATGTCAGGAAATATTGGCGTGGAAAGAATCTTCCCTGTCTCTTCCCCCTTCATCGAACAGATAGAACTGAACAAGAAAGGGAAAGTTCGGAGGGCAAAGATTTTCTATTTGCGTGAACGCACCGGAAAAAAAGCCAGAATACAGGAAAAGAAGATCTGAGACAAATGGATATTACAGGAGAGGCAGCCAACCGGCTGCCTTTTTTATTGAAAACATTACACGGTTCCCAGTATAAATAATGATTCCCGATGGCCTGAACACGTTAAGAACCGTAAGCTCCGGGAAAAACGAGTAGAAAAATCCGCCCGGCAGGTGAAATATAAGAATTGTGTAATTAATTACTGAATTCACTCGGTACATGAAATACAAGAATTACCTAATAAATTATTGAATTCGCCCGGAAGATTTTAAGAATTGACACTTTCCAATAGAACCTTTCTATGCCTTCAGAAACATATGGGCTAGTCAACCCCGCGGACTGAATAAAGCAACACGACCTTTACGGTATTCTTTGATATCCAGTGCTCTAACGATATCTGCCCGGGAAATGTGCCCATAGATCGTACCAGGTTCGAAATCAAAATACTCACCCGGAATAATATACATTCTGTCTCAGGAGAAAAAATAAAATTTACGGGGTGGTTTAAAGATTTTTTGTTTCCTTAATTATGTAATTTTGAGCTATAATTTTGATTCCTTTCATCTAAAGCCTGTTTCCTGTGTATACCTTAATAATACACGAGATTAAATAATTATCAGTCAACAGTTTTCAGTAATTACGAACATTCCTAACAAAACCAAGAAGATAAAATGAAAAAAATCCAACACATTGAAGTAAGGAGTTTCATATTAATTTCACCAATACTCCTGTTTGGTTATTCATGTTCTCAAAAGAAGATAGAGAAACCCAACATCCTGTTCATTGCAGTTGATGATCTAAGACCAGAACTGGGATGTTATGGTAATACAGTCGTTATTACTCCCAATATAGACAGGCTTGCAAAAACCGGGATGCTGTTCAGCAACGCGTATTGCCAGCAGGCACTTTGCAATCCTTCCCGCGCCAGTTTGCTGACCGGGATGCGGCCTGATGCCATCAAGGTTTGGGACCTTAATACCCATTTCAGAAAGGCCGTACCGGATGCGGTTACCCTGCCTGAATTTTTTAAGAGCCAGGGATACCGTGTGGAATGCCTGGGCAAGATATTTCACGATACTGAGGAAATGGAGGATACGCACTCATGGAGCAATCCTAAAAAGTCTCTTAAGGATATCGGTGATTATCCTGATACAACAATGCAACGACTAATGGGACTTAAATTCAGAGGGATTCAACTCAGAAAAGAAGGAGTTCCTGAGTCCCGAATACAAAAACCGCTTTGTGTGAGTACCATGTCGGTGGATGTGCCTGACAATGAATTCCGGGATGGAGCCATTGCTGATCTCGCAATAGATTTTCTTGAAGAAATCAATGAACCTTTCTTTCTTGCAGTTGGTTTTTACAGACCACATCTGCCTTTTGTGGCACCAAAAAAATATTTCGATTTATACGATCCTGAAAAGATACCGGTAGCAACAAATCCCTACCTTCCTCAGGATTGCCCGGTTATGGCAATGAATACGATGGGAGAATTGAGAGGTTACGCGGATTTTACTGATGCTCCTTCACCGTTTGAAGGAAGTCTTCCCCCGGAGAAAAGACAACAGCTGAAGCATGGATACTATGCGTGTGTATCATATATAGATGCCCAGATTGGACGCCTCCTGGATGGACTCGAATCTAAAGGTTTGTCTGAAAACACTATCGTCATTCTTTGGGGTGACCATGGATGGAAGCTGGGTGAACATAACAGCTGGGGAAAGATGACCAATTATGAGATCGATACACGTGCCCCGATGATTATCCGTGTGCCCCGGATGAAAAAGAAAAATGTAAAAACGGACGCACTGGTGGAATTTGTGGATATATACCCCTCGATATGTGAACTTGCCGGATTTCCTGTATCAGAAAGCCTTGAAGGAACTAGTTTCATGCCATTGATGAAAAAACCTGGTTTAAAATGGAAATCAGCTGTTTTTAGTCAATTTATGAGGACAACGGATAACGGTTCCTTTATGGGCTATTCAATCCGGACCAGGCAATACAGATATGTGGAATGGATAAATATGGAAACAAAGATTGTGGTAGGCAAGGAGTTATTTGATCATCATACTGACCCTGAAGAAAACATTAACATTGCAGGCCTGCCTGAGAACAGTGACCTGGTTAAATTGTTGTCCAAGAAACTCGCAGAGGGCTGGAAAGCTGCCATGCCTGAGTGAACCACATCCCGGGGAGTAAAAGTAATTATACATTGGATTATTGATACCCGCATCGAAGAGGAATATACTGATATTTAAACCATTAGGGTAAAGAAGCTGTTTATAACCCGCTTGAGAATACTCATTTTAGAGGCAGTGATTGAATTATTCAGAAAAGTATTGCATCAAGACAACAGGATATTATACTTCTTGCATGGACCACATACACAATGTAATGGATATGGGAGCTATGAAACCGTGCTACTGAAGGGCCGGATATGACAACCTGCACCGTTCACCGGCAGCTTCTCTGCCAGCCATCATTTGTACGGAAGAACCGGAAGCTTCTGGTTTAATGAGAAGCAAATCCACCCGGTACGGGGAAAATAAAATTTACGTAATAAATTGCTGAATTCGCTCAAAGTAAATTACGTAATTTCATCCTTGTCTGCCGTCATCATGAGCGAAAATTGTAAAACGAATACTCCTGGCATTAAATTCTTCATGCCTGTTCTTCTGATAACACGAAGGGGATATCCGTTGGCTCTTAGCGCTTCATCAGGTATTCCTTGATGTGTTACTTACCCTGTCCCATGGATGGGTAGCTCATGAAGCGGCGTACCGGGTAGCTGTCTTTACGTATGAACCCGGGAGCTATTTCAGTTTCTGCCGTTCCTGTTCAGCCAGGTCGAGGGCTTTCTGGTATTCGTTGTTGGCCAGATCGACCGCCTTGTTATATGCCACGTCGGCTGCTTTCCGTATGGCAGCGGCTTTTGTTTTCGCCTTGAGCTGTTCTGCCACATTGCCTTTTGCATCGGCTTCGATTTTTGCCGCCCCTGCATAGGCCTTATCTTTCTCCTCCCCGGCTCTTACAAGTGCCTCATCCCTGATCTTTGTCGCCTTGTCGATGATCTCCTGCGCCCTTCTGTCGGCCTCTGTTTTGAGTTTATCCACCTCTTCAACCACTTTTTCCGTCACCTCGGCCTTCTTCTCTTCTACCACCTGTTGTACCTGTTCCTTCATCTGGTCCTTGATCTCCTGAACAGCGCCCTGCATGCTCTCTTTCAGGTCGAGGTCGATCGCAGGATTGGTGAAGGTTCCCGATATTTTTACATCCACGTTCACCGTCTCGCCGGGCTGTATCTTCAATCCTTTTGCTGCCGCTCTGGCAGCGAGGCTGTTCACCACCTCGTTAGCCCCTTCGCCAAAGGCTGACCGGGGGATGGCCATCTTCAGGAGATAATTCATGGTCTGGTCAATACCCTGGTCACCGCCAATCATCATGGTAACAGGGCCCATATTCAGCGTGAAAGGCTCAACCATGATACGGCCGTTGCTGATGGAGAAATGGCTTTTAATATCCTTGAACGTGTTGGTCAGGTCTTTTCTCAGCTTAAGGGTTGACGCTATTTTTTCGAACACGTCGGAACTCACCAGCTGAATCTCTTCGGAACGGAGTTCCCCGGCTCCGTTTATCGTCGAAATAAGGGGCATAAAATCCTGTCCCAGCAGGCTTGAATAGTTGAGTTTTGTTGAGACCTTACCGTTCAGACCCTGTGCCAGCGGCACAAGTTTCTGCACGGTCATGAACGACTGGTAGGCGGAAGGAATATCCACCGCGGCAATATCAAGATTCATCGATACCGTCGGCTTCTCCTTGTCCTGTGTATTATATTCCGCCAAAATTCCGATGCTACCGCCGAGGGCATTCATATTCATATCTTTAAGAGCCACCTTGCTGTCTCTCACGGTAATGGTACCGCGGGCGTTGTTCACCTCGATCGTGTTATAGATCACCTTATCGAGCTTTGAAGTGAGCTCAACATCGATATTGGATGGCACTTCTATCAAGGCGAGCGCCAGTGTATCTTCCACGGTATCGACCGTTTCTTCTGTCGCCTCGGGAATCAGTTCCGTAATATTCAGCAGGCCGGATGTAAAGAGGAAACTGCCTTTGACGGTTTCTCCCCTGAACACATAAGGGATGAAATTTTCCAGCCGGCCTGTGAAATGCATATCGCTGTTTCCCATGGTCATATCGAACTGGTTCACCTGCACATACCTGGGTGAGAACTCAAGCGTTCCGGTCTGTATCCTGACGGGTTGTGGCACAACCGGGCTGTTGAACTCAAAGGCTGTCAACTCCACCCTTCCGTCGGCCTTGAAATCCTCGTACCTCCCCTGTTCGATCATGGACAATCGCCCGCCAACATTGAGGTCGGTGCTGACCTTTCCCGCGAGCGTCACCTCTTCCATCGGCACAATATCGGTGAAAGCTGACAGATCGATGGTCCCCTTCATCAGTCCCCGCACAT
>JAXDBV010000036.1:0-4709 GCA_034678415.1 Bacteroidales bacterium
TGACCGGAGGAAATTCAAGCTCATACCTGTTAAATGTTAACGTATTGATCCTGAGGGTTTGTTCAGCAATTGGCACTGTGGTATCCTCTTCAGCATATAACACAATCTGGATATCAACCGGTGATTCCGAGTACTTGTATGCACTTACGCCCCGTCCTGCGCAAAAATATCCTGAAAAGCGATACCCGGTTTTCTTTCTCAGGTAAATGCCATCCTGTGCCCAATAAACAGGGTGGATCCCCGGCTTACTCGTAATACTGATACTGGTTCTTGAGTGACAGGCAGGCCAGTAGTTCCGTATCTTCTTAACCTGTGTCAGCGTATCATCAGGCACCCTCAACAAATACCAGGGTTGCTGTTCATATCCGGAGTGCCACCAGTCTTCCTCTTCTTTCGACGGTCTTGTAAATTCCACCCAGCCTGGTATATGTGGAGTGTCTTCCTCAAAACTGCGGTTATATAGCATTTCAGCCCGGAGATTCTCAACCCATCCGAATCCAAGCTCAATAAAACTACCATACAATAACGGGCTTACCGGTTTGTCAATCGTAATACTGTCCCCGATATAATATACCGGTGCCTGCGCCAAGAGACCCTTTAGCGCAAACACAAGTATTACCGTTCCTGAACATACTATCCTGATTCTCTTCATCATGAATTGGGTTGAAGTATAATTACGTAAATGTAAAAATAAATTGTCCTGGTACAGGGAGCATACTCTTCTGATTTTTCAGGCGATGTCGCCCGTTTCCCGGTCGGGAAGTTAAACAAGGGTCATCGGGCCAGGACTCCCTGATATTTAACAGCCAATTGTCAATGAGGCACATCGAATACATTACCTTGCAGGAAATCATCGGTAACTTGCACCCGTTACCCGGCATTGTATCCCGGTAAAAGGTTTTATGGTTCTCATCGGTTTGATGATTGTCTTGTACAATCTTTTCACGAATTCAATTTGTGTTTTACATTCCGCTGATGCCTCAGGACGGATGTAGCCTTCCCTTCCGTAAGGGTTAGCACATAATATTATGCCTGTCTGCCTCTTATCCATAGACCTGTATGGCTCCGGGTTAGTCAAATATCAGGTACATCATTGCGGCCAGGGCAGCTCCTGCCATGGGTCCCAGGATCGGAACCCAGGAGTATTTCCAGTCACTGTTTCGCTTACCGGGTATGGGGAGGAAGAAATGGACTATTCTGGGGCCTAGATCACGTGCAGGATTGATGGCATATCCTGTGGGGCCGCCCAGTGACAATCCTATTCCCAGCACCACGAGTGCCACCGGCAAGGCATTCAGGGCTCCCAGGCCTATTTCCGGCTGTGCCATATACAGCACTGCCAGGGCAAGGATATAGGTGCCTACCACTTCGGTAATAATATTATACCAGTAGCTGCGGATATTGGGAATGGTGGAGAATACGGCCAGCTTCGAATCGGCATTGTCGGTGATGTCAAAATGTTTCTTATAGGCGAGCCACACAAGCGTTGCCCCGAACATGGCTCCAAGCAGTTGCGCGGTTATATACATTGGCATCAGGGCAAGGGAGAACTTATGTGCCAGTACCAGTGCCAGTGTCACGGCAGGATTCAGATGCGCCCCGCTCACCGGGGCCGATACCAGGACACCCGTAAACACGCCGATGGCCCAGCCAAAGGTTATGACAATCCAGCCGCTGCTGTTCCCTTTGGTTTTGTTCAGCAGTACATTGGCGACCACGCCACATCCGAATACAAGAATCATTGCTGTCCCGAAAAATTCAGCAAAAAATGCGTTCATACGATCATTGTTAAGTTATTGTTTAATTTCAGTCAGAGCTGCTATGCCCCTGTTTTATTCTTCCGTGGAAGCCCAGGAGCTGGCGGCTTTTATGGCGCGTTTCCAACCGGTGATGAGGATGGAAGTGTCCTCCTTCTTCATTACCGGGGTGAATACCTTTTCCACCTGCCACTGGCTTTTTATTTCGTCCAGGCTACCCCAGTACTTCACGGCCAGCCCGGCGAGGTATGCGGCTCCAAGGGCAGTCGTCTCAGTGATGCTGGGCCTGACAACCTTTGCCTGCAGCAGATCGGCCTGGAATTGCATCAGCAGATTATTTACTGTTGCCCCGCCATCAACCCTCAATTCCTGGATATGGATACCGGAATCGTTTTGCATGGCCAGCAGCACATCGAGTGTCTGGAAGGCAATACTGTCGAGGGCAGCCCTGGCGATATGGGCAGCCGTCGTTCCCCTGGTGATTCCCACCAGTGTTCCTCTTGCATGCTGGTTCCAGTGAGGGGCGCCAAGGCCGGCAAAAGCAGGGACAAAACAGACACCTCCGCTGTCATGCACCCCTGAGGCCAGTGTCTCAACTTCGTTCGATGCCTGAATGATCCCCAGCCCGTCACGCAGCCACTGTACCACTGCTCCTGCAATAAATATACTGCCTTCAAAAGCATAGGTTGTTTCATCATTGATCTTCCAGGCAACGGTGGTAAGCAGTTTACTTTTCGACGGTATTGGCATACGCCCAATATTCATAACCATGAAACAGCCTGTCCCGTAAGTGTTTTTAACCATTCCCTGCTCCGTACACATCTGCCCGAACAGGGCGGCCTGTTGATCACCTGCGATACCCGACACGGGTATGGCAGACGAAAAAAGCCCGCGGGTGGTACAGTACACCTCGCTGGAAGACCTGACCACGGGTAACATGCTGTCAGGGATGTCAAAAATCTTCAGCAGCTCTTCATCCCAGCGGAGCGTATGGATATTGAACAGCATGGTACGCGACGCATTTGAGACATCAGTGACATGCGTTTCCCCGCCGGTAAGCTTCCAGACCAGCCAGCTATCGATCGTTCCAAAGGCCAATTCCCCTTTCACGGCCTGATCCCTGGCTCCGGGGATGTTATCCAGGATCCAGCGAATCTTTGACGCAGAGAAGTAGGCATCAATGATCAGGCCCGTTTTCTCATTTATCCTGCCGCTGTACCCTTCGTTCTTCAGCTTATCACAGAAACCAGCGGTACGCCTGTCCTGCCATACAATCGCATTATACACCGGCCTGCCCGTGACCCTGTTCCATACTACCGTCGTTTCGCGCTGGTTGGTAATTCCAATGGCCGCAATACCGGAACTGTTTATCCCTACTTTCGTAACCGCCTCCAGCGCCACTTCTGCCTGTGTTAACCATATCTCCTCAGGATCGTGTTCCACCCACCCCGGCTGTGGATAGATCTGCGTGAATTCCTTCTGTGCCGTTGAAACCGTATGTCCGTTCCGGTCAAAAACAATAGCCCTGGAACTCGTCGTTCCCTGGTCCAAAGACAATATAAAATCATTCATATAAGAGGTATTATTTTCTATATGATTCAATCACATGAATATATTTGTTACCAGGTTGATATAATGCAGCCATTTCCTGTCCTTCATTCCCTTTCCCTGGCGTGGTTAAGCCTTCCGGGTCCCACTTACCGGCATGCCTTCGTAACGGTTCATCACCTTTTTACGGCCCGGATGAGCATCTCAAACGGTACCAGGTTGTAATATTTTCCCTTTATGGGTATTCAAATATTATCACGGAGCAGATATGGATTTATAAAACATGGCCGGAAGTGTTAAGTTGCTGACGCAGAGACTTCTCATCGAAAGCATTGTTGCACCGGTTACACGGATTTCCGTAATTCGCCAGCTGGTAAATATAATTTATTCTTCCCGAACAGCACCTCGCCCGGAATAAAAATGTATTACGGCTATTAATTTTCATTGTCCCGGAGTTTTTCCCTTCTTTTGATGTTCACAGGCAAGCCTGTTCCCGTCGGTGACAGTTTTTCATTATAATACATAACCGTTATTATTTCTCATATGATTTTTGCGTAAATGCATGGAAGGATGCAGGAATATGAACCAGAAGCAGGATAAGGCTGATTCACTGGTCTGGCTTTTTACCGGATTGTGCCAGGCTTCCAGTTCATTGTCCCATGGCAATGATGGATAATCCAGGCAGCAATCCGTCAACATCAAAACGACCGCATTACTGTTTCACAGAAGGGCAAGGGGTGAAGGTGTGCTTCATTTATATTAAGGTGTTCATCCAGTAAATGTTACACAAACAATAACATTCCTTATACCAGATTAGCAAATAATCTTAACTTTGAATAGTATTACGTGATCTTCATGAAAGATTTACTGGCCGAAAGGATCAAACAAGGGGATGAACAGGCTTTCGAGTTGCTCTTCAGGAAGTACTTTTTCAGGCTGTACGGGTATGCAAGAAAATTCCTTGATGACACTGATCAGGCTAAAGAAATTGTACAGGAGGTGTTTGCCAGGATATGGGAAGGGCGTGAAGATATCGACCCGGAAGCTTCCATGAAGGCCTATATTTTTAAAATTACTCATAACCTGAGCCTAAATAAGCTGAAAAGGATAAAAGTGGAAACGAAGTACACGGAGATCTATAAATTAGTGTACCTCGAAAATTACGAGTTATCCCCTCATGATTCCCTTCTTGTTAAAGAACTGGAAGAAAATATCAGGCAGGCTATAAAGACACTGCCTGTCGAATGCCAGAAAATCTTCAGGTTAAGCAGGCAGGAAGGGCTCAAATACAGGGAAATCGCAGGTAAGCTCAATATTTCTGAAAAAACAGTGGAGGCGCAAATTACAAAAGCCCTCCGGATAATCCGATTTGAATTGAAAGATTATCTGTTGTTACTATTGCTG
>JAXDBV010000037.1:0-3599 GCA_034678415.1 Bacteroidales bacterium
AGTGCTGATAAGCCTTCAGCCTGAATTCAAGCATAAAAGGAGGTTCCTTCTTCCGCGAGGAAATCAGGCGTATAATATCTTCATCCAAACCCTTCGGAACCGTATCTGTCTCAATATCAGTATAAAACCCATACTTGTAGTCGCCCCTGGTAGCTTCGTGCAATATGTTGTCTTGTTCTTTTTCCATACATTTATACGCCCGGAAACGGCCCGATTATATTAATTGTAATTAATCTAAATAAGCACAAAGATACGAAAACTTCTGAAATTCCATTTTGAGTGTATCAGGTGTCGCCAAAATACGTGTTATGAATACGATAATGCATGAAACAGGAAAAAAAGAATAAGACGGATCTTTCGAGCCTGGGTGAATTCGGATTGATTGATCACCTCACAGGTAAATTGGTACTAAAAAACAAATCTTCAGTCACTGGTGTGGGAGATGATGCTGCCGTGCTGGATTATAAGGAGAAATGTGTGGTTGTTTCCACCGATCTTTTGCTGGAAGGTATCCATTTCAACCTGGTGTATACGCCGCTGAAGCATCTCGGGTACAAGGCTATTATCGCCAATCTGTCAGACATATATGCCATGAATGCCATCCCGGGGCAGATCACTGTCTCCATTGGGCTGTCGGCGAGATTTGGTATAGAAGATGTGGATGAGTTGTATGAAGGCATAAGACTGGCCTGCGACGGGTATGGGGTGGATCTTGTAGGTGGTGATACTTCCTCCTCCATGACCGGAATGCTGATCAGCATAACGGTAATTGGTAGTGCTGCTCCCGCTAACATTGTGTACCGCAGGGGTGCCAGACCAGGCGATCTGATCTGTGTGACAGGTGACCTGGGGGCTGCCTATATCGGTTTGCAGGTGCTGGAAAGGGAAAAACATGTTTTTGAGTCGGACAGGAAGATTGAACCCAGGCTGGAAGGATATGATTATATCCTTGAAAGACAACTGAAACCGGAAGCCAGGAAAGATATCATTGAACTGTTTGGGCAGATGCAGATCGTTCCTCACGCAATGATTGACATATCCGACGGTTTGTCGTCCGATCTTATACATATTTGCAAACAATCGGGGGCCGGGTGCAGGATTTATGCCGACAGGATACCGGTTCATCCGCTGACCCGGAAGGTGGCGGATGAGTTCAACATGACGGCCGAGACAGCAGCGCTGAACGGCGGGGAGGATTATGAGCTGTTATTTACCCTTACACCCGGGGATTACCGCCGACTGGAGGGTATCAATGAGATCACTCTACTCGGTGAGATAACGGAAGAGAAAGAAGGAATACTCCTGGTCACATCAGGTGGTAATGAGGTAAGGCTGACAGCCCAGGGATGGGATCAGATGTCATTGCGGAATGATCACTCCTGATGGTAACCCCGGATAACACCCCTCTTACTGTTCTTCACAAACGACAGGATGGCATCCCGTTCGGCGGAGGGGACAAAATCTTTTTCTATTTGTTGTATGGCCTGCGTGTTGTTCAGCCCCTTCAGGTAAAGGATCCGGTAGATTTCGTGGATTTCTGCGATTTTCTCTGAGCTGAAGTTTCTGCGCTGGAGGCCAACGGCATTCACACCCATATATGAAAGGGGCTCCCTGTCGGCTTTAATGAAGGGTGGCACGTCCATTCTGACCTTACCTGCAGCACCGATGAACACATGGCTTCCGATACTTACGAACTGGTGCACGAGGGTGGCGCCACTCACAATAGCCCAGTCGTCAACATGGATCTCTCCTGCCAGGGCTGAATAGGCACCGATAATACAATGGTTACCGATATAACAGTCGTGTGCAATATGGACGTAGGCCATGATCAGGCAATCGGATCCGATCACGGTTTTGCCCGTGGAAGCTGTTCCGCGATTCAGGGTGACATATTCCCTGATGATTGTATTATCCCCCACTTCCAGCAACGTGTCTTCACCCTTATACTTCAAATCCTGAGGGTCACCTGCAATCACGGCGCCGGGGAAGATACGGCAGTTGTTACCTATTCTCGCCCCATCCATGATAACAACATTCGGACCGATCCAGGTATTATCACCGATCACCACATTTCCATGAATGGTGGAAAAACTGCTGATGGTTACATTCTTCCCTATCCTGGCATCAGCATGCACCGATATCATCTGGTGATTCATAGTTTTTATCTTTTACGATCTGTGCGGTAAGTTCACCTTCCATTACCAGCTTGTTTCCCACGTACGCCTGGCCAAACATGATGACGATCCCTCTCCTGATGGGTTCTGTAAGTTCCATCTTAAAGATGAGTGTATCGCCCGGGACAACTTTCTCTTTGAACTTCACCTTATCGATTTTCAGGAAATAGGTGGAGTAGTTCCAGGGATCGGGCAAGGTGTTGAGCACCAGCATTCCTCCGACCTGCGCCATGGCCTCCACCTGCAGCACTCCCGGCATCACCGGCTCTTTGGGGAAATGCCCGACGAAGAATCCTTCATTGATGGTAACATTCTTAATACCGATCACTACTGAATCGTCGACATAGATGATCTTGTCGACGAGGAGAAAGGGTGGGCGGTGCGGAAGGAATCTTTTTATTTGTAATACATCAAACACCGGCGCTTTGTTGGGATCGTAGCGGGGAATTCCTTTTTTTGATTTTTCCTTTTTTATTTCCTGCCTTATTTTTCGTGCCAACTGGGTGTTGGCATGATGTCCGGGTCGGGTGGCAACGACTTTTCCCTTCAGGGGATATCCGATCAGTGCCAGGTCACCCATTACATCCAGCAGTTTGTGACGTGCCGGTTCGTTAGGGAAATGAAGGTCTATATTATTAAGTACCCCCTCCGGTTTTACTTTTATATGAGGCTTTTTAAACAGGTCGGCCACGCGGTCCAACTCTTCCTGTGACACCGGTTTTTCAAGGATAATAATAGCATTGTCCAGATCGCCTCCCTTAATAAGGTTATGTTTTGCCAGTGCTTCCAGCTCATGAAAGAAGACGAAAGTGCGGCACATGGATACCTCTTTCTCAAAATCGGATACATGATCGAGTACTGCATACTGGTTCCCCAGTATTCTTGAGTTGTAATCGATCAACACATTGATGCTCAGATGGTCATCAGGATATGCAATGAGGTCGATCCCAAGCTCCTCGTTGGAATACACGACCTTCTCCTGCACCACATAATAGTTCTTGAGGGCCGTTTGATCAACAATCCGGGCTTCTTTCAGGATCTTGACAAAGTAAGTTGAGCTGCCGTCCATGATTGGCATTTCGGGGCCATTAACCTCTATCAGGACATTGTCGATCTCCAGGCCGTAGAGGGCTGCCATCATATGTTCCACAGTGGCAATTCTGGCGCCGTTTTCTTCCAGGGTTGTTCCCCTTGAGGTGTCAACCACGTGCTCAGCCCAGGCTCTGATCACCGGCTTTTCCGGCAGATCAACGCGGACAAACTTGATGCCATGCCCTTCCGGGGCCGGCTTCAGGGTCAGTTCGACAGGCACTCCGGTATGGAGACCTTTCCCACTCATTGTCACAGCTTTACTGATGGTTTTTTGCTTTTCGGACATAGTCGTTGGTCCTAACGGATTATACATTAAGAACCGGCGCAAGATAC
>JAXDBV010000038.1:0-3239 GCA_034678415.1 Bacteroidales bacterium
TCCCATCATAACATCACCTGACATTACCACCGGGACACCTCCCGAAGAAGCGATGCCCGAAACGGACAACAACCCCGTTGCCGATGCCCCAGTGGAGGAAATGACCATCAAACCTGCCGACTATTCAAAAGACAATAAACCCGAACTGGTCGAAATTCTCAAAATCCTCATCGAAACAAAACCGGTGAATGAGATCAAGGATGATGTGGAAAATATTAAAATCAATTTCTATAAAAAACATAAAGCCGAAAATGAGAGACTGAGAAAGAAATTTGTTGAGGAAGGAAATGCAATTGAGGATTTTGTACCTGTATATGACCCCCTGGAAGATACCCTCAAGGATCTCCTGAAAAAGTACAGGTTACTGAAAAACGAACACGGGAAATATCTTGAAAAGGAGAAAGAGGAAAACCTGAAGAGGAAATACGAGGTGATTGAAAAGATCAAAGAGCTGGTCGACAGGAAAGAATCGCTGAATAAAACATTCCAGGAGTTTCGCGACCTGCAGTCGCGGTGGAGGTCAATAGGCCTTGTCCCCCAGAACGAAATGAAAAACCTGTGGGATACCTACCATTACCATGTCGAAAAATTTTATGATTATATCAAGATCAACCAGGAATTACGCGACCTGGATTTCAAACGTAACCTGGAAGCCAAGATCCAGTTATGTGAGAAGGCCGAAGAGCTGCTCCTGGAACCCAATGTGGTGAATGCCTTCAAAGCCCTTCAGCACCTGCACGAACAGTGGAGGGAAATAGGTCCTGTACCCCCGGAACAAAGAGCCGAGATATGGGAACGGTTCCGGGAAATAACCGCCAAGATCAATAAGCAACACCAGGAGTACTTTGTCGGGCTCAAGACTCAGCAGAGACAAAATCTTGAAGCAAAAACACAACTCTGTGAAAAGGTGGAAGCAATACTGGCGATGGAGATAAGCAAACCCAGGGAGTGGGAAGAACAATCACGGGAGATCATCGAAATACAGAAAGCATGGAAATCCATCGGATTTTCACCAAAAAAACAAAACCTCAAAATATACAAACGCTTCCGTGATGCATGCGATGAGTTCTTCAAGAAAAAACGGGATTTCTATTCCGGACATAAGGAAGTGCTTAAGAATAACCTGCAGATGAAGATCGATCTGTGTAACCAGGCGGAAGCCCTCAAGGATAGTACCGACTGGAAGAAAACATCGGAAGAAATCATCCATCTCCAGGAACAATGGAAACAGATCGGACCGGTACCAAGGAAACAGGCCGATGGCATATGGAAACGCTTCAGGGCTGCCTGTGACGAGTTCTTCAACAATAAAGCCAGGCATTTTTCAAATATTGATAAGGTGTATGAGAATAACCTCGCAGAAAAAGAAAAACTGATCGAAGAAATTGAAAACTTCAAGCCGGGAGAGGAAACATCAAAGGATTTTGAGATGCTGAAGGAATTCCAGCGTCGTTGGAGTGAGATTGGTTTTGTTCCCCTCAACAAGAAAGAGGAGATACAGCAACGGTACAGGAATGCCATCAACAGCCAGTTCGACCACCTCAATATCGATGAAAACAAAAAAAGTCTCCTTAAATATAAAAACAAGCTGGATAACATAAGGGAAAGCCATCGGCCTTCCTACAAGATTCTGCAGGAACGCGAAAAATTCATCAACAAGATCAAGCAACTGGAGAATGAGATAGTGGTGTGGGAAAACAACGTGGGCTTTTTCGCTAAATCGAAGAATGCAGATGTGATGATCAATGAGGTGCTTGGTAAAATAGAAAAAGCCAAAAAGGAGATCAAAGTGCTCGAGGAAAAGGTCAGGATGATCGACAGCCTCGATACAGAGGAATGATATATTAACACCATAACGTCCGCTCATTGTCACCAACCAAATATATCTTTGTTACAGGAGGGGTTACCTCTTCCCTGGGGAAAGGTATTATTTCCTCATCGCTGGCCAGGCTGCTCCAGGCGAGAGGCTACTCGGTGACCATACAGAAGCTTGATCCATATATCAACGTGGATCCCGGCACGCTGAACCCCTATGAACACGGTGAATGCTTTGTTACTGTCGATGGCGCGGAAACCGATCTTGACCTGGGTCATTATGAGAGATTCCTCAATAAACCTACCACGCAGGAGAACAATGTCACCACCGGAAGAATCTATCAGACGGTGATCAACAAGGAGAGACGCGGCGACTTTCTCGGAAAAACCGTGCAGGTTATCCCTCATATCACCGATGAGATAAAACGCAGGATCAAGCTGCTGGGACAGAAGCACAAGTTTGATGTGGTTATCACCGAGATCGGAGGAACTGTTGGCGATATTGAGTCACTGCCCTATATAGAAGCCGTGCGGCAGCTCAAATGGGAGATGGGAGCCTCCAATACCCTTGTGGTGCATCTCACACTGGTACCCTACCTCCCCACATCCGGCGAGCTGAAAACAAAACCCACACAGCATTCCGTAAAAATGCTGCTGGAAAACGGGATACAGCCCGATGTGCTCGTTTTGCGAACCCAGATGACCCTGACCGAGGAGGTAAGAAACAAGGTGGCACTGTTCTGCAACGTGAACAGCAACTCGGTGATCGAATCGATTGATGTGTCCACCATATACGAGGTTCCCCTCCTTATGCTCAGGGAAAAGCTCGACCTGATCGTCCTCAAGAAACTGAACCTCAGCGGCAAACAGGAACCGGTACTGAAGGAATGGATAGCCATCGTGGAGCGGATCAAACACCCGAAATACAAGGTGGCTATCGGGCTTGTGGGCAAATATGTGGAGCTGAAGGATTCCTATAAATCCATCATGGAAGCTTTTGTACACGCGGGGGCGAAAAACAACTGCAAGGTAGATCTGCAATGTATTCATTCAGAGGACCTCGAGGCTGCGGATGTGAAGGACAGCCTGAAAGGCCTCAACGGCATCCTTGTTGCACCGGGGTTTGGACACAGGGGAGTGGAGGGCAAAATCGCCGCCGTTCGCTGGGCACGTGAAAACAGGATACCGTTCTTCGGACTGTGCCTTGGTATGCAGTGCGCAGTGATTGAATTCGCCAGGAACGTGCTGGGAATGACCGATGCCAATTCAACCGAAATATATCCCAAAACCCCATACCCCGTGATCGACCTCATGGAGGAACAAAAGGGTGTGGTTGAAAAGGGAGGCACCATGCGCCTTGGCGCATACCCATGCCTGGTGAAGAAAGGAACACATTCGTTTGAGGCATACGGCCGTGAGGAGAT
>JAXDBV010000039.1:0-4294 GCA_034678415.1 Bacteroidales bacterium
AATTCCAGTCGGGTTTTTACCATCTCATTCCTTATAATATCTACTATCGTCTCACTTCCTTCTCCCACTATTTTCCCTTTCCATGACCAGGACGAACCGATCCCTGCCACCGGACCCGTTACAGTCACTTCTGCCGTACTGTCTTGCTCATACCACGGATCCCAGGCTGTGCGCAAATCATAATTGATCAGGTCGGTAAAAACCTGCTCCACAGGGTAAGCCACTACGACTGACCGTTCAACATGATAGGTCCTTGGCAAAAACAAACCTATTGCAAAAAATAATGCTGCCAGTGCCAGCAACACAACAATAATTACTTTTGCTATTTTCATACTATAGAGTTTTTAAATCCCAAACAGGGAATTTCATGACAATATACAAAAATATGGAATGAATTTTTCAATGCCGGAATAAGTAAAATCGATTATCCAGGTGTGTAATGGAAAATATACAACCGAAAAATAAAAAAAATGTTCACAGAAAATTGGAGGTTTATAAAAAATAAATATTATTGCAGAAGGAAGAAATCCTTGCTGTATGGAAAAGAAGAAACTGGTTGTCAGTTACAAGAATTTATCGGATAAACTGAAGGAGGAATTTCATAATCAGTATCCTGCGGGATATTTTGAGTCGATCATTAAGGTTGATAAAAGTCCGGGTGAATTTTTCTATGCCGTACCTTTTGAAACGGATAAGGTTAAATATCTGGTGAAAATTGATGTTAAGATCGATTTGAACCAGGAAGAGGAGGAAGAAGAGCAGGAATATGCTGAAGACAACCTGTTGAGCGACGAAAATGTGGATTTTGATGAGGGTGAGGGCGAATTTGACGATGATTACGGAGATGACCAGACAGATGAACCGTATGATGACCAGGCAGATGATGATGATGATCTGTAACTGACAGGCATTTATCCCGGTTTATTCTAACGTTCCTGATTGAACAAATCGATCCCAGCTTTTAAATTGGTTCTGCGATAATACACGGGGAAATTTGTGTTGCCCTCCTTCTTTGCCCATGGCTTTCAGCCAGCTGTAAAACTTCTCATGCGGTACGATCTCAACCATCACTTCACGGAGGGCATGCCTTCTCTCAACGGCATAGTCATCATTCAATTCCTTAAGGTTATTGTCGAGGAGTATTTTTATCTGTCCTGGATTAACACGATCATCGACAGCAATATACCACTTGTGGGCAAACAGGTTTTTATGCGGGAGGCCTACCACGGTGAACTCGTGTATGTCGATCTTCAGCTGCTTCGACAGCCGCGCCACGGCTTCGGTCATATTCTCGACCGAGAGGTGTTCACCGCAAAGGCTGAGAAAATGCCGCGTACGGCCTGTAATCGAGATCTCAAAGTTCCCGACAGAGTGAAATCGTACCGTATCCCCTATCAGGTAACGCCATGCACCTGCACAGGTGGAGATGAGAATGGCATATTCACCGTTGTCTTTCACATCTTTCAGGGTTACTACTTCAGGGTTCTCCAGCAGTTGACCATCCGGGCTAAAGTTCTTATTATTGAATTCAATGAATTCAAAGAACACACCGTTATCTACCACCAACTTCATGGGAGACCGGATGGACGACTGTGTGGCCAGAAAGCCTTCGGAAGCCAGATAAGTCTCCAGGTAATACACCTCCTTACCGAAGATCTTCTCAAACCTTGACATATAGGGCTTAATCGACACTCCTCCATGAAGGAAAAGCTTCAGGTTTGGCCATATATCATGTATGCTTGCGAGTTGGTAGTGATTAATGATCTCTTCCATTAAAATTTGCAGCCATGCAGGATTGCCCGAGATAACTCCGATGTTCCAGTCTTTGGCTGCCAGCACCATCTTTTCCAGCTTCAGTCCCCAGTCGCGTATATTACCTATTCGCCGGCCCGGTTTGTAGAATTTCTGCGACCATAGCGGTAGTTTCTTCGTCAGTATGCCACTAAGATCACCAATAAAATGACCTTCTTCCCGGATCAGCTTACTGCTGCCGGCCAGCATGAGTACATCCGTCTCATAGAACGACGGGGGCAAGCCTATCTCCGTCAGAGCCAGTGAATGCCTTAAACTGACCCGGCGTATCGCCCGTATCATGTCGGATGTGATAGGTATTTTTTTGCTCGATGCCTGCGACGTGCCGGACGTCAGTGCATAAAACCTGATTTTCCCGGGCCACGTAATACTCTCCTCATCATTCAGCGACCGGTACCACCAGCTTGTGTATAACGACTCGTATTCAAAGATGGGCACTTTGCGCTGAAACGCAGAAACAAAATCATCCGATGCCAGCAAATCACTGAAACAATAAGCCTTGCCAAAGGCAGTATTCCTCGATTTCATCAATAGCTTCCGTAAAACCCTTATCTGATCCTGATAGGTATATCTCTTCCTCTGGTCATGCCTGTTTTTCCTCTGCTTGACTAATTGTTTCAGTATCGGACCCAGTATCGCCATGATTTGTGTGTATTGAAGTACATTACGTATCAGCGGTTTATACCCTGTTTTTACCGGTGTGAATATAAAAAAAAGAAAGGAATTATTCAGGAACGATAGATATTCATCCAGCTACGTGTACCGAAATAACGGCAAGACTCGGTGGCTATTTCAGAGGCCTTTTTCAGGGCCTCGAAAAAATTTTGATTCTTCAGGTAATGAAAACAGAAGGCACCATGAAGTATGTCCCCTGCACCAAGGGTATCCACGACCCTGACTTCCCTGACAGGTATCTCGCCCGTATCATCAGGGGTTTTATATAAGAGGCTCCGGTTCCCCCTCGATATGCAAATATCCTTAATGCCTTGCGCCTCAAGATATCTGAAAACGTCAAAATAGTTTGATGTTTCGGGCGGAAGAAAATCTTCAGAACATATCGCAATGGATATATATGGTAACAAGCGATCCATGTCCTCCTTCCAGCTTCCTGCATCCAGCACAACGGGAGTGCCTGCCTGTTGTGCCAGCCTGGCTATCTCAATAGACGCTTCCATGAGCAGGCCGTCTACCAGGACAAGGTCATATTTCATTCTACGCAGGTTGTCCAGGTAATTATCAACCAACTTTGTATACCTGGCAGCCTGGTATATCACGGAACGGTCTCCCGTGATTTCCGTCGTTATGATGGCTGAAATACCGGGATAGGAATCCTTGTTCGAACCAATGTCATAATGATGAATCCTGAACCTTGATAATTCCTTGCTGATAAAATCATGGAATGGATTTTTTCCGATCACCGACCATAACTCACCCGATCCGCCAAGGAAGGAATGGGTAATGGCCGCATTCGTGGCAGGCCCTCCCACGGTAATGGCAAAATCCCCCGCTTTAACCTTTGAGTTGCTCTGCGGAAAGTTCTCCACCAGGTAGTGAATATCAATTGTCGTTGCTCCCACAAACAGTACTACTTCCTTATCCATGATATTCACATATTAATTTGAGCGTCAATTTAATAATTTTTAAGAATTACTTAAAATAATTCAACAATTATATAAAATAATTTAAAATCATTCAATAATAATTTCATCGGTAAAAATCCAGGCTTTGCCTCCGGCACCTTTGTGCCAGGGCGGGCAGGTGCAGATATTCTTCGCAATAATCCTGATATACCTGGCATATCCAATCGTGTTTGTAACGCTGAATTCATGCCGGATAGTACCTTCCATGGTCAACGGTATATTGTGACTCACCACTCCGGCCGGTGTGTAGTGTCTTCCGTCCATGGATGTGTAAAATGTAACATTTTCCGGGAGAAAGATCCAGGCATTGACATCCTGGAGGAAACTGATTCTGATCCCTGAAATCATCATGGACTTCTCAAGCGAAACGGTAGCGTTGAGATCAACACCCTCGTACCCCTGCCATGTACCGGTTCTGAAATCTTTTCCTCCCCTCACACCATCAATCAGTGCTGTTTTGCCACCGGCTGAATATTGGTTACTGTGTGTATTGACCAGCGTTATTGTCCTTCCGGAAGGTATTTTATTGAAAGTAAAATGTATATGCCTGCTCTCCTCTCCGTTCCTTACAGCCCATGCTTCCATGCTACATGAATGGTTAATCATTAATGGTCCGGTGAACCGTGTAATCCCCCCCGCATTTCCGGTATATTGATAAAATATGGTGTCATTCTCAAGGTTTTCCAGCATCACGGAAGTGCCTTCATGAAAATCCAGGCTTCCTGTTGCCAGAAAAGGAACAGGAATGATCGGTTCATCGTGGATGATGGTTTCAGGAATTATATTCGGAACAGGCTGGTCTTCAGGATGCATCCCCGTGGTAAACACAAGCTTCCCTTTCC
>JAXDBV010000040.1:0-4371 GCA_034678415.1 Bacteroidales bacterium
AAGCAAAAGCAAAGTTCAACTGGAATCTGTCAAACCTGGTCTCTTTTATTAGATTTAACCTCCTGGTGAATGTAAATCTGTTTTCTTGGCTCGATGAACCAATATTTACACAATTAAGAGCAAGTCCGATGTCAGATCAACTACTATTGTTTAATATGTAGGGGTTCTTTCTGAAAAAGCTTGTTTTGAAAGCCAAATTACTGATCTCTAATAGCAATACTGTCCAAGAAAAATTATCTTGGACAGCAGTGTATTAATACCATAATTCCGGTTCTGCCTGCCCTATATCACTGTTGCGCCGATACCCTATTCCCTACCGTTCAGCGTAAGTATCCATCCCGGGTGCTACCTGCCAACCTGCATCCCGCCATACGGTCTTCTCCTTCCTTCAATCAATGTATGTTATAAAACATGTCCCGCCCTCTTGACCCATGCCCTTCCCTTTCCTAATTTTATTTTTATTGAACCCCCTGAGCTTTTTTTCGTTACAAGGTTGAACAACTGGATATGAAAGGTATGCTTCGTTCTTTTCATTTACGGACCGTTGCTGTTATCCTTTTCTTCCTCCCCGGTGCCTGCCTGCCTGCCCAGACCATCTCCACCAATTTTATCCTTCGCGATATACCTAAAGAGAGGATCAGCGATACCAGTATCCTGCGGACGCTCACCCCGCAGTGGCTGAGCCGCTCGGTGCAGCATTTTGACGGGCTGGGAAGGCCCGTGCAGGAGTGCCTTATGCAGGCCAGCCCACAAATGAACCACCTGGTTCGTTTCGTTGAGTATGACCTGAACGGCAGACAGCCAAAGGATTACCTCATGTTCGCCGTGCCCCCGGCCAAGGGTACCGTCCTCACCGATCCCGGGGAAGAACAGCGGCGCTTCTTCTCCGATCCGCCGCCCGGCGTGACACCCGTTGACCAGCCCTACGCAGAGGTCGTGTTCGACACCTCTCCCCTCAATGAGGTGATCCGCACGGGAGCCCCGGGCAAAACATGGGACGTGCACACCGGCCATCCATCCTTGCAACGATACAGCTCTAACCCCCAACCGGTACCACGCCTGGTCATCAACCCCGCAGGGCTGCCGGTCAACGCCGGAGCTTACCCCGTCAACAGCCTGTTCCTGTCGGAAACAACTGACGAGAACGGACATGTCTCAAGGGTATACTCCGACAAGAAAGGCCGTACCATACTCACGGAAACACTCACGGAGGGACAGCCGGTTCAAACCTTCTATGTGTATGACGACCGTGACCTGCTCCGTGCCGTCATACAGCCGGAAGGTGTGGCCAGGGGCCTGGCAGGCAACCCCCTGTTCTCCTTCTTATACCGGTATGACAGCAAGAAAAGACTGATCGAAAAGCATATCCCCGCCATGGAGGCTGTCTTCATCGTCTATGACAAGCTTGACCGCCCCCTCCTCACTCAGGACGGCAACCTGAGGAAACGCCGACAATGGCTCTTCAACAGGTACGATGCCTTCGGCAGGATCATCATGACGGGCATCCTCACCGACAGCCTCCACACCTCCCGCGAAAGCCTCCAGGAGTTAGCCGACAGACACGACTGCCCCGCCTGGGAGGAGTGGCTCGAAACGGAGAAAAAGTACAGCGACAGAACCTTCCCCGCCGCAACAATAACTCCCCTATCCTTCAACTATTACGACCAGTATGAGTTCATCGACGATACCCTCCTGCGGTTTGTGCACTCCCATGATTTCCCTGAACCGGCTACCCTAAAAACCAGGCAGAGGGCCACGGGTACACGTGTGCGCGTGACCGTCGATAACAACACCCGATGGCTCACCACCGTCCACTATTATGATGTCCGCGGAAGAACGATACAGACCGTTGCTCGTAACCATACCGGCGGCTGGGACCGCCTCTTCTTTGCTTACGACTTCAGGGGCAGGCTCCTGCGCTCCCTGCATGTCCACTCCCCCGACGGCAAACAAACACTCTCCCTCCTGGAACATTATGCCTATGACCATGCCGACCGACTCACCGATACATGGCGGCAGGTGAACAACCAGCCTCCGGTACTGGTCTCCAGAAATATCTATAACGAACTGGGGCAGCTCATGGAGAAAAAGCTGCATTCTCAGGACGGGGAACAGTTCCTGCAGTCGGTCACCTATACCTACAACGGGCGGGGCTGGCTCACAGCAATAAACAACCCCGATGATGGGCCGCAACGCCACCGCCTGTTCGCCATGGAGATCTCCTACGACAACCCGCCCCACGGCCTCGATGCCCACGGACTGTACAACGGCAACATCTCCTCGATATGCTGGGCTACCGGCGATCAGGAGCGGCGCGCGTACGCCTTCATCTATGATGAGCTCAACCGGCTCACAGCGGCTCATTACCGTAAGTACAACGGATCATGGAATACCGACGAGGAAGACTACAGCGTCCCAATGATACGCTATGACCTCAACGGCAATATTGACACCCTGGCACGACACGGCCGCCTCGAATCAAACAGGTACGGCCTCATCGACGCAATGAAATATTATTATTACGGCAACCGTCTGATCGCCCTGGACGATGACGCCGCTCAGCCACCCGAATCCCCCCATTTCTCCGACAGGGGGTCTCGCTTCTCCGCCATTGACTCCCTCCCTGAATATACCTATGATGCCAACGGTAACATGACCTCCGATGCCAACAAGGGCTTGGTACTGATCACCTATGACCACATGAACCTGCCCTCTGACATTTGGCTCGAGGGTGACCGCAGGATTTCATTTACCCGCGATGCCCTCGGCCGCAAGCTGACCAGACGCATCACCGGAGGCGAGTTTTATGTCCCTCATAAAACCGATTATATTGGTAACTTTGTCTATGTGAACGACAGCCTGGCATACATCCTCACAGAAGGGGGAAGGCTCATACCGGGGGAGGACGGGTTCGTCCATGAGTACTTCCTGACGGATCACCTGGGCAACATCCGCCTCTGCTTCCGCGACAGCGCAGGCCTGGCAACGGTGACACAGTTAACCCATTACTACCCCTTCGGGATGGAAATGCACGGACTGACAAGGCAGAGAGAAGCAATGAACAACCCTTACCTGTTTAACGGAAAGGAACTCCATGAAGAACACGGGGTGATGTGGTATGATTACCGTTACAGGTTTTACGATCCACAGATCGCCAGATTTCATAGTATCGACCGACTTGCTGATAAGTATCCTTATAAAACTCCATATGATTACGCTGAAAACAGACCTGTTGATGGATTTGATCTAGACGGACTTGAATGGACTCCTGCAGCAATGTCAGGTGCTTATCATCCTGTTGAAGCAGCAAACTCAATAAAACATATGAAGGTTGATCCTGAATCGCAGGCATTAGGCCGTAAAATGTTTACCGCAACATTTGCTATTGCCGGTGGTGCATCTATTGTTTATTCAGGAGCTGCATGGATTGCTATTTCAGGATCTAATTTAAGTATGCTTGGAGGTGGATTTTCTATGAGCATTGGAACCAGTAAACTAATAAATGCAGTCAGGACAATTGGTGCGGTTGCTGATAGGCAAGCTGATTTGGCTCCAAAATATGTTACGTACATAGGGCCGATCATAGAATCTGCAACAGGTAATGAAACAATTGCTAAATATTCAGATTCAGCTATTGATTTATTTTCAATTTTTCTAGGCGCATCAACTACACCTGGTTTTGATTTGGTTGGAAAGGCAGATGCGGCTGTTACTGCAGGACAGTTAGTAAACCAAATAATATCTGATTCAAAAATGAATACTTTAGATAAATCTAATTGTTACCAAACAAAACGGGGAGATACTCTTTCCAGTATTGCAAAAGAGAACGATACAACTGTAGATAACTTAGTTAAACTGAATAATATTAGCAATCCCAACAAAATCCAGGCTGATCAAAATCTTATTTTAAAGTAGAATGAATGGTAAAATATCAATGTAAAAATTACCTGTTCAAGAATATTCCCCATTGGATCAGGTTAGCATGTGAATTTTTCCTTGTCTTAATGTTTTATGTTTTATTGGCAAATCTGGGTATTACGAATTATAGACATGAAATGAACCCTAATTTTGTGAGTATCATTGGATTAGATAGTATTATTACAGGTTTGGTTCTTGGTACTTTATATGTTTTGTACAATATCATATTTAATAACAAGATTGTAGAGGAGGTTAGTTTCGACGATACAATCCAGAATGTACAGATCATTTATGTAAGTAATTTTATTAAAAGAAAGAGATACAATATATTATATCGCAATTTGAAATACGAGCTTGAAAAAAAAATTGGATTTAAATATTATGATTATGTCTTACGCTTAGTGGATAAAAACAAGAAATACTTTAAGATTAAGGCTAAAAAATATGGCTGGG
>JAXDBV010000041.1:0-4059 GCA_034678415.1 Bacteroidales bacterium
AAGCAAAAGCAAAGTTCAACTGGAATCTGTCAAACCTGGTCTCTTTTATTAGATTTAACCTCCTGGTGAATGTAAATCTGTTTTCTTGGCTCGATGAACCAATATTTACACAATTAAGAGCAAGTCCAATGTCAGATCAACTACTGTTGTTTAATATGTAGGGGGTTCTTTCTGAAAAAGCTTGTTTTGAAAGCCAAATTACTGATCTCTAATAGCAATACTGTCCAAGAAAAATTATCTTGGACAGCAGTGAATTAATTCCGGAATTCCCTCTCATATAATTCAGTAATTATTTCTTCCGGCCATCATTTATGAGGCCAGGATTACATCCCCTGGGAACCCAGTCTTTCACCACTGGTACAGGTTTCATTACCAATCCCGTTTGCCTGACATGGTCTGAATAAAACAGAAACATTAAAGAACAGCAGTAGAATGTATTTTTCTGTTTCACTCCTGTTCCTCACTGTTTCTGCATCAGTACCAGCAGTAGTGCTGCAGTGTTCCGGTTTTGCCGGGTGCTATCCTTGCCGGGTGGCAGTGATGGTCTCTGTTCGGTTCCGGGCAAGCCGGTACCGGGAAATTATGCATTTACCAGTGTTTTTATGTCAATTTTTTTCATGGGCAGAATGGCTTGCATGACTCGCGGGAATCGATCAGGATCGCTGGTGAGATCTTTCAGGACAGCCGGCACTATCTGCCACGAGACGCCGAATTTATCCTTCAGCCAGCCACACTGCACTTCCTCTCCTTCAGCGGTCAACCTGTCCCAGTAATAGTCAATTTCCTGCTGGTTCTTGCATTCCACCACCAGAGAAATGGCTTCATTAAAGGTAAACGCGTGAGACTGTGAACTGTCCATTGCCATGAAGACCTGTTTTCCCAGGTTGAACTGTGCATGACTGATGTTGCCTTCCGTATCATTTCCATCTTTCTCATACCTGGCAATACCTGTAATGGATGAACCATCGAACACCGAAACATAGAACTGTATGGCTTCCTCTGCACGGCCGTTCTGTTCACCGGTGAACATCAGCACTGGTGTGTACTTCTGTCCCACGTCGACCATCCTTCCGAGAGACAGTTGCCAGTTCACCCCGTAACGGTCCTGCACCCACCCGTACTTTTGACTCCAGGCATACGCGTCAAGGGGCATCAGTGCCGAGCCGCTCTCCATCAGCTTTTTCCACAACAGTTCCACTTCTTCTACTTCTTCACACACCACATAGAAGGAAATGGATGGATTGATGGTATATTGAGGACCGCCATTCAGGAACATGAATTCCTGTCCGGACAACTCCAGCATCACAACCGTCTGATTATCGGATATGATCCGTGAATGATCGAACACTCGAAGGTAAAACTCCGCCGCTTCCTTTGCTTTCCCGTCAAACCATAGACAGGGATAAATCGTATTCTCCATATAATAATTTTTTAATGTAATTGAACCATAAAAAGTGAATATGCCGATATGTATTCTCCCGGCGGATCCATTTCCTGACAGGTTATCTGCCAGGGTCTCCTCCGAAATCTCACAGGTGTTCAGGCTTGAAAGTTAATTGTAAATCACGAAGTGTCTTTTTCAGGAGGGACAATGAGCTCTTACCCATGCCATGCAGTTCCAGGATCTCTTTCTCGCTGAACATGGACAGTTCATCCGGGGTTGTAATACCGCGGTTTTCGAGTGCTCTGCGGGCCGGGGCGGGAAGACGGGCCAGGAACCCGTTTTCCTGCCTGCGTTCCGCCTCGCATACCGGGCAAACAGGACATTTGCTGCTCTTATAGTACCTGTGCCCGTTCCTGCATATTCTCAATGTCCTGTTTCCTGGCTTCATTGTTTTCTTTTCTCCTGGCAGTTAAACATCCACTGTATGCCAAACCTGTCGACACAGCTGCCGTAATAGTCTCCCCAGAACATCTCCTGGAGCTCTGTTTCCACCTTTCCTCCCTTGGAGAGGGCTCTGAACAACCGTTCTGTCTCCTTCCTTGTGTCGGGCTGCAGGTTGATATAGATGTTATTCCCGGAGATCACCCTGAATCCCATGGATTCGGGGGCATCGGTGCCCATCAGCACATGCCCGTCAACGATGGGCAGTGCCACATGCATTACCAGTTCCCTGTCTTCTTCAGGTAATTCCGGGGCATTCTCCTGTGGAGGGATGTCCCTGAAGCGCGTTATACCACCGATAAACTCGCCCCCGAAGACCGACCGGTAAAAATTGAACGCTTCTTCCGTATTGCGCGGAAAGTTGAGATACGTGCTTACTGTTGCCATGATGTGATCTGTTAAGTGTTAAAACGAAATAGACTGTTGTTGTCGGTAACCGGGGACGGTATACCGCTTTTTTATTCTGTCTCGCACAAGTTCTTCAGTATTTCCAAGGCTTCGGGCCAGGCCTCGTTGAACTGCTCCCTGTATTCATGCAATGTGTCAACATGGATGGTAAGGATGGTTTTACCGTTTTTTTCCGAGAACGAATAGTTTTCCAGTGCACCGGCCCATCCGTTGGCTTCCGGCCCACCGATGATTTCCCTGCCGTCGCGGTAAATACCCTGGTGTTCAATGCTGATGAACCGGTTCGGAATATTCTCCCTTATCCTGCTCACCATTCCGTCCGTTGTGCCGTCTTCCTCCGTACCAATGAACAACATTTTCGATCCTTTTTTCCAGGATCCCCTGAAATGGGACGTGACATGGGACGAGGGGTTAAAAGGAGCGGTCCATCGAGCCCATTTTTTCTCATCCGTCATTGTTTTGTATACCTTGTCAATGCCGGCATCGATGGTGACCTCAAAGTGCATCACATCTATGGCAGCCTTATTCTCGACATAGTGTTTGAAGTTATCGAGGATAGCCTGCCATCCGGTCATCTGCATCTGGATGGGGTTCGTATGCTCCGGTTCGAAGGTCTCGGTCACAAAGGTGGTCTTTCCCCTGGAGGTGAAGAGTACCTGTACCTTCCTCCCGTCGTCCATGGTGTAGGTGATCTCCTTGTACTTCCTTATACGGGTGTATTCCCCCCCGAAGTCGAAGCCCGTGCTTCTGTTCCTGGCTTCCATTCTCAGGAGAAACCGTCCGCCAACCCGGAGGTCGTTTTCAGCCCGCGGTGTGAGCCAGTCGTCAGATGCATGGTTCCAGTGAAGAATATGATTGGGTTCTGTCCACAGCTCCCATACTCTTTTTCCAGGAGCATTGATCTTAGCTTCCACGGTTATCGTGGCATGTTCCGTTGCTGTTTTCATGTTGTTGTAAATTAAATGGTGAATCATTTGCAGACGCGCTCCATCCGGGTAGTAAATATGGCAATCCCGCGACTGTCTCCTGACAATGTTCATCCCGGGGATGGATGAGTTGCAGGCCGGTGCACACCGGGTTCCTCACCGTTTGCTTATGCGGGTGAAACAGCACTGCCCGGCTTCCTTCCCGTGATGGATGTGTTGACATATCTCCCCGCCGTTTCATACCATAAACAATCGTATCTGTCGTATTGTTCAGCATTTGAAAAACGGAAGATGCTTCATCAACCGTACAATGGTAAGAACAGGTGATGCCGGTGATAAACTGAAATTTTCCCGTGACGGGGTGAATACGAAAGGATACAGGCCGGCTGCCGGAAAAAAGCGGGACAATCCCTGCCTCATCCTCTCATGAATTTGTGAATGAATGCCCGTAACCTTGTATCAGTAAAATGGTGAGATGTATGATGCAGGGAGAGATAGCATTGCATTGCGGTGTACAGATTGTTATGTGCGGGATGAACATTTTCTTTCCTATGGTGTTAAAAAACGGTTACAAACTAAAAATTTTCACAATGAAGAGAATCGTGATGTTATTAGGAATGGTTCTTCTAGTCACACATGTGTGGTCACAGGAGAAAAAAGAAGCGAAAGATAAGGAGGATAGGACTTTCAGAATTCCCCTGATAGGAGAGCCTGCCCCGTCGTTCGTTGCAGAGTCTACCCAAGGCACCCTCATGTTTCCGGGTGATTTTGGCCGTAAATGGAAGATCCTGTTCAGCCATCCGCAGGATTTCACGCCCGTATGCTCGTCGGAGATCCTTG
>JAXDBV010000042.1:0-18160 GCA_034678415.1 Bacteroidales bacterium
ACCAGCCTGTATGCTGACATAACCCTTGCTTTGAACAATTCCATGGTGAAGACTGAATCAGGAACATCCATTAACCATACCATCCATTTCAGTGATGCAGGAGATTACTGGATCAGGGTTTCGGCCAATGATGGCAGCAGCCGGAAGGCCGATTCGGTTTTTGTTCATGTTCTGGGAGACCAGGAAGAAGTAACCCTTCCCGAACAATTGGCCGATGGAATAAACTATATTGAGGAAGACTCCGTTGTCTTGGTTCTCTATGCTCCAGAGAAACAACATGTATTTGTGATCGGTGACTTTAATGACTGGATACCGGGTGCTGACTACCGGATGATGAAGGATGGTGACCGGTACTGGATTTCATTGTCAAACCTCGCCCCGGGTGAGGAATACGCATTCCAGTACCTGGTGGATGGCACACTCAGAATTGCCGATCCATATACCAGCAAAGTGCTCGATCCCTGGAACGATTCGTATATCACACCGACCACATATCCTGATCTGAAACCTTATCCTGCCGGGCGGACAGAAGGAATTGTGGCCGTTCTCCAGACCGGACAGGCTGAATATGTGTGGAATAATGATTCTTATATACCGCCGCCAAAGGAGAAGCTGGTGATTTATGAAATGCTGCTGAGGGATTTTCTGGCGGCACACGACTGGAAAACACTGGCCGACACACTGAACTATTTCGATAATCTCGGTATCACTGCCATTGAGATCATGCCATTCAATGAATTTGAAGGGAATCTGAGCTGGGGATATAATCCTTCCTTCTATTTCGCCCCGGACAAATACTATGGTCCCGCCAATGATCTGAAAGCATTTATTGATTCATGCCATGGCCGTGGTATTGCTGTGATCATGGATATCGTGCTTAACCATGCCAATAATTCCTGTCCCCTTGCCCAGCTATACTGGGATGAAGTCAACAACAGACCTGCCTCCAATAATCCCTGGTTTAACCCGGTCTCTCCCAATCCTTATTTATCATGGGGCAACGATTTCAATCACGAGAGTGAGGCAACCAAAGCCTTTGTAGACAGTGTCACAAGTTACTGGCTCAAGAAATACAGGATTGACGGGTTTCGATTTGATTTCTCCAAAGGATTCACAAATACTCCCGGTGACGGATCAGCATATGATGCATCGCGGATCGCAATACTGAAACGTATTGCCGATCACATACGGGTCGTTAACCCGGATGCCTATATCATCCTTGAACACTTCGGGACCAACCCGGAAGAGGAAGAGCTGGCAAATCACGGAATGATGCTATGGGGAGAGATGACATCCGATTATGCCCTGGCAGCCCAGGGTAAGACATCCGACCTTAGCTGGGCTACCTACAAGGCAAGGACCTGGGAGGTACCTCACCTCATATCTTACATGGAAAGCCATGACAAGGAGAGACTGATGGTGATGAACCTGTCGTCGGGCGCCTCCAGTAGTACCTACAATACAAGAGAACCTGCCACAGCCCTGAAAAGGATGGAAGCGGTTGCCGTGTTCCTCCTCGCCATCCCCGGTCCGAAGATGATATGGCAGTTCGGCGAGATGGGCTATGATGTATCGATCGATTACGGGGGAAAGCTGAGTGAGAAACCTATCCGCTGGTATTATTTGTCTGAACCCGGCCGGCAGAGGCTTTACCAGGTATATAAATGCATGAATGTATTGAGGAAGGAGCATGAGGCCTTCCATACCGATACCTACACTTATTCCCTTGACGGATTGCAGAAAAGGATAACCCTGAACCATGCGAGCATGGATATAACCGTACTGGGAAACTTCGGTCTCGCCGAAGCAACCATCCCTCCCGCTTTCCCGTCAACGGGAAAATGGTATGAGTACTTCACCGGTGATTCACTGCAGTTTTCCGACATGAACCAGCTGATAACGCTGAGAGCCGGTGAATACCGGATCTATACCAGTAATCGCCTGCAAATCCCTGATTATTTCCAGGGAACTGAAGATCTCAGGTTCCAGGAATTCGACCTGAGAGTGGGAATATATCCTAATCCCTCTCCGGAAGGATGTACTTTCATTGTTGAATCGGAAAAGGTGGAAACCATCAGTCTGAGTATTTCCGATATTTCCGGAAGACTGGTAAAGGCCATCGTTTCTAACCAGAAAGTAAAGGGAACAGAATATTTCCGCTGGGACGGATTGACCGAATCAGGGTATCCGGCTCCTCCGGGAATATATTTCCTCCGGATAACCACCCCTGTTTCCGGTAAAACCATCAGAATCATCAAAACCTGAGGGATCAAATGATATACATCCTACCGGCGTCAAAATGTCGTCAGATGGTTGCACCGGTATGGTTGCCAATATGATGAAAGCAGGATTAACCAGGGGACCAGGCTTTCCCGGTTTACCGCCAGGCTCAGGAACAATGCTTTTTATACTGACATCTGAACCGGCACGATGGGTTAAAATCTGTGCCGGAGAAGCGGGTTCTGCACCACGGTATATAAGAAATAACCGGTATATCAGGAAGTCACCTCAGTTTTGAATAACCAGGAAATCTCCCAAATATTTTATGACGCCTGGTGTTCCCTGTCTGATGTTATTTTGTTAACACAATGTATTCCCATGGATCCATCGGAAGGGAATCGACCAGTGGAAGGCTTTTGGAAGCACATTCGAACACGCATGTATAGTCACCTGCCAGGTGATTAATTACAGGTTTTATCTTGATGGGTTGTGGACTCAGGTTTAGGAACACCACAATCCTGTTTGTATCGTTCTCACGTGAGAAGGCAAACAACCCGGGTTGATCGGGTGTGTATATCCTGTGCATCGGTCCGCCCGACGCACCGTTCCACAGGGCGGTATTCTCTTTCTTCATCCGTATGAGAGTTTTATAAAAACCTGTCTTATCACATTCCACCCAGTCAATGGTATCCTTTATGAAAAATTCCAGTCGTTTGTTGAGACAGGCTTCCTGGCCGTTATACAGGAGGGGCACACCCGGTATGGTGAACATGAATACAGCAAAAGCTTCATGGGCTTCACCCAAGCGCTCATTGATGGTCCCGGCCCACGCGTTCTCATCATGGTTATCAATGAAACGCATACGGTAAACATCCGGCGGATAAATGGCTTGTTCCCTTTCAAAATACCTGTCGATATTCTGTATACTGTCTTTCCCTTGCGCCACGCGGTTCATCAGGTGATGAAGCTCCCAGGCATAGTTCATATCGAAGCCTTTCTCAAGAAACCGGGTCTGGTCTTCATTCTCGGCGAGGAGCAGTACCGGCCGTATTTTTTCAAGTTCCGTTCTAGCTTTTTCCCAGAACTCATAAGGGGTTTTGTGCGGGTGATCCACCCGGAAGCCATCCACCCCCACCTGTACCCAGAATTTCAAGGCTTCAAGCTGGTATTTCTGCATATCCCTGTTTGTCCAGTCCAGCTGTATTACATCAGTCCAGTCATAAGGTGACACGAAATGGCCCAGGGAATCTTTAACATACCACTCAGGATGATCGGTCACCAACGGATTATCCCAGGCTGTATGGTTGGGCACCCAGTCGATCATCACGTACATCCCTGTTTCATGAATTCGGTTCACCAGGTTTATAAAATCATCCATGGTACCGAATTCAGGGTTTACCTGCCGGTAATCCCTGACCGAATAATAACTTCCCAGTTCTCCTTTCCGGTTCAGTTCACCGATGGGATGAATGGGCATGAACCATAACACATCCACCCCAAGGTCCTTCAACCTGGGGAGGTGTGCCACCATCTCTTTGAAGGTACCCCCGTGAGTGAACTGCCGCACATTTACTTCATACAGTACCATGTTTTTTGTCCAGTCGGCATGTTTTACACTGGAAACAAACGGTTTAACCTCCTGATCGGGAAGGGATTTTTTGCATCCGCCGAATAAAAGAAATAAAAGGATGATTGAATTTAATGAAATAAATATTATTCTTTTCATATACTAATATTAATTTTATTTATATTATATTCAATTTTATTAAACCATATCATTATGAAACCAGCGGTTGTTACTACCGGAAAATATTTTTAACCTGTCTTGGATTTAGTATCATGACAGGCACGGATAATAAAGACAGGTGCAGGTTTCCGTTCTCTTTACGGACCTGGAGGAGCCGGATTTGTTCCCCGGCATACGAATCCCGGATCAGACCGATCGGTTCAGTGCATTGAGATCAGCAAAGGCTTCTTTCAGTCTTTCTTTAATCATTTCTTCTCCTCTCCTGAGCCACATCCTGGGATCGTAGTACTTCTTATTGGGTTTATCTTCGCCTTCGGGGTTTCCCAGCTGTCCCTGCAGGTAATCTTTTTTGTCGTGGTAATAATCCTTAACACCAGACCAGAAAGCCCATTGCATATCCGTGTCGAGGTTCATCTTGACCACGCCGTACTGGATTGCTTCGGTGATAAGGTGTTTTTCCGAGCCTGATCCACCATGGAAAACAAAGTTTACCGGTAGTGGGCCTGTTTTAAAGGTTTTTTGCACATAATCCTGGGAGTTTTTCAGGATTATGGGATTCAGTTTCACGTTGCCGGGCTTATAGACTCCATGTACATTCCCGAAGGAAGCTGCGATGGTGAAAAAGTCGCTGACCTGTTTCAGTTCGCCAAAGGCATAGGCTACATCTTCGGGCTGGGTATACAAGCGGGAACTGTCGATGCCGGTATTATCCACTCCATCTTCTTCCCCTCCGGTGACACCCAGTTCGATCTCCAGTGTCATACCTATGTTACTCATGCGTTTCAGGTATTTCTTGCATATATCGATATTTTCTTTCAGCGGTTCTTCCGACAGATCGAGCATATGTGAACTATAGAGAGGTTTGCCTTGTTCCTTGAAATGTTTTTCGCCGGCATCCAGCAATCCGTCGATCCAGGGCAGGAGTTTTTTTGCTGCATGGTCGGTATGCAGTACAACGGGAATGCCGTAGGCTTCAGCCAGCAGGTGGATATGGTATGCAGCCGAAATGGCTCCGAGGATGGCGGCTTTCTGGTTATCGTTAGTCAGCGATTTTCCGGCATAAAAGGAAGCCCCTCCGTTGGAGAGCTGGATGATGACGGGAGAATGAACATCCCGTGCGGTTTCAAGCACCGCATTGACTGTATTTGTTCCGGTTACATTTACTGCAGGAATAGCAAAATTATTCCTGTTGGCATAGTCAAACAGGGCTTTCACCTCGTTCCCGGTGAGAACCCCCGGCTTAAAGTGCACTTCTTGATTCATTTTCTGTTTAATTTGAATAAGTACATTAAAAAAGAGCTTGTAAAATTAGCGGGTTTCAGGTGAAGATCAAAAGAAAATAGTTTTTTCAATTCGTTATCTCTAAAGACTGCTCTCCTTTCAGTTCATATTCTTTTCCGTACACCTTGAAACGGGAGGTGATTTCACTCTGATTCTCAATGGAAATATGGTCCCTGTTAACCCTGAAGTTCAGGAGACACCCATTCTGTCTCACATGAAAGCTATATGCCGTCCATCGGGAAGGGATCATCGGGTGAAATGACAATATTCCGTTATTCACTCTCATTCCACCAAATCCGTACACGATAGCCATCCATGTACCTGCCATACTGGTGATATGTAATCCCTCTTTCACCTCCCGGTTATAATCATCGAGGTCAAGCCTGGCGGTACGCAGGTACAGCTCATAGGCCTTCTCCTCGTAACCGATTCTTGCCGCAATGATAGAATGGACGCAGGCCGACAGGGATGATTCGTGGACGGTTCGCGGTTCATAAAAATCAAAATTCCTGCGGATGGTTTCCGTGTCATACCTGTGTTCAAGGAAGAACAAGCCCTGCAGCACATCTGCCTGTTTAATGAAGCAGGAGCGCAGGATACGGTCCCATGACCAGTGTTGGTTCAGTGGTCTGACCGCAGGGCTGAGTTCCGAGGCAAGCATTTGCTCCTTATCCATGTATCCTTCCTGCTGAAGAAAGATACCGAGCTCCTCATCCACGGGGTAATACATATGATCGATGATTTTCCTCCACAAAGCGGTTTCTGATGCTTCATCAAAGGATATCTTCTGAACGAGACGGTCATATTTTTCCGGCGATGCACGCTTTGTATACCCGACACATTCAATGGTAAATTCCATGCACCAAGAAGCAAGTGTGTTGGTGTACCAGTTGTTGTTCACATTATTTTCATACTCATTGGGACCGGTAACGCCCAGAATGACATATTTCCTTTTCACTGCCGACCAGTTGACTCGTTGCGACCAGAACCGGGAGATAGCGATCAGTACTTCCAATCCGCAGTCAACAAGGTAATCATAGTCTCCTGTATAGTGCAGGTAGTGAAAAATTGCATAGGCGATGGCTCCGTTCCGGTGGATTTCCTCGAAAGTGATTTCCCACTCATTATGGCATTCTTCCCCGTTCATGGTGACCATGGGATACAGGGCTGCCCCGTTGTTGAATCCCAGTTTGGTGGCATTTTCGACAGCCTTATCAAGATGCTTAAAGCGGTACAGGAGAAGGTTACGTGCCACATTGGAACTGGCAGCCGTACTCAGGTAGAAGGGGAAACAGAAGGCCTCGGTATCCCAGTAGGTGCTTCCACCGTATTTCTCACCGGTGAATCCTTTGGGGCCTATGTTCAGTCGTTCGTCCTCGCCCGTGTATGTCTGGTTCAGATGGAAGATGTTGAACCGTATACCCTGCTGCGCTTCAGGATCGCCTTCGATAACGATATCGCTGGTCTTCCATTTCACTGCCCACGTATCCGCTTGTTCCTTCATCAGCACCTCAAAGCCATCACTGAAGGCTTTATCCATGATTTCCCGGCAGCTTTCAACCAGCCTGTCGTGCGGATAATTCATAGTGGTTGTCTGGGCTGCATACTTGTAGATAACAACCCTGTCACCGGCATTCATATCCATTTTATAGGTAATGCCTACATATTTCTCACTGCTTGCGGGTATGTCGTTAGCTTCCACAGGCCGGTTATTCTTCATCACGTGGTTTCTCATCCCTGTACAAACGCCGAACCCGAGTTTCTTCGTGTTCATTGTCAGGTATCCGCCATCACTGAAGATACCCTGTTCATAAGGTTTCCAGAACTTCTCATTATAATTTGCGTCCTCATTCTTCACATCACCGTCGATGGTAGACACGAAGGTCAGCGTGCCGGTAAAATTTACGTTTCTCACCTCGTACCTGATGACGCCCAGTTCAGGTCGTCTAAGACTGAGGAATCGTTTGGCATTCACGATCAATTGCTTCCCTCCGGGCAAGGTTACAGTAAATTCCCTCTCTAGAAATCCTTCCTTCATATGAAGGATTCTCAGGAAGCTATCCGGTTTGTGCTGAGCCAGGTCAAGGGTAATATCATTGATCATCACACGTATGCCAATCCAGCCGGGGGCATTGATCACCTTGGCGAAATACTCGGGGTACCCTACTTTCCACCATCCCACACGTGTTTTGTCAGGATAGTATACACCGGCCAAATAATGGCCTTTCAGAGAAGATCCCGAGTAGTCTTCCTCAAAGTTGGCCCTCTGACCCATCCATCCGTTACCCAGGGCAAAAATACTTTCTGATGCACGCTGGTTGCGGGGATCAAACCCTTCTTCTATAATCTTCCAATCGTCAATCTTTATAAAACGGTGCATATTACTATATTCTTAATATTTCATTTCCTAGCCGGTGCGTCGACGTCATCCACCAACAATACCAGGATAGCAGCAACTATCATTGACATACCACCCATAATGAGGGCATAGATGGCCTGTTGACCGAATAGGCTGCGCACACAAAAACCAAGGATTGCGGCAGCGGTGATCTGTGGGATGACGATGAAGAAATTGAATATTCCCATGTACACTCCCATTTTGTGGGGTGGCAGGGAACCGGTCAGTATGGCATAGGGCATAGCCAGGATAGATGCCCAGGCCAGGCCAATACCCAGCTCCGATATCATCAGCCATCTCGGATCGGGGATAAAGAAGAACGACAGGAGACTGATACCTCCGATGGTAAGACTTATGGCATGCACTGACTTACGGCTGGTAAGTCTTGCCATCCACATGATGAGGAAAGCCATGATAGCGGCAAAGCCGTTGTATACCGCCATCAGTACTCCAACCCAGTCGGCACCCTTGTTGTATTCCTTTTGTATATCCAGCAGTCGCTCACGTGTGGAAGGATTCAGCATAAGCACATCTTTCTTCTTCTCATCGGTAAAGAAGTTCACCAGCCTGACACTGGAAGCAACCGTTTTATCGCCTTTCTCAAACTTCTTTGAATAGAAATCCAGGTCATGTTGAACATCCGCCAGGTTTTTCCAGTCTGTTGAAGCCTCGTTGACAGAGGGTGTTTGAATGGCCTTTTTTAGTTCAGCGACCATCGGCTCATCAATTTTCATATCGTATTTTGTACTGGTCACCCCTGCTGTGGTATAAATCCACATGGAGAAGAGAGCAAACCAGGAAAAGAACTGCACCATTGCCAGCTGTTTCATTGTTTTGGGCATATGGTACAGATCGTTGATGATGATTACCAGTCCGTTTCGGGTGCGTTTCCGGGAGGTAAGCCATCCGGTTAACAGCTGGAGCAATCCGAACACGGCTGCTCCGCCGAAGAACACACCCAGTCCATAATCCATGTATATAAAAAAATAGAAGATAAAAAACAGGGTAAGGCTAATCATGAACCAGAGGGAGCCGTTGCGCAACAGGCGTGAAGCCTTGACCGTCGCCTCGGCAGCGGTAGTATCAACCGATATTTTGCCACCTTCATGCTGTGAGAAGTTCTTCATCTGCTCAGGTGAGTATTCCCTTGTACGGATCACAGTCCATAGTACAGCGCAGAAGAATACAGCTCCACCTATATAAAAGGAAAATTTCACGGAAGGTGGTATCTTCCCCTCGCCCGCGATATTGGATATATTAAACCAGTTGGTCATGATCCAGGGCAGGGCTGAAGCGATGATGGCCCCTGTACCGATGAAGAAACTCTGCATGGAGAAACCCATGGTTCGCTGTTCAGAAGGCAGCATATCACCGACGAATGCCCGGAATGGTTCCATGGATACGTTTATCGATGCATCCATGATCCAAAGCATACCAGCCGCCACCCACAGTACCGGTGAATTGGGCATTATCAGCAAGGCCAGAGAGGCAAGCACAGCACCGGCAAGAAAATAGGGTCGACGGCGACCCAGCCGGTTCCATGTACGGTCGCTCAAATGGCCGATAATGGGCTGAACGATCAAACCGGTGATGGGTGCTGCCATCCAAAGAAAGGGAATATTGTCAATGCTGGCTCCGAGGGTTTCGAATATCCTGCTAACATTTGCATTCTGCAGGGCAAATCCGAACTGTATCCCAAGAAATCCGAAACTCATGTTCCAAATCTGCCAGAAACTTAAACGCGGCTTTTGCATAGGTGATATTTTTTATTCCCACGTTCGCGGAATACGGATAAAAATAGGGATAATATTCAATAATGGATAAGTTCTAAATCCTTTATTTTTAGACATTTTCGCTTATCCCGGCCTTATGTTTCCGCAATGGGCTATTTAAAACGTTTGCGATGAAAAACCTGTTGTAGAATATATTTTCGCCCGCGCAGGGCTTTTCCGCCCGATTTTGATTTTGCTTTTAAAAAACAATGTGGTAAATTGCTTCTTCACTTTCAACCGAACCAAGTAAACAATGACAGGTGGGGACAGGAAAGGGAAAAAACACCTTGAAATTACCCCTTTCATCCAACATAAGGCATTTGCCAAGGCATACTGGAATGAAGATTACCATCCCCTGGAGCTCACTATACGGTATGATAAGCAATCCATTCAGATCAGGAGCAAAATCAGTGACTTCCTGAAGTTATACCACAACGATATCCGGAAAGCTACCCGGGACGATCCCAAATCAACCAAGTATATCCTTCAGGGCTATTTTTCAGAGAAGAAATTCATGGAGATCATGAACGGACGGCAATTCCCCGTTTTTGACCTGCTGATGGATGAGATTGACCTGATCACCAGAATAATCAGGTATTATGAACCGTTTAATCCTACTAATTTCACCGCACAAAATTTCACCGCCGAATACGCTCGACATACCACTGAAATATGTCATATCCTCGATGATTCTATCAAGGACATGTACATCACTGAAATGAAAGGGCTTTTCGCCAAGAATATCGATCCTTCAAAAAGCAAGGAGGTTTTCAGAATTTCCAACTATTTCATTCATTATATAAACTGGGACAACACATTCCATTGCTTCTGTGACATGACATTCGAGGTGATGCCCAGGAGCTTCAGAATCGTGGAAAACTACCTCTCCGACCGGCTGAGAACGGCCATCAAAGCATACATGGCATACATGACCCAGGTTAATATTATTCGTAGACATTTTGAAAAAATCCACCCGGGAACGATTTCCACTCTTTCCTTTTTCGAATGGAAAGACTATATACAGGATTACCTGATGAGGAATTTCGAAAAGATCTTTGGGGCCAAAAAAGCCAAACAATACATCGAAAGCCTTGACCAGGTACTTACGAACCAGTTGAAGAATTCTCTTCTTACCTCTTGATTATCAGAAGATTTGCGTGTGGTATTGCTTTAATTCCCGTTCGAGTATCCGGGCCTCGCTGCAAATATCGGTTAGCATATTCCAGAAGGCAGACTGGTGATGGGGGAACACGGTGTGTACCAGCTCATGTAGAATCACATAATCAGCAATCCGGGAGGGAAGCCTCATCAGGTGTATGTTCAGGCTTATATCGCCTTTTGTGTTACAGCTGCCCCATCGTGTCCGGTTGTTTCTCAACGTAACGATACCCGGGCGGAATTTATACCTCTGAGCCAGCTCGGCAACCCTCCCGGGAAGGTATTCCCTGGCTTCCATCCACAACGCCCTTACAATAGCCTGCCGGATTACTTCCTGGATCACTGGTTCGCTCATTGCCATTACAGAAGGTATACCTACCATAATGACGCCATCTTTAACGAACGAAAACAGAGACCTGTAATCTCCCTTTATTATTTTAAGCGAATGATGTGCGGTGCGGAAGACCGATGATTCATCGAAAAAGCTTCTTCTTCCTTCCGTTATGAGTATCTTCTTCCTGGTCTTCCGTATCCACTCTTTTTTACGGATAAGGAATTTTTTTCCTTCATCCATGTTCAGATGAATAGGCAGGCTCAGGTGAACGGTATCGAACGGCCTCAGCGAAATCCTCATGGACCGCAGTCCTTGGCGCCAACTCACCCTGACCGGACCTATTCCATCCATCGCAATGACATCTTCTCTTCTTGTCCGGCTTTTTCGGTTCATCTTTTCTTTTCCGGGATAAATTTAAAAAACAACAGGCATGTCTAACGTATGAATGTGATACTTTGATCAAAAAATCAATCGTTATCTGGAAAATCGGCATGAATATTATAACTTTACCGCTTCAAAAATACCGATTCATGAAACCTGGAAAATATTTGTTTTTATTGATGATCCTGTTCAACCTGGTGTCGTCCGGTTTATTTTGCCAGGATAATGTATGGTCGCTTGAGAAATGCATCACCTATGCTCTCGAAAACAATATCATGATCAAGCAACAGGCGATTAACGCTGTTTTTCAGGAGAACACCTACCGGCAGTCGAAGTTCGACGCATTTCCGAACCTGAATGCCAATGCTTCGCACAGTTATTCTTTCGGGCGTGCGCTGGATGAGAGCACATACCGGTTCACCGAAAACGAAAACGTGCAATCCAACAGTTTTTATACTCAGGCAAACGTTACACTATTCAACGGTTTTCAAACGCTGAACACTATTAAACAGAATAAGCTGAACATGCTGGCCAGCCAGAAGGAGGTGGAGAAGGTGCGGAACGACATTTCCCTCAATATTGCCCTTGCCTACCTGCAGATTCTTTTTAACCAGGAACTTGTCACGGTAGCAGAGAACCAACTGGAGGTCACCAACCAGCAGGTGGAACGTACGCGAATCCTGGTCAATGCCGGCAGCATTCCCCATGGCAACCTGTTGGAGATTATGGCTCAACAGGCTAATGAGGAGCTGCAGTTGGTAAACTATCAGAACCAGCTTGAGATATCCTACCTAACCCTGACACAGATGCTCGAACTGGATTCGGTAGGTGATTTCCGGATTGAAGTCCCGGTGATTACCATCCCTCCCGGGGATGAACTGGCTTATACTGTTAACGGTATATATAACCACGCGGAACTGATCATGCCCCAGATCCAGAGCGCCGAATACCAGTTAAAAGCCTCGGAGGCAGGGTTGCTGGTGGCAAAGGGTATGAGAAGCCCCAACCTGTCGCTCAACTCTTATATCTCCACACGGTATTCGGATATCAGAACCAGAACCATGCTGGATGAGAACGGGAATCCGGTTATTGGACCGGACCTTATGCCTGTTCAGGAGACTTATCCCTTCTGGGATCAGCTTAACGATAATATCAATTACGGACTGGGTATCAGCCTGAGCATACCTATTTTTAACGGGCTAAGAACCAACACAGCTGTTAGCAATGCCAAGCTGAACCTTGATAATTCAAAATTGAGCCTGCAAAATGCCCGGAACCAGCTTTATAAGGAAATACAGCAAAAGTATGCGGATGCCAGGGCTGCCCTGAAACGTTATAACGCCAGTCAAAAAACCGTCACTTCCATGGAAGAATCCTTCCGGTATGTGGAACAAAAGCTGAACGTGGGAGCAGTCACCTCGGTTGAGTATAATACTTCTAAGAATATGCTTATGAAGGCCCAGTCAGATTTTCTCCAGGCAAAATATGAATATATCTTCCAGATAAATGTGCTGGAATTCTATATGGGTAATCCAATTAAGCTCTAATCTTTTACCTTATAGTGTCAAAAATGAAAAACAAGAGTTTTAGAATCATTATCATAGTCACGGTGGCATTGATCATCCTTGCGATTGTTGGTAAACGCCTGGGATGGTTTGGCAAGGAAGAACTGATTGAGGTAGCCACCGAGAAAGTTACCTCCAGGACGATTACGGAACTGATCACAGCCAACGGCAAGATACAGCCTGAAACAGAAGTGAAGATATCGCCCGATGTATCGGGGGAGATTGTTGAACTGTACGTCAAGGAAGGCGATGATGTAAAACAGGGGACCTTGCTGATAAAGATCAAGCCCGACACATACGTATCGATGGTGAAGCAGGCAGAATCAGCATTGAATTCAATGCTGGCAAACCAGGAACAGGCTAAAGCGCAGCTTATGCAGAACGAATTATCCTTTAACAGGAACAAGCAGTTATGGGAGCAGAAAGCCATCTCTCAGTCGGATTATGAGAGTGCTGAAGCAGCGTATAATATAGCCAAGGCTAATTATGACGCAGCCCGGTTTTCCGTGAAGAGCGCCGAAGCACGATTGGCGGAAGCAAGGGAGAACCTCATTAAAACAACCATCTACGCCCCCATGAGCGGAACCATATCCAAGCTCGATGTGGAAAAAGGAGAAAGGGTGGTAGGCACCAGCATGATGACCGGTACTGAACTGATGCGTATCGCCGATCTTGAAAAGATGGAAGCAGTGGTTGAGGTAAATGAAAATGATATCATCAGGGTTAACCTGGGGGATACAGCCATCATTGAAGTGGATGCCTATATTGATCACCCGTTCAAGGGTGTCGTCACTGAAATTGCCAATTCGGCCACTACCACGGGTGTATCCATCGACCAGGTCACCAGTTTCAATGTTAAGATCCTCATCCTCAAAGAGTCGTACCAAGACCTGCTCAGTCCCGCCATACGGACCCCATTTCGCCCGGGCATGTCATGCACCGTTGATATACAGACAGAAACCCGCAGGGGAGTATTATCCGTTCCCATACAGGCCGTTACCACACGGGTAGATTCATTAGCCGGAGAGGCAGTAGTGGAAGCTTCGGTCTCAAAGGCTCCGGAACCAAAAGAGGTAGTGTTTGTTTTCAATAACGACAGTGTGTCACAGGTTGAGGTAAAAACAGGGATCCAAGACAACAGCTATATTGAGATACAGGAAGGGCTCAAGGCCGATGAAGAAGTGGTTATCGCTCCTTTTAATGCTATCTCCAAAAGGCTGAAGCAGGGATCAAGGGTTACCAGGGTAGCTCACGATAAACTGTTTGAGGCTAGCAAGAAGAAGTAACCTTTCCTTCCATGTCACTGATTCTGTGCATCGATACCTCGACGCGTGTTTGTTCTGTCGCACTGGCAGAAGGCAAACAAATGCTGGCGCTTGAGGAAAGCATGGGCGGAAGGGAACATGCGGCCAACCTGACAGTCTTCATTGAACGGATATTGAAAGAAAACAGGATCACAACTGCCAATCTTCAGGCTGTGGCGGTAAGCCAGGGTCCTGGCTCCTACACCGGACTGAGGATTGGCGTGTCGGTGAGTAAGGGCATCGCTTACGGCTCGGATATCCCCCTTATTGCGGTAAACACCCTGCAGAGCATGGCACTGGGGATCCTGTCTCACCCGGCAATTGCATCGTTCAGAAACCTTGACCTTCAGAACACATGGTTTGCACCCATGATTGATGCCCGGCGGATGGAGGTGTACACGGCATTCTTCACCCGCGAAAACAAAGCCATTACAAAAAGCTCAGCCATCGTTGTTTCAGCCGGTACATTCAATAATGTGCTGGATGAACGAAAGGTAGTATTCTTTGGTGACGGTGCCATGAAATGTAAGCTACACCTCAGGCACCCCAATGCCCTATTTATTGATACCTTTACACCTTCAGCCCAGCATATGGTCCCTCTGGCATGGAAGGCATATAAAGAAAAATCATTTGTCGACACCGCCTACTTTGAACCCTATTATCTGAAGGACTTTATCGCCACCGTGCCCAGAAAAAATGTCCTCCGTTAACGAGCGGTGAACGAAGTATACAATTAGGCACAGATTTTGATCAATGAAAATAAAACGAATGTGTATAAGCTGATAACAATTGTTCTGCTGCTTTCTTCATGCAGTCAGATTTCTGTCTGGTCCCAGTTTTTCGTTCCCCCGTTCCGCGACGGGGAGAAGCTTGAATACCTGCTACATTACGGGCCTATCAACGGAGGTATTGCCAAGCTCACAGTCCGGTCGTCAACCATCGACAAACAACCCGTGTTTCACGCCCGTGCCGAAGCAAGAACCATTGGCATCGCTGATAAAATATACAGGGTGAAGGATATTTACGAAAGTTACATAGATGTATCATCCGGGCTACCCCTGAAAGCCGTGCGGAATATTTCTGAAGGTAGGTATACTTATTACGATGAGAACTTTTTTAACCGTGACAGCAACACGGTTACAAGCAAGAAAGTGGGAACCATGAAAGTACCGCAAGGTATCATAGATATGGTCTCGGCCATCTACCTGCTGAGAAATTACAACATGGATATCCTCCAGGTTGGAGACACCATAAAACTGGTTACGTACTTTGCGAATGAAATTTATCCATTAAACCTCCGGTATAAGGGAAAGGAAATTATCCGTACACGTTTCGGGAAATACCGTTGCAAGGTGTTTGCCCCTGTAACGGAAGTCGGGCGGGTTTTCAAAACACAGGATGACATGCTGATGTGGATCAGTGATGACAAGAATTTTTTACCCCTGCGGATCGACTTTAACATGTGGGTCGGTTCCATGCGTGTTGACCTGGTGGCCTATGAAAATCTCCGGTATGAACTCAAGCCGCTGGAGAAATAATTACCCGGCAGAATTATCCATATTGTTTCATTTCGTATTTTTGCATTGAAAAAATCGGGGGATAACTATGGCAACAACGGCCGATTTCAGGAATGGTCTGTGCATTGAATTCAATAATGACCTCTATACCATTGTGCAGTTTCAACATGTAAAACCGGGGAAGGGCGGCGCATTTGTAAGAACCAAGCTCAGGAGTCTTACTAACGGCAGGGTGATCGAGAATACCTTTACTGCAGGAGTACGGATCAACCTCGTGCGTATCGAACGCCGTCCATACCAGTTTCTCTATAGTGACGACCTGGGATACCATTTCATGCATACCGAGACATTTGAACAGATCACTATGGATGAAAACCTGATCAGCGCCCCCGACCTGCTGAAGGAAGGACAGGATGTGGAAGTGGTTTACCATGCGGAGACCGAGTCCCCCCTGAGTTGCGAAATGCCTCCATTCGTCGACCTTGAGGTGGTTTATACGGAACCGGGGCTGAGAGGTGATACAGCCACCAATACGCTGAAACCCGCCAAGCTGGAGACCGGTGCCACAGTGAATGTCCCTCTGTTCATCAATACCGGTGATCGTATCCGAGTGGATACACGCGACTATACCTACTATGAACGTGCAAAATAAAAACAGACCTGATGTCTGAAGACGGCTCAATAAAAAGACTAAAGGTTACCAAATTCAAACTGAATGCCCTGCTGAATCTTACACAGGCCATAAATGCGAACCTGGGCCAGGAAGAACTGTTGAAACATTACGAAACCCTCCTTCGCGACGACCTGAATATCGGCAGGATCCTTATCTATAAGTTAGGAACACGCTGGGAACTCATTCTCTCATCCGGATGTTCTGCCGCCACCCGCCGCTCCATTAATGTGGAACGTGACCTGCTGGAGGTGGATGAGATCACCTTCAATTCCGACCTGGATGACAGTCCCCTGAAAGCGTTTGACATCACCATTCCTGTGATACATAAAGGGAAACCCCTGGCCTTTATCCTTATCGGCGATATCGATGAAGAGGGAGAGGGGGTAAGCCCTACCATCAAGCACCTCCATTTCATTCAAACCCTCTCCAACATCATCATGGTGGCCATTGAAAATATACGACTATTCAACGAGAGCCTGCGCCAGGAAGCCATCAAGAAAGAGCTGGAGCTGGCCTCTCGCATGCAGACCATGCTGATCCCTGACAATGCCTCCCTCCCGAGAAACAAAAAAATTTCCGTCGCAGCATTTTATCATCCGCATTACTCCGTGGGAGGCGATTACTATGACTGCCTGACCCTGAATGACGAAGAGACGGGATTCCTCATTGCCGATGTATCAGGAAAAGGAATCAGTGCAGCCCTGCTTATGTCGAATTTCCAGGCGAACCTCAGGGCATTGTATGCCGCGGAGATATCCCTCGTTGACCTGGTGAAAAAACTGAACGAACGCGTTATCCAGAGCGCCAACGGAGAAAAGTTCATTACCCTGTTCATCGCCAAGTATAACAGCCGGACCCGTGTTCTTGAATATGTGAATGCCGCGCATAATCCGCCTGTCCTTTTCTTCGGACAAAACAAACAGGTGATGAAGCTGGAAACCAGTTGTGTGGGAATAGGAATGCTGGATAAAATACCCTTCATTGAATCCGGAAGGATCAATATCCAGGAAAATACCAAAATCATCTGCTACACCGATGGCTTGTCAGAACTTCAGAATAACGAGGGAATAGAGTACGGCACAAGGGTTATCGAACAATTCATCAGGAGTGATAAACATATTGAACATGATTTAAAGATGATCATCAAAAGCCAGAACATCCTGAAAGGGAACAAAAACATTTTTGATGATATAACCATTATCGGGGTTCAATTCCATTAACCTTCAATTCCTTCTTTCCTCCCGATTGTAAGTCAATCGCCACTAGTATGGCAATGAAGCCCCAGACAAGCGCCGAGGCTTTGTCTGAATGGAGAAAGTTGTTCAGCATGCCGTGCGTAAAATAGGTCACCAGTCCAAGGAATACCGACATGGTAATCATCTTCATCCTTCCTGGGGGGAGGCGCCGGTATGTTCTCAATCCGGTATAAACCGCCGTAAACACAAGAAGAAGCACAGACAAAAGACCCGGTAATCCCGACTCACTGAGGGGACCGAAGTATTCGCTGTGAGCTGTGCCCTGATCTCCAAAATCGGTGGAGATATAGGTCTTCTCCCGCGACCGCTGAAAGGGGGCATACTTGAACTGGTATGTGCCGGGACCCCAGCCTGTCAAAGGCCGCTCGCGGTACATCCTGAAGGCTGATTTCCAGCGATTAATCCTCTCGGCATTAGAAGCATCCGACGTGATATTGGCCATCGACTGTATATGTTCCGTAAACTCCTTTGACGATGTCTGCTTGTTCTCCTCCATCTTCATGATGATCTCTGTCCTGAACAGGTAAATGTAAATACCAGCCAGCAGCACTATC
>JAXDBV010000043.1:0-3950 GCA_034678415.1 Bacteroidales bacterium
TTTCTACCATATCCAATTCCGCCTGTATGAAAAGGGCACCAGGGTGAAGACCTTTTCTCCGGATGATCTTGCGGCTTACAGCGATGTCATGGCTGAAACAGCAGGGATACTGAAGAATCCTGATGAAGCCTGGTCGGAAGGAAAGAATGAGGTGAGAACCGGGATTGATGAGCGGATCCCACCCGGCAAAACCGGGGAAATACTGAAACTGAATGGTCCGGGCGCTGTCAGGACCTTATCGCTAAGTGTTGAGGCAGGGAACATGGATAATGCCCTCCGCCAGAATGTGCTGAATATCTCTTTCGACGGGGCTTCTGTCAGCCAGGTGCAGTCGCCTGTCGGCGATTTCTTTTGTACCGCCCCCGGGATCAATCCTTATACCTCCCTGCCGTTCACCGTCAACGACGATGGCCGGATGACCTGCCGGTTCATTATGCCCTTCCGCGATTCTGTCAAAATGGAGGTTCATAATTACGGGAAGGAAGAAGTTCATATTACCGGTTATGCCTTATCCTGCGGATATGACTGGAAAGAAGGTAAATCCATGCACCTGCGTGCCCGCTGGAGGGCTGACCATCACCTGGTGGCATCCAATCATAACCCGTATGATATACCATACCTGGTAGCCGGTGGCCGGGGAGTGCTCACGGGAGCGGCTGCCATGCTGATGAATCCTACCAGCGTTCCCTCTTCCAACGGCAACTGGTGGGGTGAGGGAGATGAGAAGATCTTCGTGGATAACGACACGTTCCCCTCATTCTTTGGAACGGGTTCAGAGGATTACTTTAACTATGCCTGGTCATCGGCCGATATTTTTGCCCATCCTTATTGCGGACAGCCAAGAAATGACGGGCCCGGCAACAGGGGGTATGTTACGAACTATCGCTGGCATATCATTGATCCCATCCCCTTCAGGGAAAGGATCTCTTTTTATATGGAACTACTGAGCCATGGGCCGGTACCCGGATTTTCGTACGGAAGGATCATGTATCACTACGGAATACCTGGTATCTGCGACGATCATATCCCTCTAATGAAGGAGGATGTGCAGTTGCCCCCGCTCCCCGAGAAATGGGAACCATCAGGATACCGGTTTTGTGCCAACGCCATGTTTTACCAGGCAGAACAACTGACCGGAATGAACCGGCACATGCTGTTCATGGAGGATGACCTGTGGGCCGGCGGGAAGCTGCTTGCCTGGAAACCGGTAAAAGAAAACGATGAACTTACACTTACTCTCCCCATTGTGAGCGAAGGAGAATATGTTATTTTGTTAACACTGTGCAAATCACCCGGTTCAGGTTCCTTCACAGCAAAAATGAATGGCGGGGAAATCCTGCTCAGTAAGAACCGTGAGACCGATCTCTATGCTCCTTACGGAACCCTGTCGAGGTCTGTCCAGGCAGCCCCGCTGAAACTTACAGCCGGTAAACATACGATAACACTGTTCAATACCGGCAAACCTGACCGTTTTATCGGGATTGATTTTGTCTGGATCGTGAAAAGATGATAACCCGTGCGGATATGTAAATCACTGACATAGAATCAGCTAAGAACAGGGGGAACATGTTGATCCCGGGCATAACGGAGACGTTTGGTCATTTTGGTAACAACAGCGGGCTGACTACCTGCATGGGAAATGACATACCGGGACACCGGGGGATAAATACGATAATGACCTGCATTGAAGAACCTTACTGTATTGGAGTAATACCTGTCATTTTTTAACGGGCAGCGCCCGAATGATGCCTGATACAAACCGCACTGCAACCCATAGTTTAAAAATCTATTATAGATACCCATGAAAATCAATGTACAAGTCCATGCATTGTTCACTCTTCTGATGCTCACATCATGTACAGGCATCCATGAAAAAGAGCCGGAAAGCGGGCATCAATATAATGGTCCGTACCGGGGGGAATTCCTGTCCCACATTGCCTACCCGCTGGGAGGAATAGGGGCGGGGATGGTGTGCCTGGAAGGAACGGGAGCCCTCTCACATGTCTCAGTTTATAACCGGCCTGGTTTGTACAACGCACCAAATATGTTTGCTGCCATCGCCGTCAGGGGACTGGAACATGGGGTAAAGGTACTCGAGGGCCCCGTTCCTGACCATAAAAAATTTGTTCTGCCCGTCGCCGGCAGAGGGGCTCCAGGAACCAGTTACGGCCTGCCCAGGTTTGAATACGCGGAATTCACGGCACACTTTCCGTTTGGAGAGATCACACTGCAGGATAATGACATTCCTCTTGATATCACGATTACCGGATGGAGCCCCTTTATCCCTCTCGACCCGGATAATTCAAGCCTTCCCTGTGCCGCCCTTGAATACTCTTTTGTGAACACCGGGGAAAACGATATGGAGGCAGTCTTCTCTTTCAATACTGTCAATTTTATGAGCCGGGCAGGCTGCAGCAATTTCATCAAGCCTTCCCCAAACGGTTTTATTCTGTCCAACCGGTCTCCGGCTATCAGCCCGCATTTGCAGGGTGATTTTGCATTTTTTACGAACGATACGGCCACCCTCATTGACCACTGCTGGTTCAGGGGGGTACGCACAACGTATGATGCTCTGGCCATAACATGGAAACATATTGCATCGGCCGAACCCAGGGTAACCCCCCCCGTTGAACAAGGTGCCCCGGGAGCATCCCTGTACGTGCCTTTCATATTGAAACCGGGAGAGAAGAAAACCATATGCCTGATGCTTGCCTGGTTCGCCCCCCATTCCGATCTGCGGTACGGCGAGGAAGTGGATCACGCCATGGAATCATACATTCCTCCCCCGGAAGAGTGGGACTCCTTTTATTACCGGCCGTGGTATAGTTCCAGATTTAAAAATATTCATGAAGTGATGGATTACTGGTCGTCCGGTTATGAAGACTTGAAAGGACGCAGCAAGAAGTTCACAGACGCATTTTATAGTACCACATTGCCCGCTGAAGTGGTGGAGGCAATAGCCGCCAATCTGACTATCCTGAAATCACCCGTTGTGCTGCGGCAATCCGATGGCAGGCTTTCAGTCTTTGAGGGATGCGATGATACCAAAGGCCTGGGGCATGGATCGAATACCCACGTGTGGAACTACGCACAGGCAATCCCTCATCTCTTCCCGACCCTCGAACGCTCACTGAGGGAAACCGAATTCCTGGTGAGCCAGGATGACAGTGGCCACCAGACATTCAACTCCGGCCTGCCGATCCGTGAAGTGGGGCATGAGTTTTTCCCGGCGGCTGACGGCCAGCTCGGTGGGATCATGAAAGCATATCGCGAGTGGCGTATCTCTGGTGACGACGAATGGCTGCAAAAAATGGCCCCATCCATAAAAACAAGCCTCGATTTCTGCATACGAGAATGGGATCCGCGCGAGACCGGCGCCCTGGAGGAGCCGCAGCATAATACCTTTGATACACGGTTCTGGGGACCGAACGGGCTGGGGACAAGCTGCTACCTCGGAGCACTGAATGCCTTCACCCTCATCGGTGAGTACCTCGGCCAGGATGTCAGCCGTTACCGGATGTTGCTGGAGAAAGGGAAAAACATCATGGAAAACAGGCTCTTTAACGGGGAATATTTCTGCCAGAAGACACAGTGGGAGGGACTAAACACTCCTTCCCCCCTCAGCGATACAGGTACTATTTTAACTTCACCGTATTCCGGAGAGGCCAGATCCCTAATCAGGAAGGAAGGTCCTGTGCACCAATACGGTAACGGATGCCTGTCGAATGGGATCATGGGCCTGTGGCTGGCAACAGTGTGCGGGATGGATGATGAAATAGTGGATATTGAAAAAGTCAAAAACCATCTCAGGGCTGTGTACAGGTATAATTTTAAAACCAGTCTTGCCGACGAGGCTAATACCCAGCGTCCCACCTATGCCATGGGAGAGGAGGGCGGATTGCTGAACTGTACCTGGCCAAAACAGGATATGCCCTCGCTCCCCTTCGTAT
>JAXDBV010000044.1:0-16954 GCA_034678415.1 Bacteroidales bacterium
TCTTTCTTTCCTACCGGGCCGAATATCTCGACCGCGGCAATGTCTACAACGGAATGAACCATCGTCTGAACACCCGTCTGAAGTGGTCAGGTTTTCTTCTTGAATCCAACGGGAGCCTGCTGACCACCGCATCATCGGGGATTAGTACCTCCTTTCTCAGGCACAGCACATCCCTATCCCATGAATCCCCCCTATTCAGGATCGGTATCCGTGAGATGGCAGAAAGAAACCGCTGGAGCAGGCAGGAAGATGACAGTATCACACCCTCCAGTTTTGCGTTTCAGGAATATGAAATGTTCATGGAGAACGCGCCCGGTACAAAAAACCAGTTCCTGATCAGCTATAAGAACCGGCAGGATTTCCTTCCCTCGGGCAACGAGCTCAGGAAAGCCACAGTCTCGCATGATGCCGGTATTGATGCCAGCATGGCCGGCCGGAAACAACAGCTCACTACCGGCGTGCATTACCGGCGACTACACATCACCGGCCATAGACCGGTAACCATGAATGATGACGAAACGCTGCTGGGACGGGTACACTACTCATTCAGGTTTTTCGACGGAGGCCTGAATGGCTCCACCTATTACGAGCTGGGGAAAGGTCAGGAATTGAAGAGAAGCTTTGCATATATCGAAGTACCACAGGGACAAGGAATTTACCGGTGGACCGATTACAACAATAATACCGTTAAAGAGCTGGATGAGTTTGATATTGCCCGGTTCCAGGATGAAGCAGCCTACATACGGGTATTGCTGCCATCGAATGAATATGAACCGGTGACCACCACGCAGATCAACCAGGTGCTGAACATACAACTCCAACGGCTCATACATGCGAAAGGAAAAACAGCACGATTGCTGGCCGCATTCTCCGATCAGATGGCACTGAGGATGATCAAAAAAAGCAGCAGAGATCACTGGCTTGAGGGGATGAACCCCTTTCACACAATATCCGGTGATACGAGTCTTGTTAATGTAGGAACAACCATCAGGAACACTTTCTCATGGAACAGGAACCATCCGGTGGTGGGAGCCGATTATATTTACCAGGATCAACAAAACCGCATCCTTCTGCTGAACGGTTTCGATACCAGGGGGCTTAGGGGTCATACGGTCAGTCTGAGATACAATGTAAGCCCGTCTGTAATCCTGCTCAACCAGCTTGATTTCTCGATGAAGATATATGAATCGCAATATTTCAGCCAACGGAATTTCGACATACGGTCATTTGCGGAGGCATTCACCCTGCGTATGGAACCGGGCGTGCATACCGGTCTTGATCTGAATTATTCGTACAGTAAAAAGCGAAACGATGCCGGAGCTGAAAGATCCACACAGCACAAGGCCGGGCTCCGCTATAAAAGAAGCCTGAGTAATGACGGCAACATGGCCGCAGAGATGGACTACCTGTTCATATCATATACCTCAGCTGCCTCTACTGCCATGGCATACGAGATGCTTGAGGGTTTTCTTCCCGGAAGTAACCTTGTTTGGAATATTTCCTATATTAGAAGGCTGGTAAACGGTATTGAAGTGAGTTTGCTTTACCAGGGCAGGACGAATCCACCGGGCAGGGTAATACATACAGGAAGCCTGCAGGCCAGGGCGTTGTTCTGATGCATGGCTTTTCAGAAGGCAGCCAGGAGGAGATCAATATCCTTGGCCTGGATGCCAAAGCGGTTCCCTAAATACTGGCTGGTGAGTATTCCATTAAAAATATATACGCCCTTTCGCAGGCCGGTATCATCCTTCAGTTGTTGTTTTATCCCACCTGCCTCACCGATTTCGAGAAGTATAGGATTGAACACGTTGCTCAGGGCAATAGAGGCGGTACGGGCCACACGCGAGGGAATGTTGGGCACACAATAATGGATAACACCGTGCTTGGTAAACACGGGGCTCCCGTGATCCCGTTGTTCGGATGTCTCGATACATCCACCCTGGTCAATACTGATATCGACAATAACCGATCCTTTCTTCATGCCTTTGACCATGTTTTCAGTGACATAGCAACGGGGGCCTTTTTCAATTAGGTGTATCGCACCGATCACCACATCGGCTGATTTCAGGGCTTTTTCGAGGACTCGAGGGTGAAAGATGGATGTTGATAGCCGACGTCCCACGTAGTTCTGAAGGCGCCGGAGCTTATGCACGGAGTTATCGAATACCTTCACCACAGCGCCCAGTCCCATAGCCACCCTTGCAGCATACTCTCCGGCGGTACCCGCCCCTAAGATAATGACCTCTGCAGGAGTGATGCCGGTTATGCCGCCCAGGAGTACCCCCTTCCCCTTATGAACATTACTGAGGTATTCGGTAGCAATGAGTATGGAAGCGATGCCGGCGATCTCGCTCATGGAACGTACCACGGGGTAATGATTGAATTTATCCATGATCGTTTCAAAGGCGATAGCCGTCATCTTCTTGTTCATCAGCCTGCGGATATACTCCTCGTTCTGGCTGGAAACATGGAGGGACGAAATGATGACCTGGTTGCCTTTCAGGAGTTCAATTTCCTCCAGGGTCAACGGGGCAACTTTGAGGATTATATCACACTGGTAGACATCGGCACGGTTATCGGTAATCTGTCCTCCCAGTTCGCTGTAGTCTTTATCAATGTAACTGGCTTCGAGCCCTGCGCCCCGTTCGATGATCACCTGATGTCCGTTCCCCACGAGCAGTTCCACTGCTTCGGGAGTGAGGGAAACCCGGCTCTCATATTTCTGTGATTCTTTCGGTATACCGATGGAAATGAACTGACGCTTCTTCCCGACCTCCAGCATTTCTTCCTGTGGCATCATACCGGCCTTCCCAAGCGGCAGCCTTGATAATGAGTCGTTCGTTTCCATATATTGTGTTACAGAGTTAAACTTCTAATGTACAACAATTTCCCCTCTAGTTCAAACGGGCAGGGATTTATCCTTCATTCCGTCCTCTCTTACGATAATCCGTCGTTTTTGTTGCCCCTGTACCTCAATAATTATTCTGATGGTATCCGGAGGCAATATGGATTCCACTATGTCGGGCCATTCGATGAAACAGAAGTTACCGCTGTAAAAGTATTCCTCATACCCCATATCAAATACCTCCCGAAGGTTATTGATACGGTAAAAATCGAGATGGTAAATAATCCCCGACAGGATGGTCCGGTATTCATTCACGATGGAAAAGGTTGGGCTGGTAACCACATCAATGACTCCCAGCTGTCCGCAAATGGATTTGATGAGGGTTGTTTTACCTGCACCCAGTTGACCGTAAATGGCGACAACCCTGTGGTCTCCCAGCACATCAATGATCTGGACGGCCAGCTCATCGAGCCGGTCAGGTGAATCACAATCGAACTCAAGTATATTGGAATGAACCGTTTCCCCGGAGGCCATAGGATTATTTTTCATGTGTTTTCGGGATCAGGACGGATACCGGAACCAGCATTTCCTCCATCGAAATGCCGCCGTGCTGAAACGTGTTTTTATACAGGCCGACGTAATGGTTAAAGTTATTGGGATAGGCAAAGAAATCATCATTGCCCGCAAAGATATATTTTGTAGTGACATTCATTTTGGGCAGATGAACGGAATAGGGATCCGTGATTTCAAATACTTCTCTTGGATTGTAATTCAGGTTCCGTCCCTGTTTATACCTCAGGTTTGTCGAAGTCTGCCTGTCGCCCACCACCCTGAGAGGATTCTGCACCCGTATCGATCCGTGATCGGTGGTAACCATCAGCATCACATTCATCCTCGACAGTTCCTTCAGTATTTCAAACAGGGGAGAATGAATAAACCACGAACGGGTGAGGGAACGATAGGCTGCCTCATCATTGGCCAGTTCGCGTATCATGTCCATATCGGTCCGTGCATGGGAAAGGATATCGACAAAATTATAGACGATCACTCCCAGCTTGAAATCCAGCATATCCTTTACATTGTCGAGCAGCTTTTTCCCGGCCCCGAGGGTGTTCACTTTTTCATATTTGAATGACAGATTTCTCCCCAGGCGTTGTAGCTGTTTCTTTAGCAGCTCTTCCTCAAACAAGTTTTTACTGATTTCTTCTTCCTCCTCCACCCACATGCCTGACATCATTTCACTGATCTCCTTGGGCATCAATCCAGCAAAGATGGCGTTCCGCGCATACTGTGTGGCAGTGGGAAGAATGCTGTAATACAGGTCCTCCTTTTCAAGCATGTAATAATCCTGCAAGAGTGAAAAAAGCACCTTCCACTGGTCGAACCTGAGGTTATCGATCAGGAGAAACACAGTATTATTAAATTTATCTATCAATGGCAAGAGGTATTGCCGGATGATACCGGTTGAGAGCAACGGCCTTTCGGTCTTGTTACTGGTAAACCAGCTTTTATACTGGCTCTTCACGAAGCGCATGAAGTCTGTATTGGCATCGGTCTGCTGCTGCCGGAGTATATCCTTCATCTCCGGCATGTCGGATTCCTCCATCAACAGGTCCCAGTGCACAAGGCGGCGATAAATATCGGTCCAGTCACTCCAGGAGGAAGCCTGGCTGATCAGGGACCTTATCTCACCGAAGCCTGAGTGGTATGAACTGGTAATTTTCTGTGAGACCAGTCGTTTATTGTAAAGGATTTTTTTTATAATCATCAGGATCGGTTTTGGGTGTACCGGTTTGTTTAGGTAATCCGATATTTTTGATCCGATAGCCTCATCCATGATATCTTCTTCCTCGCTTTTTGTGATGATGACAACAGGTATAGCGGGATTGATCCTTTTAATGGCATCCAGCGTCTCCAGTCCGCTGAGGCCGGGCATGTGTTCATCGAGGAAAATGATATCGTAGTGCGTTGCACTGGTCATGGTCAGCGCATCCATGCCATTGCTGGCCGTGTGTACCTCATATCCCTTTTCCTGAAGGAACAGGAGGTGTGGTTTCAGCAGATCGATCTCGTCATCGGTCCAGAGTATCTTTATCTTATTCATGGTTCAGACAATCGCAATACGCGGTATCCGGGTCAATTTAACGAAGATACTGCTTTTTGTAGAATTTGAGATAGGTGCTGAGCGACTTGTCCTGTACCAGTATGGGATAATGAGTTGCAGAAATGATAAAGACCTGGTCAGGAGTCAGGTTGATGGCTTTAAACACTTCCGGATCGGCTAATATCCGTTGGTGGTAATCAACAGCAGATTTCGGATCGGCAAACCGGCGAACTGTGATGATTTTATTCTGGCTGTCAAACTCCTCTTCCTCGACCTCGAGGTTAACATTGGTATAATACTCTATATTGAAATTGACGATATTAAACACCAGCTGTGTTGAGGAAATACGGCGGTTAATGACAACTGCAAAGAAGAGGGCGTCTTTCTCATCGGGCTTGTACAACTCTTCTGCCTGCAAGGATTCCTGGGCTTCCCTGACCTCCGGCCGGTAAGTCCTTATAGCCTCGCACACATCCCTGGCGCTGCGAGCCACCAGATCATCGGGAAATTTCACCTGTATCTCTTCCAGCATATCTACCAGTGCCAGAGGATCGATACTTCTGCCGAGAGACATCGCTTTGAGAAACATGAATTTCGGCACCAGCGGATGATCAGGATACTTCGTCAGCGCCGCATCTGCCAGGGCAGGTACTGAAGAATATCCACCCGACTGGTATATCCCGAACATTTCCTGGTAAAGCATTTCCACCTCCCGCTGCCTTTCCAGTATCTTGGTAAAATATTGAGGATCACTGATCATTTTTGCGTATTCACTGTCCGGATACCGGGAGATAATCATACTCCGGTAATATTCCGCCTTGACGGTGTTTTTCAGGTCATTATTAATTGTATAGAGCGAGTAGAGAACATCTGGTTCAGCGGCATCCCCGGGATACCGGTTGTACAGTTTTTCGAACGATTCGACAGCTTTGTCGTTATCGCCAAAATCGTCGCGGTATGCCCTTGCCAGGTTAAACATGGCCGTTTTAATACGTTGATGTGACAGCGCCATAAGAGAATCATTGACAGGTATATCCTTGAGATAGTATTCCCTGCTTTTATTATCGGTTGTACTGCCTGTGTCATTGCTTACGGGGACACCCGTGTCGGTTTGTATACCGTTGCTGCCGGTCTCAAAGGTGACGGTTGACTTGTTCCGTCTTCTCCAGTTATCTTCCAGTTTCCGGTCGCCCCATTTTCGCCTGAATTCAGTTTGTCCGAAGGTAAGGGCTGTCTGGTTGTAAAAGTACCATTGTCCCTCCCGGCTGATATCGTCCCTGAACCGGGCTTCGTTCTGGTAATACATCATGGTATTGACCTGGGCTTGCATTCTTCCCTGCTGTTGCAGCTGTTCCGTCCTCCTGATATCCTGTATTATTTTATCGATCAGAATGTTCCGCTCATCCGGGGATAGGGCGGCCACTGCCTGGAGACTGTCTTCCCTCTCAATGGTTTCAATGTACGAAACAAGATGATTAAGATTGCGTGATTTAGCGGAAATGGCATCATATTCAGGGAACTCACTGGTCAGGAAGATGACGGCGCTGTCGTAAAATGTTTGGGCTTCCCTGTACCTGTTGTGAGAGAAATAGTAGTCGGCCACGGTGAGGAAAGACAATCCTTTCTGAGTGGAATTGGAAACGCTGGTTCGTGCCGACAGGAGGAACATATCGATGGCCTCCTGCACCTGTCCTTCCCTGAAGGCTATATTACCAAGGGCGTAGTATATCTGATCCTGGTATTCGGCATTCTTGTCATCGCGCAGCATCTTCGTCAACTGCTTTTTTATTTCCCTTGTATCTTGGTCCACATCGAAGGTACCAGCCCGGTTGATCTTTGCATTAAAGATCATCTCATAAGGGGGGTTCTTTTTAATCACCTGTGCATAGTAATAAGTAGCCTGCGGAGAGTTACCGGTCTCCTGGAAAAGTTGTGCCAGGATGAAGGAATACCTGGTACGGAGATTTCTGCTCCCGGAATATTTCAGTGCATTCTGCAGCCAGGGAATGGCTTTTTCAAATTGTTTCTGAACGATGAAATGTTGCGCATAGGTGGCATGAAAGAGCGATCTCAGCTTTCGTGGAAATGTTCTTTCGCTGTACAGTTGCTCAAGAACCCTGGCTGCATCCCTGAAGTTACCCTGTTGATTATAGATCCTTGCCAGCCAGAGGTTTGCCTCGAACCTTGCTGCTTGGTCGTCGTACACCTGTATGATGTGTCTGAACATATTGATGGCCAGGGTATAATCCTGCTTGAAGAAATGTGATTTCCCCATGAGCAGGTAAGCATCATCAATCCATTTATTGTACTCGTTTTTACTATAGAAGGCTTTTTCCTTTTCGGTAAGCACCCTGTCTTTGCGTTTTGGCTTGACAGTAATGGAGTGATTGCTCACCACTTTGGTTGCTTTTTTTATCGCACGTTCCATATCAGGACTAATGGAAGAAGCCTGTGACGGATCCGTATCAGGGAAAACATCCAGCACACGGGTATAATCATCTTTCCCGGACTGCTGCAATTTCCTCAACCCCTGCTTGTAACTCTCATAACCATTGAAATACACATTATAGTGCGATGTCAGGTTATGATAACTCCTGGTTAAAAGGGTATTTTTCTGTGTTGAGCAACCAACCAGGGTGAGGGATGTCAGAATGACGAGCGAATATACCGGAAAACGTAATTTCAAGCGCCTGAATGTTTTTCCTAATAAACTATTATTTCAGGTGGATAGTATTTTACCGGCGGACAAATTGATTACCACAGCCTGACGATCTGGACATCAGGGCATGTACCCGGGAATGAGAGCCAGATATTATTCGTTCACTGCAATAACTTCTTTGACCTCAGGTACTTCTTTCATAATGGCTTTTTCCACTCCGGCCTTCAATGTCTGGAGGCTGAAGGGACAGCCATGACAAGCCCCTTTCAGTTCGACCTTGACCACCATGTCGTCTGTCACTTCCAACAGGGTTATATCACCGCCATCGGCCTGCAGGTAAGGTCTCACCTTATTCAATGTAGCATTGATCCTTCCGACGATTTGTTTTTTCTCATCCATAACACAAGAAATGAAGAATGTATATGTATCATTTTATGATTCTCACCTTTTCGGTAGGCGAATACCTTATATTTCGTTCGTCCACACTATCCACCACGTTTTTTGCCAGCTGCATAAACGCTTGCCCGACGGGCGACTGGTCATCGAGAGCGGCCGGATGTCCCTCATCACCTCCCTCACGTATACCCTGAACCAGCGGAATTTGTCCAAGGAGACGAACGCCCATCTGCTGAGCCAGACGGCTCACCCCATCGCGACCAAAGATATAGTATCTGTTCTGTGGCAGTTCGGCCGGAGTGAACCACGCCATATTCTCCACCAGTCCAAGAACCGGTACATTGATCTTCTCGCTCCTGAACATATTGATCCCTTTAACGGCGTCAGCAAGCGCCACTTCCTGGGGTGTACTAACGATGACAGCGCCGGTGACCGCCACTTCCTGTACCAGTGTGAGGTGAATATCGCTGGTTCCGGGCGGTAAATCAACCAACAGGTAATCCAGAACACCCCAGTCACCCTGAGTCATCAGTTGTTTGAGGAAATTTGAAGCCATGGGGCCTCTCCATATCGTGGCATCTTCTGCATCGATAAAAAACCCGATTGACAGCAATTTCACGCCGTATTTTTCTACCGGTATGATCAGTTCCTTCTCCCCGACAGTTTCAACCACCGGTTTGGCTTCGAGTGCACTGAACATTCTGGGCAGGGAAGGACCGAACACATCGGCATCGATCAGACCTACCGGATGCCCTAGTTTGGCAAGGGCAACAGCTAGGTTGGTAGCAACTGTTGATTTTCCAACTCCCCCCTTACCGGAGGCAACAGCCACAATGTTTTTCACTTCCCGCAGCGGCGCTTCCTCGACCATGGAGGCTGACGAATCGCCTTCCTCAATGACAACTTCCATTCCTTTTCCCAGAGAGCTCTCGAGAGCATGAAGGCAGGCATTCTTCAGGGTACGTGCAAAAGGATCCCTGGAGCGGGGAAAAACTAAGCCAAATGATATTTTATTCCCGTCAGTGCGAATATTCCGTATCATACCCAGGCTTACCAGATCATTCTTCTTCTCCGGGTGAATAATGGTTTTCAGGATTTCCAACACCTGTGACTCACTGACCATGGAATAATTTTTAATAAGACTGATTTTAAAGATGCAAATATAATGATTTCTCATCGTCGTTTGCCGGAGGCAGGTAATTCTTTTGCCGGGTCCCAGAATTTTTCCTTCCAGTTCACAACCCTGTCGTCTTCAACTATTATACCTTCGTTCCTGAGCAACTGTTCCATCACTGTTGGACCGCCGAAATGGTATTTACCGGTGAGGAGACCGTTCCTGTTCAGCACCCTGTGAGCAGGCACGAAATGCTTGCTGCTGTGGGAGGCATTCAGTGCCCAGCCTACCATCCGGGCTGATCTTCCCGTGCCCAGGTATCGTGCGATAGCGCCATAACTGGTAACACAGCCAAACGGAATCATGCGTGTCACGTTGTAAACCTTTTCGAAGAAATGTTCAGTGTTCTTCATCTGTCAGGTCAATAAAATGTTCCACAATACCCGGAATAAATCGAAGGTAATGGATGTTCAATCCCGCGGCAAGGTATTGCTTTTCATAAAAGGTTTGTATAGCGGCTACATCATCCTGTATGACCGAGGCGTAGAGGTTTTCCGTTGCAAGGACGGGTTGGATTCCGTTACCCTTCAGAAGATTCAGTGTATACTCATACAGTTGCCGGCAGTCGGTCTTCAGGTGGATAATCCCTCCCCTGGAGAGAAACCGATTATAGATGTTCAGGAATGATGGTGCGATAAGCCGTTTTTTCCATCTTCTTCTTTTCAGCTGGGGATCGGGAAAGGTGAGCCATATCTCGGATATTTCCCCTGCCGAGAAGAAAGCTTCCATCAGCTCGATGCGTGTACGGAGGAACGCCACGTTGTTCAGTCCTTCTCGCAGCGCTTCGCTTGCACCGGTCCATATCCTTGCCCCCTTGATATCGATGCCGATAAAGTTCTTTTCCGGGTACTTTTTTGCCAGCCCTACCGTATATTCTCCCTTCCCGCACCCCAGCTCAAGCACGATGGGGCGGGAATTATGAAACACCTCAGCAGCCCATCTCCCTTTCAGGGCATGGTCGTGGTTCAGGATATCGTTCACCGGAGGCTGAAAAACATTGGGAAATGTTTTCATCTTCTCAAACTTTTTCAGTTTGCGTTTCCCCACCCCGTAATGATTTTATGGTTTGGCTTTTTCGATCCTGAGCCCCAGGTCAAGAATCTCTTTCAGCTCATTGGTACGCATGGCGTGTTGTATCTCAAAGGTAAAGGTTCCTGTATAGGGAAAAACAACATTTTTCTTGTACGGGAACCGCAGGGAATAAATATCCCCCAGTCCGCTGCCGTACCATTTTCCTCTCTCATCTGCAAGGATACATTCCACGGTGTCGCGAATGGAATAACCGTTGGGAGCCATCGTTGTTACAAACAGGAACAGGTTGCTGTTTTTATACCTGTTGCTGTTCCTCACGTTCAGGTAAATATCGTAACTATTGATGGTATCATTCATATTGACAAGGAATTGCATGATCCTGTCCTTGTGCCATGAACGGGCCGGAATATGCCTGTTCTCTTCAAATATCCTGTCGGGATCACAGGAATGAAGGAGTGGTAAGAGACCGATGATCAGGCAGATGAAGGATCGTTGCATTTCCTAAGAAGAATGATGGTGCGGGTGATTACCCTTTCCCTTTTTCCGTTTCTTACGTTTATGTGTATGTATATCAGTGAATCTGTCGGGACTTTCTTCCTCGATCACATTGTTATACTCCACCTGTGCCGGTAGTTCCTTCTGCAATTCCCCGGAGAGTTTTTTCACCTTGATCCCTTTCCTGTTCAGTTCAACGATCTCCCTCACTCTTCCGACAGGCAGAGGTATGAAGCCGGTGGTGGACTCTTTGTCAAATGAATACCACATGATACGGTTGAACACGTCGGATTTCTGGTAATAGGCGGTACCTTCCTCACTGACCAGTTCCACCGTGACATCGGGGAAGTCTTTTTGTGCGTCTATATAACAATCGAGTTCATAGTTGAGACAGCACTTGAGTTTGCCACACTGGCCGGCCAGTTTCTGCGGGTTCAGGGAGAGGTCCTGGTAGCGTGCCGAGGTAGTCGTCACCGAGACGAAGTGGCTGATCCATGTGCAGCAGCACAGTTCGCGTCCGCAGGGACCAATACCGCCGATCCGGCCGGCTTCCTGTCTTGCCCCTATCTGTCTCATCTCAATCCTGACCTTGAACTCTTCGGCCAGAACCTTTATAAGTTCCCTGAAATCGACTCGTTCATCGGCGATGTAGTAGAAGATGGCTTTGGTTTTGTCGCCCTGGTATTCCACATCCCCTATTTTCATATCCAGCTTCAGGTCGGCTGCAATCTTCCGCGCCTTGAGCATAGTACTGTTTTCCAGGTTTATGGCTTCTTTCCACTTTTCAATATCGGCGGGCTTGGCCTTGCGGTATATCATTCTCAGCTCTTCAGATTGTGCATCGATGTTAAGTTTCCTGAGCTGGAATTCCACCAGGTGCCCGTACAGTGAAACGATGCCTATATCATGTCCCGGGCTGGCTTCCACTGCCACGATATCACCTTTCTTCAAACGCAGGTGATTTACATTCCTGTAATAGCCCTTGCGTGTATTTTTGAACTTAACCTCAACAATATCGGTAAGACTTGATGTTCCGGGAACACCCTGGAGCCAGTTAAAGGTGCCGAGCTTTGAGCAGGAGTCAAATTTCTGGGCTGATACCTCTCCCGATTCTGCCAGTGAGCTGATGTTGTTACAGCACACCCTGCCGTTGTTCACTTCGTCATTCATTACCTGCCCTGGTTGGTTTGTAACAGCAAAGTTAAGATATTTTATGTCCTGATCAATCCGGATACTTTCAGGCACAGATCCATCAGTACTATACGGGAGTTACCGTTATCTTCAATGTCCCTGTAGGCAGCGGTGAGTTCATCCGAGACTTTGTGAACATTACCGGCATGGATGAATTTTGAGAACCGTGAACAGAATTCGGCTTCTTCAGCGGTGAGGCAGTTGAGTTCTTCTGTCTTACCTGGAACCAGGGACAACAGCATATTCTCCCTGATCATTCCGAGGGCGTATGAAAGGAATTCCTTTTGTTTTTCACGGCCGGCCGCGGCCATCTCTTCCACCCAGGTACTGATCTCCTGCACACGATAGCCATAGCTGCCGCGCATAAACCGTTTGAAGAGTTCGAAGTTAACCGGTGCTTCTTCCCTTGCCGTCGCGAGTGACCTGGCCACATGGTAGTCGCCGCGGCTGATCCGTGCAATTTGTCGTGCATCCTCATCGGCCAAGCTAAACTCCTGTTGTACAGCCTGTTGAATAAGCGACACCGCAAGAGGCTGTAACCTCAGCACCTGGGTGCGTGATATAATGGTAGGCAACAATTTTTCAGGATGTTCCGTCACCAGAAAGAAGACCGTCCTGGAAAAGGGCTCTTCCAGCGTCTTAAGAAGCTTGTTGGATGCCGCGATAAGCATTTTTTCAGGCAACCAGATGATTATTAACTTGTAATCCGATTCATAAGTCTTCAGTGCAAGCTTCCGGATGATGGATCCACTTTCTTTGACACTGATAAAACCCTGCTTGTTTTCTATACCTATATGGCTGTACCACTGGTTAGTGGTAAGGTATGGATTGCCGAGCACACACTCCCGCCATTCATGGATAAAATCATCGCTCACCGGATCTTTTATGTTCTTGGTCCCGTTATTGACCGGAAAAACAAAATGAAGGTCCGGATGAACCAGACCATTGTATTTGCTGCACGAGGGACATTCCCCGCATGCATCGTCCACCCGCTTATCGGTACAGGCAAGGTACCGTGCAAATGCGATAGCCAGCGGCAATCCGCCGTAGCCTGCAGGACCGGCCAGCAAGATAGCATGTGCCACCCGATTTTCCGCATGCGACTGAAGAAAATTCCTCTTCAGGGGATCCTGCCCCAGCACTTCTTTCATCAACATGATACTGCTCCCGTATGGTATTGTCCCGGGTAAAATTAACCTTAATTCTTGTATTGAAAATTGCTACTCCCAAAATATCTTAATATTTTTGTCTGCCGTAAAACGGACAAAAATATCCTTACTAATTCTAACAACAATAATCCCGCTTATGAAAACGGTTGAGACCTTTAATTTTAAAGGCAAGAAAGCCATTGTCAGGGTAGATTTCAACGTTCCTCTTGACAAGAAGACCTTTGAAGTAACCGATGATACACGCATACGTGGAGCACTTCCCACGATAAAAAAGATACTCGCTGACGGGGGGTGCTGCATCCTGATGTCGCACCTGGGAAGACCTGATGGTGTGCGCCAGGAGAAGTACTCCCTGAAGCATGTGGTAGATCCCCTTTCCAGGCTTCTGGGAATGGAAGTGAAATTTGCTGACGACTGTGTGGGGAACTCTGCCCGCTCCTTATCCGCCTCACTGAAGCCCGGTGAATTACTGCTACTGGAAAATGTCCGTTTTTACCTCGAGGAAGAAGGAAAGCCTGTATTACCGGAAAATGTTACCGATGAGCAGAAAAAAGCGGCCAAGGAAGAAATGAAAAAGAAACAGAAGGAATTCACTGCCCGGCTGGCCGCCCTGGCCGACTGCTATGTGAATGACGCCTTCGGTACCGCCCACAGGGCCCATGCCTCCACCACAATGATCGCCACCTATTTCCCTGGAAAAAGCATGTTTGGATACCTGATCGAGGCTGAACTGAGAGCTATGGATAGAATATTGAGATCATCCGAGAAACCGGTTACCGCCATCATGGGAGGCGCCAAAGTGTCGGACAAGATACTCGTTATTGAAAATATGCTCAACAGGGTGGATAACCTCATCATCGGAGGCGGTATGACCTACACCTTCATCAAGGCAAGGGGAGGACAGATCGGTAAATCGCTATGCGAGGAAGACAAGCTGGATATGGCACTTGACCTCATCAGGAAAGCGGAATCCAAAGGGGTTAAACTAATTCTTCCCGTTGACCAGGTAATCGCTGATAAATTCGAAGATACTGCCGCCACCGCTATCACCCCGATCGATAAGGGCCGTGAGGGATGGATGGGCCTGGATATCGGACCTGAAACCATCCGGCTCTTTTCTTCCGTTATCAACGGATCCAGATCCATCATGTGGAACGGCCCCATGGGTGTATTCGAAATGCCCACCTTCCAGAAAGGTACTGTCGAAATAGCCAAAGCCGTGGCACAGGCAACCGCAAAAGGAGCTTTCAGCCTGGTGGGAGGGGGAGACTCGGTGGCTGCCGTGAATAAATTCGGTCTGGCCGATAAGGTAAGTTACGTGTCTACCGGAGGAGGTGCAATGCTCGAATACATGGAAGGAAAAGAACTGCCTGGAATAAAAGTAATACTCGGTTAACAGAAGATTATACCCGGTACCGGCACTCCGTTTGGATTGTTATTTATTTCATACTCCATATGGATATCAATCTTCTGCAGACAGGCTGACAGGAGCCGATGCGACGAATGCACCGGTAAACGCATCCGTAGCTTCTCAGGCTATAATGGTAGTATAAATGATCTGAAAATTAGCCCGGATGGCGTGATTTTTGTAGCTGATTCCGGGGAGAATACCAAACTACTCCGGAAACCAGGCCAAGCCGTTCTTGCTGATGATTATCTCCCCGGGCCAGTGCAAAAGGAACCGACGGCTGCAGGCCCGACCGGTCCAAAAAAAGAGGCATCGGCTTGTGAATTTAAGGGACGACATACCTGTATGGAAGAGATGAAAAATAAACTATGCGGTGAGTATTTTGTTTAAGTAAGGGAAATGACCGGTAATAAAATGTTAACGGACCATAGCCCATGAAAAAGTGTTCTATTGTTTTGTTCATTATTCCTGTATTTCTGGCTGGATGCGACAAGGAGAACGGGATGATTCCCACCTCCGGTGAAGCCACACTGGATTCCAGGCTCTACTTCAACGAAAAAACCCAGAATTATTATACCAAAGGTTTTTCCTTCGCAAAAGGGAAAGTGGTCAACTTTGAACGCTTCGTTTCAACCGCTGACATTCTGGTCAGGCCGCTGGAAGACACTGAAATAATGGGGGCTTACATGGAAAGCCCGGATAATGATGAAGCTTTTAAAAGGATGGAGCAATTCGATCTTGCCGAAGATGCAGCTGCTTTCTTTAACAGCCTTAAACTGATCACTGTTACCCTGTTCGACTACTGGGCAAATCCCATCGGGGAAAATGAGATATATGCCTTTCAAACCATTGACCAGAAATATGCCAAGATCTGGATAAAGACCATTGAGATATTCAATGATCCCCTGGACAGCTATGTGAAGGTGACATTCCAGTGGGAGTATCAGCCCGACGGGACCAAGGTTTTTGATTAATCAATCCAATCATCAGCAGATGAGTCTATCCACGGACAGGTTGTATTCCCTCACCTCAGCCGGCCGGTTTGCGGAAGCAGCTTTTGAAATCTTCCGGCGGCAGTCGAAGGAAAACCCTGTTTACAGGGAATATCTTGGCGTGCTCGGGAAAGATCCCCGGAAGGTGACCATGCTGGAGGAGATCCCTTGTCTGCCCGTCTCATTCTTCAGAACCCGCACGCTTATTACGGGCCACCACACAGCCAGGCTGGTGTTTGCCAGCAGCGGCACAGCCGGTCAGCCGGCCAGCCGACATTTCATCACCCACCCGGTACTGTATGACCGGGTACTCACAGCCACCTTCACCCATTTTTATGGTCCGCCGGCCGATTACTGTATCCTTGCCCTCCTGCCTTCCTACCTCGAGAGAAAAAATTCATCCCTGGTTTATATGATGGAGAAGCTGATCATGCTGGGAGGCCATCCCCACAGCGGTTTCTTCCTGAATAATGCGGCTGATCTTGTCTCCCGCCTCGAACAGCTGGAACGACAGGGTCAGAAAACCCTCCTGTTCGGAGTGAGCTTCGCCCTGTATGATCTGGCCGTGCAGTATCCCACGAAGCTGAAAAATACCATCATCATGGAAACGGGAGGTATGAAAGGCCGGAGGAAAGAGATCACCAGGAATGAACTGCATGAACGGCTGAAAAAAGCTTTTGGCGTAAAGACAATCCATTCTGAATACGGGATGACCGAACTCCTTTCACAGGCCTACTCAAAGGGAGAGGGCATTTATTTCACCCCTCCCACTATGCGGGTGCTTATCCGTGACATCTATGACCCCTTCTCATACCTTCCGGCAGGACAGACTGGAGGCATCAATATCATCGACCTGGCTAACATGCATTCCTGTTCGTTCATTGAGACAGAAGACCTGGGGAAGATGCATCCCGACGGCGGATTCGAAGTGCTGGGCCGCTTTGATCAGAGCGAGGTGAGAGGCTGTAACCTGATGATTGAATGAGGGCCACAGCCCTCGCCAGGTATCGTGTATCACGCTGCTACCTCCTGAATCTTTCCATGATGCTGCGAGGCACCGCCTCCCTGTGCACCATAATGGCTATGGTCTTCAGGCGAACATATGCTTCCGACATATAAAGGTAACCGCCCAGACTGTTCCCTTCCGTCCCATAGGAATTCTTTGTGATATAATATTTTTTCCCGCCCTGATCCGTGGCCATACCTATGATATGCATCAGGTGGTCGTCGGTAGAAGTATGGTTGTCGAAGGTCAGCTGACGGTCTTCCTGCGTAACAGCTCTTTCCTCCTCAGGTTCAATGAACGTGCGGGTTCTTTCCTCCTCCGTCTTCTGATCCCACAATTTCGCAGGAACAATAGCCATATGATTCCTGTGTGAGAACTCCCGCTCACTGACATCCCCGTCCCAATCCACTGAATAGCCCTTTCCAAGGGCATAATCAATGATTTCCATCAGCTCCTCAACCGGCACATTATAATACTTATCTA
>JAXDBV010000045.1:0-66554 GCA_034678415.1 Bacteroidales bacterium
AACCCGATCCGCTGATGATTGTTGCTGACACCTCACAGTCTGTTTTTGGAGGGACCAATATAAATTGTCACGGTGGAAGTGATGGATGGATCGAGTTGTTTGTTACCGGAGGTGACAGTCTTTATACTTTTATCTGGGATCATGATGCAACCCTTAATGACGACAGGGCAGAGAACCTGACTGCAGGGACATACCATGCCACTGTGATCGATGGTAATGACTGTTCCCGGGATATTACGGTTACCCTGACCGAGCCTGCCGACATCATCACCAGTATATCCAAAACCGATATCACCTGTGCTTCCCCTGCCGGTGATGATGGAAGTATTGATCTGACAGTCGGTGGTGGTACAGGATTGGGTACTTATACATACTCATGGACTGGTCCCATGGGATTTACCTCCGCGGATGAGGATGTCTCCGGTCTGGTAGCTGGCAAATACAGGGTGATTGTCACAGATGCAAATGGTTGTACAAAACGCGATTCGATAGATATAATGCCTCCTCCGCCGCTGACATTCACTATTACAACCTCAGACTATCTTGGTCAACAGATCAGTTGTCATGGTGAACAGAACGGTTGGATACAGGTTCATGATCTTACAGGAACGCCGGATTATGTATTCAGCTGGACGGGCCCCGATGGATTTACATCCTCCAGCAGGGATATATCCAACCTGGCTGCGGGTACATATATGCTTCAGATAACCGATGCCTTGAGCTGCGTGGGTGATACGACGATTATCATGTCTGAACCGGATACGTTGTTGATCACTTTTGATAAATCCCTGTCGTTTGATGGGAATTACAACCTGAATTGTTATGGTGATGTTAATGCTACGATCAACAGTATCGTGAGCGGTGGTACAGGCAGCTATACCTACCTTTGGAACAATGGGGAGACGGGCACAAGCCGTAATGGTGTGGCGGCCGGCACCTTCCATTTAACCGTGACCGATCAGAATGGCTGCCGGCAAATTGGATCTGATTCTATCACCCAGCCTGAACAGCTTACCATGGAGGTTGATACAACATTAGCCCTCTGCCCTGATATGCCTGACGGAACCATATCAGTCACCGTTTCGGGTGGCGTTCCCTCGTATACCTATGAATGGTCCAACAGTGTGTATACCAGCTTTAATGAGAACCTCCTGCCTGGTGAATACACGGTTACCATCACCGACTATAATGGTTGTATGCTGACGAATACCATCGTTCTGGGGTCCGCCAGGGAAACATGCTTACAGATACCAACAGCCTTCTCACCTAACGAAGACGGAATCAACGATACCTGGGAGATAGACCTGATATGGCTATACCCCGATGCAGTGATCGAGATTTTTGACCGCTGGGGACAGCTGGTGTACCGTTCTGAAAATGGCTATGAAACACCATGGGATGGTAAATTCCATGGTCGTCCTATGCCCATGGATTCATATCATTATGTGATTAAACTGAACCGTCAAACCAAAGCCATAACCGGGAACGTAACCATTGTTAAATAATATCGTAAAATCTAAGATATAGACGTTTGAAAAAGCCGCTGTACATAATGGTTATCCTCGGTTTCCTGGCCGCACCTTCTTCTGGTCAGCAATTACCATTGTACAGTCAGTACATGATGAACGGCTTTCTTTTGAATCCAGCTATAGCCGGAAGCGACGGATACACCACATTTTCGCTTACTGCCAGGGAACAATGGCTGGGTTTTAACCAGGCTCCCAAAACCCATGCCCTGAGCTTGCAGAGCCGTTTGTTGAAACGAAGCTACATCATCAAGGGAAGATCAGTGTATAATAAACGATTCAAACCCGCAAGAACAGGACGTGTGGGGATTGGAGGCTATATCTATAATGACCGCAATGGACTGGTGAACCGGAATGGCGTTCAGTTCAGCTATGCCTATCATATTCGTCTTCAACAATCACAGTTGTCATTCGGTCTTTCCGGTTCGGTCTTTCAGTTTAACCTGCTCGACGACCAGATATGGTTCCATGACCAAGAAATTGAACCCCTGGTGTACGACGGTTCAACACGCCGGGTACTCTTTGTGCCGGATGCGAACTTTGGGGTGTATTTACTGAACTATAATTACTATGCCGGATTATCTGTTGCCCAGCTTTTCCAGTCGTATCTTAAGATCGGTAACAATACCTTCGACAATTACCGGTTATTGAGGCACTTTTATTTCACAACCGGGTATACATTTGATCTGGGAAACGGTTTTGCACTGGAACCCTCTCTTCTTCTAAAAACAACCGAAACATGGAGGACACAGCTGGATATCAATACAAAGATTCTCTATCAGCAGGACTTATGGCTGGGAGCGTCCTTCCGGACAGGTACTTCCCTGATCCTGATGGGAGGGTTCAGGGTGAACCAGCTGTATTTCGGATATGCCTTTGATTATACACTTTCCAGCATCATGAAATACAGCCTTGGTTCACACGAGGTGATGATTGCTCTTAAGCTGGGAGATAATGCACGCAGATACCGCTGGCTGGAACGGTACTGATCAGTATTTCTATAGTTTCTTAAAGTATTCTCCCCACTTCCCCGGCTTCTTCCATTTATTCCAGAACTGTCCTAGCCTTTCAATCTCAATTCTCTCATAGAATCCAAAGGGATACAGCACCAGGGGAAATGCTATGATCATCATGCTCTTGATAATCAACCTCAAAGCAAGGCTGAGATCGTTAATGAGAAGTGACAGGATACACATGACAACAGCCACCGTTACCATCAGGGCTACTTTGTTCAGCTCGTAGGGAATCCTGAAATATTTCTGGGAGAAAAAGTATATCATCCCGAAATACAATGCCTGTGAAATCAAGGCTGCGAAAGCAGCTCCCATGTACTGGAAAACCGGGATAAGCAGAAGATTCAGGGCGATATTCACACATGCCACGACCATTACTACCATTGCCGTTACTGTTGTCCGTTTGGTAAGATTAATACCCGTGAGGGAAACATCGCGGAGCATGGTGAACAGAATGGCAAAACACAGCACGGGGATTACGTTAGAAGCTTCCCAGTAACTGATGTTCCTTGACAGGACTTTTACAATCTCTTTCCCGAACAATGATATGAAGAGAACAAAAAACATTAGCCCGTAGGTGAAGTAGGTCATCACTTTTGAGTAGAACCGTTTGGCATTTGGTGAGTCGATCATCCTGAAGATAATGGGCTGAAGGGCCAGCTGTACGGAGGTGATGATAAAGACCCTTAGAGTATTGGCGATCCTGAATCCCAGGTTATAAATGCCGACCTGATACAGGTCCGTCTTGAATTTCAGAACATAACGGTCGGTTACCGTAAGGATAATGCCTGTTATTGAAGTGAGGAGGAGCGGCATGCTGAAAGCGATCATCTCCCCCAGTATCTTTCTTTCAAAACGGATATGAATGTTTTTAATGATATAGGTTGCCGATACCAGGAAGAAAACCATATTGCCGATAATCTGGGCCTCGTATATACCCTCCGCCTTTTTCCCCTTCACGACCACAAAATAGACGGTAAAGACTAAAGATACCAGTAGCTTAAGGATGTTGAGAAGAGAATAAAATCCCGGTTTCTCCTGCAAACGGATGAGGGTCAGCACTACCACGCACAGTGCTTCCAGGCATGATGAGAATAAAAGCAATGAAATGATATAGGAATAGCCGGCATTGTCAAAGAGAAGAACCGACAGGTGATCCTTGAGGGAATACAACAGCAGGGATATTACGAGGGATATGGATGCGATGAATACAAGAATAGTGAAGAAGATGGATTTCTGGTTTTTTATATAGTTCTTATCCCAGTACCACCTGAAGTATGCACTGTAAAGGCTGACACCGTAAACCGCCACAAGGATCTGCACGGAAACATCTGTTAATCCCAGTATCCCGTACTCAGCTGTGGTAAGACGGGTGGTATAAAGAGGGATCAGAATAAATCCCATCAGCTTGGATACCATGTTTCCAAGGCTGTAAATAAGCGTACCTTTGATTGTGGAGCGCAGCGTGTCAAGCATGCTTTCAGGTGTTAATGGAAGCGACATAGGTGCTTAAAGCCCTCATCATCCATGCCTGTGCCCACCGCATGTATGGGATTTTTGATTTGAAAACAATGCCGGTGAACCGGCTTTTCAGAAATCCATAACAGAAATATCCTTTCCCTGTCTGCAGGTGTCTGATCGTCCAATCAAGAACCTTGCCGGCTATTGAAATGGAACCGGGGAATGTTTTTCCCAGGGTACATAGGCAGTTAATCGCTTCGGCACAGGAGTGTATGTCAATCCTGTATGTTCTGTTTGGAAGAAGCTTAGGGATGGTTTCCCTGCGAAAAAAATGTTTCACATAATGCCGGTAGCATCTTTCAAGGGCAGTATACACCTTCCCGTTTCCTGTCATAATCCAGATGGAATGAAGCATCCTGAGTACAAAACAGGTATGGTAATGATCGATGAAACGGGCTGGTTTTTCGGGGGGGCCGTTGTAATCGAACGAACCGTCGTCCGCCTGTGATGCCAGCGTGTAGTTCACCGCCCGGATTCCCATGTCGATCCATCCCTGGTTATTGACCTTCTTCCCGATCCTGATAAGATATTCAGCCACAAACAGGTTCAGGTTATGGACATGATTAACATAGAGCGGGGTATAGGAGAAGCACAGGCTGTCATTCCCCGTCTCGTGCTTTGGCAGAACGGCAAGAAAATGAGCTATATTGATGCATTCCTTCAGGTATGATTCATCCGAAAGGAAAGAAAAGGCTTTCCAGAAGGCCTCTCCAGCAACGGTGGTTACTATTCCGTTGGGTGTTCCGGCCGGGATCAATTGATTCGAATACCAGTCAAAGGGATATCCCCAGGCAGAGCCGTCAACGTTCATGGCCTTGTTATGTGACAGCCAGTCCAGGCATTCATGTGCTTTACTGAACCACTTCTCTTCCCTGGTAAGGTTATAAAGATCAAGATAGGCACAGGCAAACAATCCCATGGCTTTTGCATTAATCTGTGGCTTCACATTCATGAGATTCCTGAAGAACAGGGGGAAATGGTTGAAAACCTCAAAAACAATTTCCCTGCGTATTGCCGAGCGGCGGTTTTCTAACGCCTTTTCGGAAATTCTCAGTACCCATTCTTTAGCCCTGATGTCGTACGGATCCCATCCTGCCCAGCCATTGTTTTCAATCCATAGGTCAAGCATTTCAAGCGATTTCCAGGCCCTTTTCTTTATGTCTTCATTCATGAGTACAACGATGAATAAATACCGCAATTTAATACTTCATATAATATGAATACATATGATCATAAAAGGGTATTTTGTTAAAAAAACTGTTGTCAATCATCTGTACCGACTTCCGGATTAATAGATTGACGATGGGTATCCCGGGAAACGGGTTGATCATTCCTCCGGAGGTATAGTATCTTTTTACCAGTGCCATATTCTTCTGTCCGAGGAGCTGGTCGAGGTATTTCCTGGAGAATAAGTTCAGGTGTTCAGGAGGACGGTACATATGCCAGCTCTTCCCTGTCATATTGGCAATATATGTTTTTAGTGACTGGTGAGTTGGAATGAGGATCACAAGTAATCCTCCCTGTGGGATTACGGGTACTAGCCTGTCCAGCAAAACGGCGGGATTTTCAATGTGTTCCAGCAGAGCGAAGCACGACACAATGTCAAATTTATGGGTAAAGTCAATATTCTCAGCGAAGTCATTATGCACCTTTAATCCGCGTTTCCGGGCAATTTCGGCGAAGCTGGCTGACAACTCTATGCCCTCGCACTGCACATTCCTGTCAAAATGCAGGAGAAAATCCCCCGTTCTGCAGCCCACATCGAGAACTGATCGTGGTTGTCTGCCCAGCAAACGGGTTGTGATCATAACCTGTTTTGCCCATGACTTGTTGGGATAGAATTCTTGAGGGAAATGCCCCCTCCTGGTTGAAAAATCATTATACATCTGTTTCAGTGATGCCTCGTGTTCCCCGGGATCGAAAAATTGACTTCCGCAACTATGGCAGGAGTATAGTGAATAGGTGAACTGGTTGTATGGAGAAATAACTTGCTTGTTTATCTGGCAATCCGCATAACCACAAAATCTACATTTCATATCACTGTTGACTTTCGATGAGTTTTTTGAGTCCTTCCCTGAAAGATACCCTTGGAACCCATCCAAGCTGTCCGGAAATGCGTGAATAGTCAGCCCTTATATCGGGAATTTCGTTTTTCCGGCCTTTACCGGTTGAGACTATTTTTTTCTTTGTTCCCGTAAGACTCATGATGAGTTCGATGGTTTCACCAACACTGAACGATGTACCAGAACCCACATTATAGATCCCCGGTTTGTCGTTATGCAGGAAGGTCAGCAACAATGCTTCCACGAGATCATTTATATACAGGAAATCCCTTTTGGGTCGGACATCATTTACCACGATCTCGCCCGAATCAGGATTCCTAACCTGGGTCAGGATTTCGGGAATCAGGAATTCTGGACGCTGGCCCGGTCCATAGATATTAAATGGCCTCAATACAGTGATGTTCAATCCAAACTGCTCTGTATAGAAGGAACACAGCGATTCCGCCAGGACCTTACTGTGCATATAGGGATTATTGGGTTTAAGCGGGTGTTTTTCATCGATGGGAAGATACTTCGGTATGCCATATACATAAGCGCTAATAAAGGTTAATCCTGCGGAGTTTTTCCTGCAGTAATCAAGAATGTTCACCATTCCGCAAACATTGACACGGTAAAAATCGGCGGGTTTTTTCCAGCTTAATGGTACAAAACTCAGTCCGGCCAGGTGAAACACGTGGTCGGCATGCGGAAAAGGAGGCATCATAGTGCTGATATCTCCCTGATCTAAATCAAATTCAAGAATATGATAATCCTCACTCATCTGTTTGAAACGGTGTACAAGGGCACTGCCGATGAATCCTTTTGAGCCGGTGATGAGGATATCAGGCATCGGGAAGGAAGAATGATGGATTTTTCTCAAAAACGGTTATGGCTTGTTCATAATCTTCGGGTCTCCCGATATCGAGCCAATAGCCGTCAAACATTATAACCCGGGCAGGTCTTTTTATACTGATTAGTTGCAGCATCAGCTGATCAAAACCATATGAGGTGTTTTTCGGGATGTATTCAAGGATGCTGCGGTTCACCATATAGATGCCCATGGAAACGTTATAATGGATTTTAGGTTTCTCCTGGAATCCGGTTAGCAGACCTGTCTTATCCGTATCCAGCACACCAAATTCACTGTCGATGGTTCTTCCGAATCCGGAGATTGTGAACGGGTTTCCTTGCCTGAGATGAAGTGTGTAGAACTCGCTGTAATTGAGGTTTGTCAGCACATCACCGTTCATCACCAGGAAATCCTGCGGAAGGTCGGGGATGCAAGTCAGGGGACCCATAGTGCCCAGCGGTTTGTCCTCAAATGAATAATCGATGGTTGTCTTCCATTTTTCTCCATTACCGAAATAGGCTTTTATGATATCAGCCTGATGGCTGACCGTCAGTGTGATTCTGTCAAATCCATTGTATACAAGCTGTTTTACAATGATTTCGAGGATGGGGTAATTACCCAGGGGAACCAATGGTTTGGGCAGTGATATTGTATAAGGTTTCAGGCGGGTGCCTTTTCCGCCGGCAAGTATGATCGCCCTTTTAGACATTATAGATATCTGTTTTATATTTTTTCAGGTTGCCGGGTATTTGAAACCAGTGGATAGTTTCTGCCAATCCCTGCTCAAAGGTGTACTCCTGGCTGTATTGCGTCAGTGACCTTATTTTCCCGGTATCTGCCACGAGCCTGTAAACCTCAGAGGAATCAGGTCTTATCCTGACCGGATCTTCGATGAGAACGGCATCCGACCGCATCAGTTTTCGGATCATTTCGAAAGCCTGACGAATGGAATATTCCTTTCCGGAACCGATATTGTACATTTCACCAATGGCTTCTTCCCTGCCGGCAAGCATAACAAGACCTTTACAGGTATCTTTCACATAGTTGAAATCGCGGGTGGGAGAGGTATTCCCAAGCTTAATTTCCTTGCTGCCGTGGATGATCTGTGTGATTATGGCTGGAATAACGGCCCTGGCAGACTGTCTTGGGCCATACGTGTTAAATGGCCTTGCAATCACCACGGGCAGATGGTATGAGCAATGAAAGCTTTTTACCACAGCGTCTGCTGCTATCTTGCTGGCGCTGTATGGTGACTGTGCCTGTAGCGGATGATCCTCGTTAATGGGCACATGCCTGGCCGTTCCATACACTTCACTGGTGGAAGTATGAACAAAGCATTTTACCCCTTTTTCCTGAGCGGCCCGGCAAAGATTCAGGGTTCCCCTGACATTGGTGTCAAAATATGATTCAGGAGCCTGGTACGAATAGGGTATAGCTATCAGGGCAGCCAGATGGAATACGATTTCCATATCACTGCATATTTTCTGTGCCAGCGAGCAGTCGCGGATATCACCTGCCACCACTTCAATCTGGTCGAGGCAGGGAAGGTCTTCAAGCCAGCCCCAGTGATTGAAGGAGTTATAGCATGAGAGTGCTCTCACGCGGGCACCCAATCCAACCAGCATTTCAACCAGGTGGGATCCGATAAAACCATCCGCCCCGGTTACCAGTGTCCTGACTCCTTTATAATTCATAAACCTCCTGTATTAAGGGGTAGATAAATTTCTTCTTCTTCACCCTCTCTATCTTCCACTCAACCTTTCTTCTTTCACCATTGTAAAAATATAACAATTTCTCATACAGATCATTCATCTGCCTGTTCCTGAATAAAGTGACATCCTCAGGCCTGATCACACAATCGCTGGCGATAACAGGTGTTTCAACCCATAAAGCTTCCTTGATTGATACGGCTGACCCGTCTGTATTGGTAGGCCGGAGGAACACATCAGAGGCCATGAAAACCGGCCACACCTCAGGCAGATCGTCATAGATCAGTAAAACATGATCGCGAAGCCTGTTACCTTGGATGAAATCTGTAAATGAACGGTGTATCTGGTCGTTCCTGATACCGTTTATGCTGGCAACCAGGTAGATTGGCTTTCCTTCATCAATGAATTTCTTCAGCACACCAATGACAAGGTCAAAACCATAGAGATCCTCGTCATGATACCTGTCGAACCATCCGGTCATCGATACGACAAACCGGCCATTACTGAAAAAGCTCCGGTAGGGACGCATAATATTTGCATAAACCGCCGGATCCCAGGAAGCGGGGATAAAGGCATCGATTTCATTAATCGTTCGGGGTTGATAGAAACTTATCTCATTAGCGATTGTCTGATTATCGGCAATGATATGCAGATTGGGGATCAACTGTTTCATGAGCCATGAGTCGAATCCTCGTTTAGCGATAAAATCACTCATGCTGGCACCATGCAGGTGTAAGTATATATTCCTGCGGAAGAAACCGATCAGGCCGAACAGGATCCTCAAAATATTATCGGTCGTATGGGTATGAACCAGTTTGTACTTTCTGAAAAGGAACAACAGTACCTTCAGGTATTTTATCTTGCCGTAGAGCCGGATACTTCCGGGGATTTTTGTGTTCCCGGAATTATAAAAGACAAACGAGCCTGAGGGAAGGCATTTCAGCACACGCTGGATATGTACCGATATTCCCCCATACGGAGGGGGATATGGCCCGATAATGGCTATCTTGTCACGTGTCATCACATCACAGGAATTTTTCAATATCCAGGTCCTGCTGCAGGTAACACAATTTCCCTGTTGCTGTCACGGGTATCGAATCAACCTCTTTGAAAGTAATCTCAAAATCGTTCCCCAGCACATGCATCAGCCGGGCATTCATTGTTGTCTCATTTACCGGTTCATCCTTTCCTGACCGCACATAGTTGAAGACAAGCCGTCCGGGTTCTGACTGATGGAACTTGAACTGTTCCACGCCGGTGAATTTCCCGCACACGATACTCAGAGCAGCCAGTGTGATCAGTTTGTTTGAACGGCCGACGACCAGTTCCTGTACCCTACCTTCCACCCTGTCGAAGAGCGGATAATGAAAGGTGCAACCCGTGTGGGTGTGTTCTCCTTTAAACGCGTAATCCATGGTACGGTACCGGATGAATGGTGTGGCACGAACCCAGAGGGAGGTGCCTACCAGTTCGCCCTTTTCATCCTTGGAGGCTTCCGTTCCCCTTTCTGTAATGATCTCGGCAATACCATACTCGGGAACAATATGAAACCTGTCATCTTCGGGACAGGTACCCGCGAGGATGGTTTTCTCTGCAAGTCCGTACCAGTGGCAGATAGGGGCTCTGAACACTTCAGCAATAATGTCCCTGTGATACGGATATAACACTTCTGATCCCAGCATCACTGCCCTGAACCGGTGACGAATCTTCAGGTTGTTCCTTTTCATGATTTTTGCCAGCACATATAGTGATGACGGATAGGCATGCAGGATGGGAGTCTGGTACTTTTCCATCGCGGTTGCAAACAGTGCTGCCTGTTTCGCAGTTAAATGGTAGGAAGAGAGGATCAGCCCGTGCATAGGATCGTACGTCATTCCTCCGGGAACGATCCGGCCGCGCAGGATGGTGGATGGAGTTTTCAAGTCAATGTCGGGGACATATTGAGACCACAGATGATGGATACATGCTTTCTCAATCATATGGTTCTCGGCCTGTATATAAAAACCAAAAGGGATACCGGTGGAACCGCCCGTTGTGATGTACTCAATCCCCTTGAGGTTTCTGTTTGTGAAATGATCCAGCTCTTTCCGCAGGAGTTCTTTATTGATGGCAGGGATTTTTTTAATGTCTTCCGGGGTTTTCAGCATTGAAGGCTGGAACCCGGACCGCTCCCACAGATTCCTGTATCCCCTGATATTATCCCAGCAGTAACCCACAAGTTCCTTAAGCCGTTCATACTGCCAGTCGGTATGCTCCTGCAAGGTGAAGTGGGAAGTACTCTTCAGTAGTTCCCGTGTTGTCAAGTATGTCCGGTAATGCAATGACCAGGCAGCCGGCAGGCGGGAACGCAGTGCCCTGAAAAGCCTGTATTTTTTCAGCCGTCGTCTCATGGATATTACCGGATGAAATGCTGATAAACACGCAACAATTCCCGGGCATCGTTATCCCATGTGTATTTCTTCAGAACCATCTCCCTGCCGTTATTTCCGAGACGCTGATCGGCCTTTTTATCAAGACCTTTCAGTACTCGCGCCAGTTCTTCTGCCCGGTCTGATGTATAGATAAAACCGCACTGTGCTTCATTGATCACCCTGACCAGCGGCAGGCAGTCGGATGAGATCACAGGCATTCCTGCATACATATACTGAAAGAGCTTATGAGGTATGGTGGCATCGGTATGGCTTGACCTGATGTGGGGAATAATACCATAATCTGCCTGCCCAAGTAGGCGGATCATTTCCTGGTATGGTTGATAGCCGTGGAAGATAACCTTGTCATCGAGCCCCAGTGAGTGGCACATCGCCTTGAGCGTATGAGTGTATCTTCCCTCACCGATAATCCATAGCTTCAACCGCTGAACCTCTTTGCTTATCCTGCCCATTGCCTGTATCACCGTTTGCAGCCCCCTGTGGTAGGTTATTCCACCGGTATAAACCAGCAGGATGTCATCCCTGTGTGGTTTTTCGTGCAATACCTGAAAATGATTCAGGTTCAGGGTATTGGATACTACCTGTACCTTGCTCTCATCAATATTCAATCGAAGGATTCTGTTTCTGGCTTCTTCCACTACTGTAATAATCCTGTCTACCTTGCCAAGAACCATCTTTTCATAGTCTGTCCACAACCGGACGGGTGACAGGATTTTCCCTGCCAGGGTATTGGTATGGCTGGATATGCTGAGCAGGGCAGGCCAGTTTTCATGCAGATCGGCCAGGACGGGAATGCCGAATTTCCGGCCCAGCTTGATACCCACACTGATGAGGGGAAGATCATGTATATGAAGAACATCCATCTGCTCCTTTTTGAGGATGTCGGCCAGGAACTTACTCCAGAGATGAAAATAGAGGGGACATGTCAATGCGGCAATACTGAATTTGTGCACGAAGGGAGAAACGGCCATTCTGTGAATGACCAAATGGTTCTGTCTTTCCAGCCTCGGTCTTTCCTTCAGGGAGAGACTGGCCAGGTGCACCTCAATTCCTGCGCCGGTAAGGGCTTCGATTTCATTTTCCACACGTATGTCGGGAGGAAACTCCTGGTCAAGCACCATTAGTGTTTTCATACTCTGCATGAAATGTGTATATTACAGGCAGGATCTGCCGGCTCAAATTTATAGTGAACGGGTCAAATTACCTAATCCGGCGTGGACGGTATCAGCCGACGACCAGTTTTTGCATGATGATGGACGCGATACGTTCGGCCGTTTTTCCATCCCACAGTTCCGGTATGCTCCCTTTTTTCATTTTGCCATTGAGGATATTATTGGCTTCTTTTTCTGCCTCCGGGAGGTTGGTGCCGGCCAGAACATTGGTTCCTGTTTCAACCGTCACCGGCCGCTCGGTGTTATCCCTGATGGTGATGCACGGAACAGACAGATAGGTGGTTTCTTCCTGTATACCGCCGCTGTCGGTGATTACCAGCCCTGCATTCCCGGTCAGTTGGAGGAAATCAATATATCCGACAGGATCGAGAAGAATAACATCATTGCTTACCTTGTTGCGGAGCTCGTATTTTTTCAGGTTGATCATGGTCCGGGGATGCACGGGGAATACGATTTTTTTTCTCCGTGCCAGGCGGTTCAGGAACTCCACGACATCTGACAGGTTTTTCCTGGTGTCAACATTGTTGGGTCGGTGAAATGTAACGAGAATGTACTCTTTTTTCCGCAGGTGGAGTTGTTTCAGGATGGTTGATTTCATGATGCGGGGCTGGTATTGTACCAGGCTGTCGATCATGATATTTCCCACGTAAAATATTTTTCCCTGGTCTATTCCTTCCTTTCTCAGGTTTATAAGGCCGCTGGGTTCACTAACGAAGAGGTAGTCGGACAGTATATCGGTGACGATTCTGTTGATCTCTTCGGGCATGGAACGGTCGAAGCTCCTCAGGCCAGCCTCCACATGGGCCAGGTGAGTGCCTGTTTTGGCGGCCACCACGCTGCAGGCGAGGGTTGAATTTACATCCCCCGGAACGACAACCAGATCAGGCTTCTCACGTTCCAGTATCTTTTCGAAGCCGATCATGATACGACCCGTCTGATCAGCATGTGATCCGCCGCCCACCCCGAGGAAAAAATGCGGTTCAGGAAGTGCAAGTTCCTCGAAGAATATTTTTGACATGTTCTGGTCGAAGTGTTGCCCTGTATGACATATAAGGCTTATCAGGTCGTGGCTATAGCGGCATAATGCCCTGTGCAGGGGTGCAATTTTTATGAAGTTGGGACGCGCACCAACTACCAGGATAATCTTCTTCATGGGATGGTTCAGATTCTTTCAAGGAGTTTTCTCATGCTGACCTTTTCACCGGTGATCTTTGCGATATGGTCAATGTGGATCCGTTCCTGCATCATAGTGTCACGGTCCCTGATGGTCACGGTCTGGTCCTGCAGTGTCTGGTGGTCAGTGGTAATGCAGTAAGGAGTACCGATGGCATCCTGGCGGCGGTACCTCCGGCCAATCGAATCCTTCTCATCGTACTGGCAGTTGATATCAAACTTGAGGTCATCAATGATTTTACGGGCTATTTCGGGCAGTCCATCCTTTTTCACCAGCGGGAGGACGGCACATTTTACCGGTGCCAGGGCCGGAGGGATCCTCAACACCACCCTTTCTTCCATACCCCCTTCCGCGGGGGGGGCCATCTCTTCTGAATAGGCATTCGACAGGATCAGAAGAAGCATCCTGTCAAGCCCGATTGAGGTCTCAATTACGTAAGGGGTAAAGCTTTCGTTGGTATCGGGATCAAAATACTGGAGTTTCCTGCCTGAATATTCCTGGTGCTGTCTGAGGTCAAAATCAGTTCTGGAATGAATACCTTCCACCTCTTTAAACCCCATGGGGAAGAGGAATTGTATATCGACCGCCGCATTGGCGTAATGGGCCAGTTTCTCATGTACAAAGAAACGCAGGTACGACTCCTCAACGCCCAGGGCTTTGTGCCACCTCATCCTTTTCTCTTTCCAGTATTCGAACCATTCAATTTCCTCCCCCGGGCGTACGAAGAACTGCATCTCCATCTGTTCGAACTCACGCATGCGGAAGATGAATTGCCGGGCGATGATCTCATTGCGGAAAGCTTTACCTACCTGTGCTATCCCGAACGGCACCTTCATCCTCCCTGATTTCAACACATTCAGGAAATTCACGAAGATACCCTGTGCGGTTTCAGGCCTCAGGTAAATAGTGCTGGCGCCGTCACTGAGCGATCCGATCTTCGTTTCAAACATGAGGTTAAACTTGCGCACATCGGTCCAGTTACGTGTGCCCGACACGGGATCAACAATATTACAGTCAATAATGATTTGCTTTAGTTCCTCCAGGTCATCTTTTTCCAGGGCGCGGATAAACCTGTCGTGTACCTGTTGGTACTCATTCCGGTACCTGGAAATACCGGGGTTGGTTTCGCGATACAGTTTCTCATCAAATTCCTCCCCAAAACGTTTGGCTCCCTTTTCCACCTCCCTGTCAATTTTAGCCTGGATCTTTCCCAGGTGTTCCTCGATCAGGTCATCGGCACGGTAGCGTTTCTTTGAATCCTTGTTGTCGATCAGCGGATCGTTGAAAGCGCTAACATGCCCTGAGGCCTTCCATGTATCGGGATGCATAAAAATGGCCGAATCAAGGCCGACAATATTTTCATGCATTAACACCATCGAATCCCACCAGTAGCGGCGTATATTGTTTTTCAGTTCAACCCCGTTCTGCCCGTAATCGTATACCGCAGCCAGTCCGTCGTAGATCTCACTTGACGGGAAAATGAATCCGTACTCCTTTGCATGCGACACAAGCTTCTTGAATATATCTTCCTGATTCATAAATAATTGGTATAATCCAGTCGTAAACCAACAAAAATAATCGAAAATCCCGGTTTTTCATAAAATATAAATACATGTTCATCAAGCATACCCGTGAGGAAATACTCACACACCTATTTCTTATCTTTGTTTTTCCACTAATCTTTTTTTCGCAATGGAACGAAGGTGTGATTTTCTTGTAATAGGTTCGGGGCTGGCCGGCCTCAGTTTTGCCCTTAAAGCGGCGAAGACGGGCAAGGTAGTTATTGTCACTAAATCGGTGCTGGAGGAGACCAACACCAATTACGCGCAGGGTGGCATTGCAGCCGTAAGGTACAAACCCGATAATTTTGAGAAACACATACAGGATACTCTTGAATGCGGGGATGGTTTGTGTAACGAGGAAGTGGTAAGGATGGTGGTGTATGAGGCCCCGCGCCAGATCGATGAACTGATTCACTGGGGTGTGGAGTTTGACCGGAACGAGAACGGTGAATTCAACCTGGCCCGTGAAGGAGGTCATTCCGAGGCGAGAATACTGCATCATAAGGATTTTACGGGGAGGGAAGTACAATCGGCGCTCTCAAAGCTTGTGCGGGATCATCCGAATATCGAAGTGTATGAGCATCATTTTGCCGTGGAAGTTATCACCCAGCACCATCTTGGGATTCTGGTGAAGCACACCACGCCCGGGATCACCTGTTATGGAGCCTATGTGATGGATCTCAAAACCAGCGCTGTTCATACGTTTCTGTCAAGGGTGACCGTGATGGCCTCGGGAGGGACGGGAAACCTGTATCATACCACTACCAATTCTCCGGTTGCCACGGGAGATGGGATAGCCATGGTCTATCGTGCCAAAGGAGCGGTGGAAAACATGCAGTTTGTACAGTTTCACCCCACTTCCCTGTATCATCCCGGTGAACGGCCGTCCTTTCTTATCACGGAGGCACTAAGGGGCTTTGGAGCCATTCTCAAAACCCAGGACGGGGAGGAGTTCATGCAAAAGTATGACAACCGGCTATCACTGGCCCCGCGGGATATCGTTTCCAGGGCTATTGACCATGAGATGAAGGTTCGGGGTGATGATTATGTCTGTCTCGACTGCCGGCACCTGGATATTCACAAGCTGAAGAACCATTTTCCGAATATCTATAAGAAATGTCAGTCCATCGGTATTGATATTTTCCGCGACATGATTCCCGTGGTGCCTGCAGCTCATTTTCTCTGTGGCGGAATAAAAGTTGACATGAATGGTAGGAGCTCGATCCATCGCCTGTATGCCATTGGAGAGACGGCATCCACTGGCTTGCACGGTGCCAACCGTCTTGCTTCCAACTCCCTGCTTGAAGGTGTGGTTTATGCGGAAAGAGCGGCCAGGGATGCCATAGAGCATTTTAAGGATTATGAGTTCAGGGAGGATATCCCCATATGGGATTATGAGGGAACCTCACATCCGGAAGAAATGGTGCTCATTACACAGAACTACAAGGAAATGCAACAGATCATGAGCAACTATGTTGGTATCGTGCGTTCGGACCTGAGGCTGAAACGCGCAGCCGACAGACTTGAGATCCTGTACCGCGAGACGGAAGAACTGTATAAAAAATCGATCCTTTCACAAAAACTCTGTGAATTGAGAAACATGATACAGGTGGGGTACCTGATCATCAAGATGGCCAGGTTGATGAAAGAGAGCCGCGGGCTGCACTATACAATCAATTATCCGCCCGTAAAAGGAGATAAACAAACTCAACCAAAATATACATAATATTGAATAATAATTTAATATTATTCAATATAAGTATTAATTATTTAAGATTCTCTTCAAATAATTTAAAGATTCTTTTATATTCATCAATCCAGCTGGATGGTTCGGTAAAGCCATGTTGTTCCACGGGGTAGATAGCCATCTCCCAGTTTTCCTTTCCCAGTTCTATCAATCGTTGAGCCAGGCGAACCACATCCTGGAAGTGGACATTGTCATCCACCATGCCATGGCATATGAGCAGGGCTCCCTGCAGTCCTTCTGCAAAATAGATGGGTGAGCTCCTCATATATGCCAGGCTATCGGTGACGGGTGTGTTAAGGATATCTGAGGTATAGCTATAGTGATAGTGTGCCCAGTCGGTTACGGCTCTGAGGGCGGCACCGGCTCTGAAGACCTCCGGTTTGGTGAACATGGCCATGAGGGTCAGGAATCCTCCGTATGATCCGCCATATATACCGATGCGTTGGGGATCCACGCCGCACTGTTCCACCAGGTAACGGGCGCCATCCACCTGGTCGTCCAGGTCTTTTCCTCCCATATGACGGTAGATAGCGGTGCGCCAGTCACGTCCGTAACCGGCGCTTCCACGGTAGTCAATGTCGAGGACGCAGTACCCATGATCCACAAGAAAGTTATGGAACATATATTCACGGTAATAATCGCTCCACCATTTGTGTGCGTTTTGGAGGTAACCGGCACCATGGACAAAGATCACTGCCGGGCCGTTGACAGTCTCCTTTTCCGGTTTATAGAGCCGTGCCGGTACTTCTGCCCCATCGTCCGCCTTGAACCGGATGAATTCCGGTGTTCTCCAGGCATAGCTGTTAAACTCAGGAGTGACGGATTCTGTTATCTGACGGGGTGTGGCATTGATCTTGTTCTCCATCAGGTAGAGTTCCCACGGCCTGTTGGCCCGTGAATAGCGCAGGGCGATGTATTTTTCATCGGGAGAGAGGAAGTATTCAACACCTCCTTCCATGGATGTGAGGCGTGTTTTTTCACCGCCGTTCAATGGCATCTGATACAGGTGCCTCTCACCGTGGTGAACCTCATTGGAGGTAAAATACCAGTATTTTTTATCGAGGGACATACGGACATTGTAGATCTCATAATTACCGGATGTAAGGGCTGTCTTCTTTCCTGTGAAAACGTCGAGGGTATACAGGTGTGAGAAGCCTGATTCTTCGGACTGGAAATATATGGCACGGTTGTCGGGCATCCATCCTGCAGCACTCCTGAATCCGATACCGGAGCCGCCAACCCAGGCCTCGTCGCGTTGCCGGTTGAGCAGGCGCAGGCCGCCGGTTTTAATGTCAAGAAGCATAATCCATCGGTCCTTGTTATCGACAGAGAAGATATCAAGAATGGCTTCTTTTCCGTCGTCTGACCAGATGGGTGTTCCGAGGATGATCCCTCTCTTTTTATTCTCCTCTGTTTTCTTTGAAGGGTAATCGACCGCATAATCGGGCCGGTCGGTCAGTCCGGGAATATCATCTTTATTAACCATATAGATGGTATCACGGTGTATGTCGTAGATGAACAGGTCACTGGATGAATAATAGGGTTCACCCACCTTGGAGCGTGCCCTGATCTCTTCCGTGTATCCTGATTCAGTAACATAATTGGGTACGATGGTTTGCTTTTCATCACGAAACTGGAACGCTCTCCATGTGATATAGTTTCCGTCAGGGCTCAGGCTGACAGAACCGGTCTGTGCCTTACCGGTGTAGATCACTTTTGGTGCGGGGCTCTTCATTGCCTTTTCTTCCTTCTCTGCCTGTTCCCTTCTGGCTTTTCGTTCAGCCAGCACACTGAACAGCCTCAGCTGGTCTTTATACAGCCATTTCTCATCTTCGTTGCTATAGGGTTTAGCTTCTTCTTTTTCCATTCCTGGCCGGAAATCGGTATACTGGAAAAGAGAGCCGTCGTTCATACTCCATGCAAAAAGGTTGTTTTCACTGGTGAACAGGATCTTATCCCCGCTGCTGCTAAAAACGGGATTACTTTCAAAGGCAGATGTTTTGGTGATTTGTATCGTGCTGCCTTTTTTCAGGTCAAGCAGATAGATATCGCCGTTCCTGGAATACACCATCTGTGTTCTATCAGGGTTATAGTCCCCGTAAAAGGATGGCATGTTTTTCTTTTCTTCGGGGCTTACCCGGACCGGTATCCTGTTCCGGAGTGTGACGGCGTATAGTGACCGGGTAGCTTCCTGTTCCGGGTTCCAGGTGAAGTAAATTTTATCTCCTGCGGGAGACCATTGTATTTCATCAGGGGAATACCCTGTGAATTTTTCTCCCTGCATGATTGTTTCAATGGTCAGTTCATGCTGGGCAACGGCGGTAGTTCCACAGATACCCAGGATGAACAGGATAATACGGGGATATACGTTCAATCTCATTGTAAGGATTATTAAGGATGATGGGTTTAAAGGTATCAAATCTAACTATAATATATGAGGGATCGGATAAGATTGTGCATCTCGTTTTCATCGACGGTGTTCACCAGCCTGGATTTTATTTCTTTGAATCCGGGGAGGTTTCTGAAGTAGGATACGAGGAAGTGCCGCATTTCATAGATGCCTCTGGGTATGCCTTTATAACGGATGGAGAGGTCGAGCTGATCAAGGGCCAACTGTATTTTATTTCTGAGAGGATAGGGTTTGCTTATCATCCCGTTGATGAGGTACAGGTGAATGTCGTTAAAGATCCAGGGTGCGTGCATGGCAGCGCGGCCGATCATAATGCCGTCCACCCCATATTTCGTGAACATTTCTTTTGCTTTCACGGGGGAATCGATGTCCCCGTTTCCGATAACCGGGATCCGGATGCGGGGATTGTTTTTCAGCTCACCGATGAGTGTCCAGTCGGCGGTGCCCTGGTAAAACTGGTTGCGTGTACGGGCGTGGATGGTGATAGCGCTGATTCCTGCATCCTGCAGCTTCTCGGTCACTTCAGTAATATTTTTACTGTTCTCGTCCCATCCCAGGCGTGTTTTCACTGTCACCGGCAACGATACGTGTCTTACTATTTCCCGGGTGATGGATACCATTTTGTCGACCTCGCGCATCATTCCTGCGCCGGCACCCCGGTTGGAGATCTTTTTCTTTGGGCATCCGAAATTCAGGTCGATAATGTCGGGCCTGGCTTCTTCGGCCATTATGGCAGCATGGATCATGGATGCAGGCATATGGCCGTAAATCTGTATACCTATCGGTCTTTCCTCTTCCGAAAAGAGTAGTTTGGCCATGCTTTTATCCGTTTTCCGCAGCAGGCCGTCGGATGAAATGAATTCAGTGAACACCATGGCTGCTCCCATTCTCCGGCATATGATCCTGAAGGACGGATCCGTTACGTTTTCCATTGGGGCCAGCAACAGAGATTGCTCACCGAGTTCGATGGTGCCGATTTTTAACACAATGAAATTCTCCCTATTTTTGGTAAAATTAATTTTTTCAGCGTTCTGATGATCAGGGGTTCATTTACCGATACACACCCTTTTGGTAAGATTCTTCTTTCAGCCATAATCATATTATCCTGTTTCCTTTTGTTTTCACTGATAGGAACAATAGCGGCCGTCATAGTATTTGACATCGACTTGTTTCGTTTATCCCAGGTTACGAACAATCTCAGCGATCCGGTGAGCATACGGTTGCTGAAGTTTCTCCAGGTGGTACAATCGATGGGTTTGTTCATCGTTCCTCCCTTCCTGATAGGGTTTTTCCTGCATTCGGGAACCAGGGAATTCCTTTCCCTCGGGAGGACGCCTTTACTAACAGGATTATTGCTTTCGGCCGCGGTGATGATATCTGCCGTACCCATGATCAACTTCCTCGGGAAGCTGAACAGCGGTATTCACCTGCCTGATTTGTTACAGGGCGTTGAAGACTGGATGAGAAGAATGGAAGAACAGGCGGAATCAATCACTGATTCATTTCTGCAGTTCCGTGCTCCAGGTGATTTATGGATCAACCTTTTCGTCATTGCCGTATTACCGGGAATAGGTGAAGAGCTCCTTTTCCGGGGGGTTATACAGAGGCTATTTTCCGAATGGACCAGGAGTGTTCACTGGGGCATCCTCATTACGGCTGTGCTATTCAGTATGTCACATGTCCAGTTTTTCGGATTTATTCCCCGTTTGCTGATGGGAGTGCTCTTCGGTTATATGCTGGTATGGTCAGGGAGCCTGTGGTATCCGGTTATCGCTCATTTCACCAACAATGCGCTGGCAGTGGTATACTATTACCTCGCGGCGGAAGGCAGAGTAGGCCGGGAACTGGAAGAGGTTGGCGCCACCCCGGATAAATTTTATCTCGTGGCCGTAAGTCTGATAATGTCAGGTTTGCTTCTTTATGTTCTGTATAAAAGGGAATCAGAGAAGAATAGCTCTCCGGCAAGCTGAGGTTACGAAAGAAAATCCCCGGCGGATGTTTTTTCAGCCAGGGAGCGAGTCAGGCTTTTCAGTTCGTTCTTGCGATAAAAATATACGATCCCGTATTCCATGCATTTTTCCCTTCTTATGTCATCGGGCAGATCACTGAAGTAATCCTCCACCTCATTCCAAATGTTCTGTATAAGCTGGTCTGCTTGTTTCCTCATCATCTTGATTTTTTCCTGGTTATTCCGGTTCCGTTGCAGGATTATTTTCTGGGAATGATATGCATCCAGGAATTTCTCATACCACACCTTTACCACGGCAATGGTGGGATTCGTGATTGGGGCAAATCCTTTCAGCAAGCGGGCTGACTCCCCATCAATAATCTTCCTTCCCCAATGAATAACATCTTTTTCGGTGAGAAGAGATGGCAGGTTTTTGTCCTTCACATCGATACCATAGAAAGTACGTGTGGAAGAAGGGATTTCTCCTCTCAAAACAGCCATGTTCATCACCTGTATGAAATGGGATATGAAAAGGCGGGCTTTTCTCAGGCAGACCTGGTAATCATTGCTTTTGTACAGCTGGTTACTGTAGGATAGTTTTTGAATACTGATGGTGTGCTCGAAAGTCGGGAGAAAAGAATAAATGGCCTGGAGGGTTTTTTGCGTAAAGGCCAGTTTGAAGGGCGGCAACTCCCGTCCTTTTGACAGAGCAGATTTTATCGCTTTCAGCCGTGCACTATCCGTGTTTGGCAGACGTCGGTATGGCATATCCCCAAGTCTTTTAATACGATATTGACAAATACCAATTCCTTGCGAATATATCAAATATTTTAACATATGCAAGTCTATTCGCTAAATATTACTATTTGTCCCTGAGTAATTTAGTCTGATGAAAGCAGGATAAAAATGACCGGGGACGACCGGGAAAAGGCAAAAATTCCGATTTCATTCAGCAGCAATTTGAATAAAGGATAATAGTTTACTAATTTTAAATGCAATCCATGAAATCCAAAAATATGTTTGACAAGGACATTTATTCGAGACGCAGGAGGAGCCTGATATCGGCGTTCAAAAAGGGTATCCTTTTATTTCCCGGTAACCCGGAGGCGGCCATGAATTATCCTGCAAATACATATCATTTCAGGCAGGACAGTACATTCCTGTATTTTTTCGGGATCGATTTACCAAACCTGGCTGCAGTGATCGATATTGACGAGGGCGAGGAAATATTATTCGGTGATGATTTCGGTATAGACGATATCATCTGGATGGGGCCACAACCTTCCACCACGGAACTTGCCGGGATGGCTGGTGTAGTGAAAACGCTTCCGTTTGCCTCTATCAGAGACTGGCTACAAAAAGTTGTCCGGCAGGGCAGGACGGTTCATTTTCTTCCACCCTACAGGGGGGAGATAAAAATCCAGTTAAGCGAGTGGCTGAGTATTCCTGTCGGTCAGTTAAAGGAGAAAGCATCGGTTCAGCTGATCAGGGAAGTGGTACGGTTGAGATCGGTGAAAGACGAACACGAGATCAGGGAAATTGAAAAGGCGGTTGAGATCACCCGTGAGATGCATATCACAGCCATGAGGATGGCCAGGCCGGGTATTTACGAATATGAGATTACCGGCAAACTGGAAGGTATTCCCGGTATTTATGAGGGCAATATTTCATTCCCCATCATACTGAGCATTAACGGACAAACCTTGCATAACCATTATCACGGCAATCGATTGGAAGAGGGCAGAATATTAGTGGTGGATGCCGGTGCCGAAACTTCCATGCATTATACGGGTGATATTACCCGCAGCATACCGGTAGGGGGGAAATTCACCAGGCGGCAGAAGGATATTTACGAGATTGTTGTGTACGCAAATTTGGAGACTATTCAATCGGCCCGTCCGGGAATCACCAATCTTGAACAGCACCTTCATGCCGCACGGATCATAACCGGTGGACTGAAGGAGCTGGGAATCATGAAAGGGGATGTGGAGGAGGCTGTGGCCTGCGGTGCACATGCTCTTTTCTTTCCCCACGGCCTCGGTCATATGATGGGGCTCGATGTGCATGATATGGAGAACCTGGGTGAAGAGTATGTGGGGTATGATGAAACCATCTCCCGCAGCTCCCAGTTCGGACTTGCTTCACTCCGACTGGCACGAACCCTCGTACCGGGATTTGTGCTGACCATTGAACCCGGCATCTATTTCATACCTGCTCTTACCGGAATCTGGAAAAAAGAAAAAAAACATGCCGACTTCATCAACTATGCGGAGGTGGAAAAATACCTCGATTTCGGAGGGATACGGGTGGAGGATAACATACTCATCACCGAAGATGGTGCGAAGGTATTGGGGCAGCCAATACCGAAAACCGTAAGAGAAATTGAAGAATTTATGAAATAGGTGGTATCACAGCGCTGTGTTAGTCTTCATAAGACGGTCGGATCCCGAGGATTAGCTCAGGTTGTGATAGCTGAGTAATACTCCCTGTTGAGCCGGGCAATATGTAACAGTTTGATCTCCTTGGGGCATTCGGCTTCGCAAGCACCGGTATTTGTGCAGTTGCCGAAGCCCAGCTCGTCGGCTTTTTTGATCATGGCGATCACCCGTTCTCTGGCTTCTGTCCTTCCCTGGGGAAGCAGTGCCAGCTGGGAGACCTTGGCTGAGACGAACAACATGGCCGACGCATTTTTACAGGTGGCAACACAGGCACCACAGCCGATACAAATGGCTGCATCAAATGCTTCGTCGGCTTTTTTCTTCGGAACGAGGATGGAGTTGGCCTCAGGGGCTGCCCCGGTATTCACGGAAATGAAACCTCCCGCAATTTGTATCTTGTCGAAGGCACTTCTGTCAACGATGAGATCTTTTATGACGGGAAATGCTTTAGCTCTCCAGGGTTCAACCCATATGGTATCTCCGTCTCTGAAAGCGCGCATGGTCAGATGACAGGTGGTGATGGCCGGGAGAGGCCCGTGTGGTTGGCCGTTGATAAACATGCCGCAGGAACCACAGATTCCCTCCCTGCAGTCATGATCAAAAGCCACGGGATTATTACCCTCTTTTATCAATTTGTGGTTTAATGCATCCAGCATTTCAAGGAAAGACATTTCAGGAGAAACGCCGTCGAAATCGTATGTTACGAAGGCACCCTTTTCCTGAGGACCGGCCTGGCGCCAAATTTTAAGTGTGACTTTCATATGATGATGGATGATTGGGTTGATTATTTGTAGGTTCTCTCTTTTAACTCCACAGCTTCAAATGTAAGGTGTTCTTTATGCAGGATGTGGGGTTTATCCTCTCCTGCATATTCCCAGGCGGCAACATAGGCATAGTGTTCGTCATCGCGTTTGGCCTCCCCGTCGGCGGTCTGGCTTTCTTCACGGAAGTGAGCTCCGCACGATTCTTTCCTGTTTAACGCATCGGCGATCATCAGGCTTGCCACTTCAAAAAGGTCGGCAACACGGCTTGCTTTCTCCAGTTCCTGGTTCAGTTCATACTGCGATCCCGGTATCTTTAGATCTGTCCAGAACTCGTTCTTCAGTTCCTTAACCAGTTCGGCAGCTTTTAGCAGCCCAGCTTCATTCCGTACCATACCACAGTAATCCCACATTATTTTTCCCAGCTTCCTGTGAAAAGCGGTTGCCGTTTGTTTACCATTGATAGATATCAGTTTTTTATGATTATCCATGGCTTCCTTTTCCGCTTCATCAAACTCCTTCCTGTCAACCGCTATCCTGGGGGTTTTGATCTCGTCAGCCAGGTAATTGCTGATCGTGCGGGGAAGGATGAAATAGCCATCGCCGGCAGCCTGCATCAGGGATGCTGCTCCCAGCCTGTTAGCTCCATGGTCGGAAAAGTTGCATTCGCCAATGGCAAACAGTCCCGGAATGGTTGTCATGAGTTCATAATCAACCCACAACCCGCCCATGGTATAATGGCCGGCAGGGTAAATACGCATGGGTTCTTCGTACGGATCAATGTTGGTGATGGTTTTATACATCTGGAAAAGGTTCCCGTACTTGTTCTCAATACTTTTTCTTCCCTGTTTTTTAATAGCGTCGCGAAAGTCGAGGTATACGGCAAGGCCTGATTCTCCTACCCCATAACCCGCATCACATCGTTCTTTTGTGGCACGCGATCCCACATCCCTTGGTACGAGGTTTCCGTAGGCAGGGTATCGTCTTTCCAGGTAGTAGTCACGTTCTTCCTCGGGAATCGAGTTAGGGGGGCGTTTGTCACCTTTCTGTTTTGGCACCCACATCCTGCCGTCGTTCCGTAATGATTCGGACATGAGGGTGAGCTTGGACTGGTATTCATTTAGCTGGGGGATACAGGTAGGATGGATTTGAATGAAACTGGGATTGGCAAAAAGCGCGCCTTTTTTATGGGCTTTCCAGGCAGCCGAGGGATTGGAGTTTACGGCCAGGGTAGACAGGTAAAAGATGGTTCCGTACCCCCCGGTGGCAAGCACCACTGCGTGGGCTGAGTGTCGTTCCAGCTTGCCCGTGATGAGGTTACGGGTAATAATACCTCTTGCTTTTCCGTCAATCATTACCAGGTCGACCATCTCCCTGCGGGGATACATAGTGACTTTGCCTTTTTGTATTTGTCGGTTCATGGATGAGTAAGCGGCAAGGAGACACTGCTGGCCTGTCTGGCCCTTGGCATAAAAGGTTCTGGATACCTGTACCCCTCCGAAAGAGCGGGTATCGATGGTGCCTCCATAGTCACGCGCAAAAGGCAGTCCCAGGGCAGTATAATGATCGATCACCTGGTTGCTCACCTCAGCAGCCCTGTAAACATTAGCTTCTCTGGCACGGAAATCTCCCCCTTTGATGATATCATAAAACAGCCGGTAAACACTGTCTCCGTCATTCTGATAGTTCTTTGCGGCATTGATACCTCCCTGTGCAGCAACAGAATGAGCCCTGCGCGGAGAATCCTGGTAGCAAAAAATCTTAACGTTGTACCCCAGTTCCCCCAGCGATGAGGCAGCGCTGGCTCCTGCTATCCCTGTCCCGACAATGATAATATCGATCTTGTTCCTGTTGGCAGGATTAATAAGCTTTGCAGTGTTTTTATACCTTGTCCATTTTTCTTCCAGCGGACCTGCAGGTAACTTGGCATTCAGTAGTGGCATAATCCATGAGTTTTCAGGTGTTCTTACTTGAAAAATATGATAAGTGCTATAGAGGCAAACCCCGCCGGTACAATGATGCAATAGATCAGGCCTATCACTTTTATGGCAGGCGTATATTTAGGATGATTCAGCCCCAGAGTCTGGAAAGCCGATTGAAAGGCATGATGCAGATGAATACCCAGTATAACGAAGGATAGTAGGTAAAGTATTAAATACCCCGGTATTTTAAACAGTTCATGGGCCATGGTATAGAAATTATCCGGGTCACCGGAGACCAGTCCCAGCCTTACAAACCAGAAATTGAGGAAGTGAATGAACAGGAAAATAAGTATGATACCGCCTGTCCATATCATAAAATTTGCAAAGTACGATGTTTGGGAATAATGATACTTTTTATACCTGACAGGACGGGCAAACCAGTTCTGCAGTTGCAGGATGATGCCCCAGATAATATGTACCAGGAAACCGCCGATCAACACGATCTCAAAAATCTTAATGAGCGGAAAGGTAGCCATGAAATGGGCGGCCATGGTAAAAGGTTCCGGGTCATCCTTCAGCAACATCAGATTGATACTCAGGTGAACGATCAGGAAAAGAATCAGGAATAATCCCGCTAATGACATCACCAGCTTCCTGGCAACAGAGGGTCCTAGTATGTTCCCCATAAAAAGTGAATTAAAAAAGTTAGTATCTTGCAATAAATGTGGCAATAAATTTAGTGATTTGATGGTGGATGTTTTATGCTTCTGAGCATTTTTCCGGATAATAAAAAAAGGGATTAATATGGGTCACTATACAGCGATTTCTAAAAATTTTTTTGTAAGGAACAGGTCAAAACTGAGATCAAAAATCAGGCCCGGATCAGTGGTGGTGCTGAATGCCAATGACCAGGCAACAAGGAATGGAGACCAGTACTTTCCGTACCGGCAGAACAGCGATCTGTTCTATCTCACCGGAATTGAACAGGAGAAAACAGTGCTGACCCTCTGTCCCGGTCATCCTGATCCCCGGATGCAGGAGGTATTGTTTATCATACATCCTTCACCCGAGATGGAAACATGGGAGGGGAAGAAACTATCGAAGGAGGAAGCGTCCGAAATATCTGGTATAAAAACCATTCTCTGGCTTGACGAATTTGAAAAAACATTCCGGAACCAGGTACTGGCCAGCCGGATCATTTACATGAATGCCTTTGAATATGTCAAGTTTACTCCGGAAATGGCCTCGCGGGATGAACGTTTCATTTCATGGGTGAAAGGACAGTATCCGCTACACAGGTATGAGAGGCTGGCACCCCTGTTGACCGCACTGAGGGTTGTGAAGGAACCGGAAGAATTGAAATGGATTGGGAAGGCGGTCGATATGACATCCGGTGCCTTGCTCAGGGTTTTACGGATGATAAGACCGGGATTATGCGAATACCAGATTGAAGCGGAGATCACACACGAGTTCATATGGAATGGAGGGGATCATGCCTACAGGCCTATTATAGGATCCGGCCTTAACGCCTGTTCCCTTCATTATACTGCCAACCATGGCGTTTGCCGCGATGGAGACCTGGTTCTTATGGATTTTGGTGCCGAGTATGCCAACTACGGGGCTGATTGCACGCGAACCGTACCTGTTAGCGGGAAATTCAGCCATCGCCAGAGGGAGCTGTATGAATCAGTCCTGAGAATCTTCAGGAAAGCTATTGATCTGGCTGTACCCGGGAAATCACTGAAGACATTGAATCACGAGGTACATGAGCTGGCGGAAAAGGAACATGTTGACCTGGGCTTGTATACCATGAAACAACTGAAGAACCAGGATTCACAGAATCCGTTACGGTCCAGGTATCTTCCCCACGGGATTACCCATTTCATTGGTCTTGATGTGCATGATGCAGGAAGTCAGTATCTGCCTCTTCAGCCGGGGATGGTGATCACCATCGAACCCGGTATCTATCTGGCCCGGGAAGGGATAGGTATCAGGATCGAGGATGATGTGCTGATTACAGAAAATGGATCTGTCAGCCTGATGAAGAAAATCCCGGTCGAGATAGAAGAGATAGAAAAAATAATGCACCGGAAAAAATGACAGGAACAAGATATATTGATTATCATGGCGGCAAACTGTGGTATACGGAAGAAGGATCAGGGGAAGCGGTAGTGTTCCTTCATGGTTTTCTTGAGTCGAAGGAAATCTGGGGTGATTTTACCCGTTCATTGATCCCTGCTTACCATGTTATTGCCATTGATCTGCCAGGGCATGGACTTTCCTCGGTTTTTTCGGATACGCATACGATGGCATTCATGGCGGAATGTGTGAAGGAGGTAATTCATTTCCTCGGACTGGGAAAGGTTGTTGTGGTGGGACACTCCATGGGCGGGTATGTGTCACTGGCATTTGCGGAAAAATATCCTGAAAGCCTGGCGGGTCTGTGCCTCTTCCATTCCTCGCCTTATCCGGATAACGGGGAAAAGAAGAAAAACAGGGACCGAACCATTGATGTGGTGAAGCAGGGGAAAAAGAATCAGCTGGTTGCCATGCATATACCGATGACCTTTGCCCCGGCAAACCGACCTCTGTTTGGTAAGATCATAGAACGGCTTAAAGAAACGGCCATGCATACTCCGGACAACGGGATTATAGCTGCTGTGGCAGGGATGAGAGACCGGCCTGACAGATCAGAAATATTACAGTTGTTAAACATCCCGGTTCTCATCATTGCAGGAGCAAACGACGGCTTTATCGCGACAGACGTGTCAGAGAACATATTCCGTCATACGTTGAACCCCTTGCCGCTGATGCTTGAGATGTCAGGACATATGGGATTTATTGAGGAAAAAGAAAAAGCACTGGAAGGGTTAAAAGACTATCTTAATATTATTTATCCTGCTGAATAATAATATGTTAAAATATTCATCCTCTTATTGAATAATTCTAAATTAACGAATGTTGATATTATTTGAAGGGAAAGGTTGACAAACAACATCTTGTTCATTACCTTTGAATTCAGCGGTAGTGAAGCCACCGCTTATAAATCTTTTCATAAAGGGTGCCTGGGATGCCTGGTTATATACCAGGCATCTTTCGTTATTCCCTTTTTTCTGCTTGAAGTATTTCAACACTTTTCAGGAAGGTATTATCAATCCTGTGAAGGATGGGGAAAAATCCTTCATTGTCAAAAATATTTCTCACAATATATGCCTTGAGTTGAACATTTATAACTTCCCGTGATATTTTCTTATCACGCAGGTTTCCCCGGATTCCTTTCTGTTCGGCAAAAGCAATGAACTGCCGGTAAAGATCCCTGGTATCAAGATACCGGTCTAAATCCTGCCAGTGTTCAAATGTTTTCAGTTTCTCTCTTTCCTTATCGGAGTAATCGAAGGCAAATCGGTAAATAAGGCCCGTATTCCTGACTTCAATAAAAAACGGTGTAATTCCCGAGGTGTCGAGGGGTATGAAAATATCGGGCATGATTCCTCCACCGCCATAAACAGTTTTTCCTTCAGGGGTATAAAACTTCAGGGAATCATTGAATTCAATACTGTCTTTTTCCATGAATTCCCCGTTCTCATACCGTGTATTGATATCGTTATAGTAGGAATCCTCCCGTCCCCTGGTATATGGTTTCTGGATGCTTCGTCCTGTAGGTGTGTAATAACGGGCGATTGTCAGGCGGAGGGCTGAGCCGTCGTTGAGGACAATAGGTTCCTGTACGAGTCCTTTTCCGAATGAGCGACGGCCAATGATTAGTCCACGGTCATTATCCTGAATGGCGCCGGCCAGTATTTCGCTGGCAGATGCGGTCCACTCATCGATCAGCACCACCACTTCCTCATCGAGGCAGTTACCTCCCGGTTTTGACATAATGTTTACTCGTGGCCGTGCCCTTCCCTCGGTATAAACGATCAGCTGGTTATCGCCCAGGAACTGATCTGCAATATTGGTGGCAGCATCCATATATCCGCCGTTATTATTGCGAAGATCGAGGATGAATTTTTTCATTCCCAGTGTCTTCAGTTTTTCCACTGCAGCATTGAATTCCTCCAGGGTGGTTTTAGCAAATTTGCTGATCTTCACATAGCCTATCTCGTCATCTACCATATATGAAACATCAACACTATACAGGGGGATTTTATCACGTACGATAGTAAAATCGAGGATGTTACGTGTCCCGGGTCTTTTGATGCCTACCTTAACCGTGGTACCTCTGGGACCTTTCAGCATGCCGACAACCTTTTCCTGCGAGTACTTAATCCCCGCCACCAGTGTATCATTGATCGATACAATCCTGTCGCCAGCCATTATTCCCACCTTTTCCGAAGGTCCCCCGTTGACGGTGGATATGATTACCACTGTATCGTCGGGCATGTTGAATGAGACGCCTATGCCTTCAAAATTACCTTCCAGCGGTTCGTTGACAGCCTGAAGATCCCTGGCAGGAATATAAATGGAGTGAGGATCAAGCTCACGTAGGATGGCAGGAATAGCGGTTTCAACAAGATGGTTGCGGTCCACGGAATCCACGTATTCTGACTGAATATAATTGAGTATTGTATTCAGCTTATCAGTCCTGGGGTAAATGAACAGCGATTGCTTTTTGCCCACCGGCCTCATGCGTGTACCGATGACCATGCCTGCCACCAGGAATACGGCAAGGAGAACAGGCATATAAATCGACGCATTTTTACTTTTCTTGTCCATTTTCTTTATCAAGATCTATAAAAACCAGTTCAATATCGGCTCTTTTCAGCACTTCGAGGCCTTGCTGATCAGGATAATGATCGCTGTACACCACTCTTTTTATTCCCGCCTGTATGATGAGCTTTGAACATTCCATACAAGGCGAAGAGGTCACATACAACGTGCTGCCTTCACTGCTGTTGTTCGACTTGGCCACCTTTGTTATGGCATTGGCTTCGGCATGCAGTACGTATGGTTTGGTTCGACCGTTTTCGTCTTCACAAATATTCTCAAATCCGGCCGGTGTGCCGTTATATCCGTCTGAAATAATCATTTTCCCCTTGACGATCAAAGCGCCCACCTGTCGTCTCTTGCAATAGGAATTACTGGCCCATATCCTGGCCATCTCAAGATATTTCCTGTCAAACTGTAATTGTTTGTCACCGTATGGTTTGATTAAATCAGCCTCCTTCATGATATCATTCTGTACCGGTCATACCGTGAAACTGCGAGTGCCCAGGACCGGAATCGAACCGGTAAGGTATTGCTACCACTGGTGTTTGAGACCAGCGCGTCTACCAATTCCGCCACCTGGGCTTGTACTATTGTATGAGTAATTTCGATCCTTTGATCGATGAAAGAACCTCATCATCAAAACCTCATACGGACTGCGAAGATATGGATTTGTTTTATTCCGTCAAAAATGGGGATTATCAATTTCATAACTGTATGGTGTAAAGCAGGTACGGGTTCGAACAGGGAATGTGAAAACCTGTTACCTTTAAGTTTCATATGAAGGATCACAAATTTCACGCATATGAATAAAAAGCATATAAGTGCGAGGCTCAGGAAGCTGGGTATCACCGATATCCATGAAGGGGTATGTACCGGGACCAGATGGCATGTCACACAAGGAGAAGTACTTACCTCATATTCTCCTGTGGATAGTGAGGCCATAGGCCGGGTGAGGCAAGGTTCTCCTGATGATTATGAGGCAGTAATGGGAATAGCCGTGAAGGCGTTTGAAGAATGGAGAAGTATACCTGCTCCCCGGCGTGGTGAGGTGGTCAGGCAGATAGGGCAGGCCTTACGAGATGCGAAAGAGGATCTTGGTTTCCTGGTCACCCTTGAGACGGGGAAGATTCTGCAGGAAGGCCTGGGGGAAGTGCAGGAAATGATTGATATATGTGACTTTGCCGTGGGGCAGTCAAGGTTGCTAAGCGGTATAACCATGCATTCGGAAAGGCCGGAACACCGTATGTACGAGCAGTACCAGCCCCTGGGTGTCGTCGGCCTCATCACCTCCTTCAACTTCCCTGTTGCCGTCTGGGCATGGAATGCCATGATCGCTGCCGTTGCCGGCGATATCGTGATATGGAAGCCTAGCTCCAAAACGCCACTTACAGCTGTTGCCACCCATCATATTATTGCAGGGGTGCTGAAAAAGAATAAAGTGCCCGAAGGGGTGTTCAACCTGTTTATTGCCAGATCAGATATATTGGGCGATCGTTTTCTTACGGATACCCGAATTCCTCTGATCTCGGTCACCGGTTCCACGGCTGTCGGCAGGCATGTCAGCGGTATCGTGGGAGCACGGCTGGGGCGTACCATTTGTGAACTGGGCGGAAACAATGCCATCATCGTTTCTTCCCATGCCGACCTTGATATGGCTATCCCGGCCATCCTTTTCGGTGCAGTGGGGACAGCAGGACAGCGCTGTACCACCACCCGCCGGCTGATCGTCCAGGAAAAGGTGTATGAAGAGGTGAAAAAAAGGCTGATAAAGGCTTATGAACAGGTATCGCGCAGGATTGGTAATCCGTTCGATCCCTCCGTACTGGTCGGCCCGCTGATTGATCAGCAGGCAGTAAAGAACTTCCGGAATGCGCTCAAAGAACTAAAGAAGCAAGGCGGCAGGATACTGTTTGGAGGGGAAGTGCTCTCAGGAAGTATATATAAAAACGGGTTGTACGTGGTTCCCACCATTGCGCAGGCTGAAAACCATTACAAAATTGTCCAGGAAGAAACCTTTGCCCCCATCCTCTATCTGATGAAATATAAGACTATTGAAGAAGCGATTCACCTCAATAATTCTGTTCCGCAGGGTCTGTCATCGGCTATTTTCACCCTCCATGTCAGGGAAGCGGAGAAATTTCTTTCGGAAGCGGGTTCAGATTGTGGCATTGCCAATGTGAACATCGGAACATCGGGAGCAGAAATAGGAGGGGCTTTTGGTGGTGAAAAGGATACGGGTGGCGGACGGGAATCGGGATCCGATGCATGGAAGTCCTATATGAGGCGGCAAACAAATACCATTAATTTTGGTACTGCATTGCCACTGGCCCAGGGAATACGATTTGAGTTATAGTAGGAATGGATACCGGCATGGCCATGCTGCATCCTCCACCGGTGCTTGTTTTCTATTATCAGACGTGATCAGGCGAAGCTTATTCAACCCGTGCTTGACAGGATATGCTTTCCTGTCAGTACCTTTATTGTATGTACAATGTTATCCACATCATAACCGCATTCCTGGTGTAACTGTGTCACGGTGCCCTGATCGATGAAGCGGTCGGGGATGCCCAAGCGCCGTACCTGTACCGCGTAGCCATGATCATTGTAGAATTCAAGCACGGCACTGCCAAACCCACCGACAATACAACCGTCTTCCACGGTAATAATATGCTTGTACTTGCTCCCCACCTTATGAAGGATGGATTCATCGAGGGGTTTTACGAAACGCATATCATAGTGCGTGATATGTATGTTTTCCGTTACCAGGCGGGCGCTTGCTTCGCATACTTTATTTCCGATATGGCCAATCGAAAGAACTGCCAGATCATTCCCTTCGCTTATCATCCGGCCGGTACCGATCATTATTTCTTCAAAGGGTTTCTTCCAATCGGGGCATATACCTGTTCCTCTCGGATACCTGATGGCAAAGGGGCCATGATTCTTTAGTTGTGCAGTATACATCAGGTTGCGCAGGTCAATCTCATCCATCGGGGCTGAAATGATCATATTGGGGATGATTCTCATGTAGGCCAGGTCGAAGCTGCCATGGTGTGTGGGACCATCATCACCTACCAGTCCGCCCCTGTCAATACAGAAAACGACCGGCAGTTTCTGGATCGCAACATCATGTATTACCTGGTCATATGAACGCTGCAAAAATGTGGAATAGATATTGCAATACGGGATCATGCCCTGCGAAGCCAGTCCCGCGGAAAAAGTGACCGCATGTTGCTCAGCTATACCAACATCATAAGCCCTGTCAGGGTACTTTTCCATCAGAATATTCAGGGATGATCCGGTTGGCATGGCAGGTGTGATACCAACGATTCTTGTGTTCATACCGGCCAGCTCCGTGAGGGTGTGACCGAAGACATCCTGGTACCGCGGGCATGACTTACTTCCTTTGTTTACGGAAAGGATCTCTCCCGTGTATTTATCAAATATTCCCGGGGAATGGAATACTGTCTGATTTTCTTCCGCAAACCTGAATCCCTTTCCCTTGGTGGTGAGGATATGAAGTATTTTAGGTCCTTTAATACGTTTCAGGTCATTCAGCACCTTTGTCAGATGGATTACATCGTGTCCGTCAACTGGTCCGAAATACCTGAAGTTCATTGCCTCGAAAAGGGAGCTGTGTTTCAGGAGGGATGCTTTAAGGCCAGCCCCTACTTTCTGTGCCATGGCACGGGTATAAGGTGCCAGCCAGCGTATCTTTCCCAGGAAATTCCAGATCTTATCCCTGAACCGGTTATAGGTAGGCGATGTGGTGATATCGAGAAGGTATTCCTTCAATGCCCCCACGTTGGGATCAATGGCTATGCGGTTATCGTTGAGTATGACCAGTATATCGGGTTTGAGGTCGCCGGCATTGTTCATTCCTTCGAAGGCCAGGCCGGCAGTCATGGCTCCGTCACCGATGACCGCGACAATGTGCCGCTGGTCATTCAGATGTCGTTGCCGTGCCATGGCCATACCCAGTGCGGCTGAGATGGATGTGGATGAATGTCCTACACCGAAGGCATCATATTCACTCTCGGATAGTTTGGGGAATCCGCTGATCCCCTTGTACTTACGATTGGTCTGGAACACCTTCCTGCGCCCGGTCAGTATCTTATGGCCGTAAGCCTGGTGTCCAACATCCCAGATAATCAAGTCCTCGGGAGTATCGTATACGTAATGAAGTGCGACTGTCAGTTCAACCACACCAAGACTGGCCCCAAAATGCCCGGGATTACAGCTTACCACATCAATGATGAATTGCCTCAGTTCGCTGCACACCTGTATAAGATCCTCGACCTTTAGTCTCCTGAGATCAGACGGGTATTCAATCGTTGAGAGCAAGCCGATATTTTCTTCAGACATGTTCCTCCGGTTATTCAGTGACAAAGATAATAATTATTCATGTCAGGAAGCCTTTTCAACCCTGTTAAACATGCTATTCCCGTTCTTCTTGCCGGCAACATGCTTTTTAAAATGTTCTTATATTTGAATGAATAAATATGGGTTATGATAACAATACGATATTATGCAAGAATTCTCATTCCGGCTGTCCTGTTGCTACAGCTTTCCTGCGTTTCCGTTAGGCAGTACAGGGAGGCCGAGGAAAATAGCAGGAAATACCTGGAAGAGAGGGATTTCCTGAAAAGCATGAACCAGAAGCTGACGGTACAGAACACGGAATTGTCATCCCGGGTAGAAGGCCTTCAGAAGGAACTGGAGAAACTGGCTGCTGATTCATTGAGGCGCTATGATGATTTTATGAAACTGAAGGCCGATTACTATCAGATGATGCGTGATTATCGAGCTCTTCAGTCAGCCCAGGAGACTATGATCAAGGGCAGTTCACAGGAAACATCACGCCTGCTTAAACAGCTTCAGACCGCTCAGGAAGACTTGCTTACCAGGGAACAAGAGCTGCAGAGAATAGAAATGAATCTGCAAAGCGAAAAAAACAGGCTTGAACAATTACGGTATGAGCTGGAGAAAAAAGATGCAAGGCTGAGTGAACTGGAAGAAATCCTTGGCAGCAAAGATTCTGTTGTCAATGAGCTGAAATATAAAGTATCAGAAGCCTTGCTCGGATTCAAGGATGACGGGTTGAGCGTGGACATACGGAACGGCAAGGTATATATATCCATGGAAGAGAAACTCCTGTTCAGATCCGGCAGCTTTGCCGTCGATCCGTACGGGGAGTTGGCGCTGGAGAAGCTGGCAAAGATCCTTGAACTGAACAGGGATATCAATATCATGATCGAGGGGCATACCGATGATGTCCCCTATATTCCCAACCTCAGCCTCCAGGATAACTGGGACCTCAGTGTTAAGCGGGCAACATCCATTGTACGGATACTCCTTTCCAAGGGCAAGATTGATCCAAAGCGGCTTACCGCTGCGGGGAGAGGTGAATTTTTTCCCATCGATCCGGGAAAGACTGAGGATGCGCGGCGCAGGAACAGAAGAACCGAAATCATCCTTACGCCCAGGCTGGATGAACTGTTTAGAATCCTTGAAAGCCAGTAACGGGGAAGAGGTGTGAGCGTTCCTTAGCCGCTCAATCCCCGGCATTGTAGCTTCCCCTAATCGTCAGACGGTCATTATCTCCTTTTCCTTCTTCAGGGCAACCTCATCCACCTTTTTAATAAAGTCATCGGTCAGGTCCTGGACTTTTTCGATGGCATCCTTTTCCATATCTTCCGGCAGTCCTTCCTTCCTCATCCTCTTGAATTCATCGTTAGCCCATTTCCTGGCATTCCTTATGCTTACCCTGGCGGTCTCCGCTTCGTGCTTGATCTGTTTCACCAGTTGTATCCTTCGTTCCTCGGTGAGAGGCGGCACATTGATACGGATCACCTCCTTGTTATTGAAGGGAGTGAAGCCAAGGTTAGCGGCCAGGATGGCTTTTTCAATAACATCGAGCATGCTCTTGTCCCATGGCTGGATAAGGAATGTCTTGGGATCGGGAGTATTGATGTTCGATACCTGGTTCAGTGGTGTCATCACGCCATAGTAATCCACCTTAATACCATCGAACACCGTTGGATTTGCCTTTCCGGCTCTTACTCGTACCAGCTCGTATTCGAGATGATCAAGGGCCTTTTGCATCCCTTCGCGGGTTTCATCGAGATATAGTTGAACTTCTTCTTCCATGTTATTAGACGATTAGCACAGGATTAAATGTATCTAATTTTTGATCACTGTCCCAATTTCTTCGCCCATAATAATTTTTTTCAGATTATTGGGCTGGTTGATATTGAACACCACCACAGGAAGATTATTTTCCCTGCACAGGGTGAAGGCAGTAAGATCCATAATCTTCAGGTTTTTGTTGTACGCATCATCGAATGTCAGGTGATCGAATTTTTTTGCCAGGGGGTCCTTTTCAGGATCGGTTGTATACACCCCGTCAACCCGTGTTCCTTTTAACATTACCTCTGCTTTTATCTCAACAGCCCGGAGTGCTGCCGCCGTGTCCGTGGTAAAATAGGGGTTGCCGGTGCCAAAGGTAAGAACGGTTATATTTCCCTCCGACAGGGATTGAATGGCTCTTGATGCAGAATAGTATTCACATACAGGTTCCATATGGATGGCAGAAAAAACCATTGTCGGGATGCCTGCAGATTCCAGCGATGACTGTATGGCCAGCCCGTTGATCACGGTGGCCAGCATTCCCATCTGATCGCCCTTGTACCTGTCGAATCCCTTTTTTGTTCCCGGCAGGCCACGGAAGATGTTACCCCCGCCGATAACAACCGCCGTTTCCACTCCCAGGTCAGCCATCTCACGCAACCGGGAGGTATAGTATTCCAGTTGTCTGGTATCGATCCCGCAGGGTAATTCCCCCATCAATGACTCCCCGCTCAGTTTCAACAGAATGCGTTTGTACTTTACCATTTCCGGCAAATTGTGTGATCTACGAAATTAAAAAAAAATCAACTGAGCAGGGCCACAACAAATAAAAAAAGGCTGCTTTTTACGGGCAGCCTGTGTATGCATAAGTATTGTAAGGTCAGTCTCTCAATGAATACCTTAAAAACCCCGTCACCTTCACATCCTTGTTCACTCCCTGCAGGTACTGCCTGATAGTAATCTTATTATCCTTAATGAATTCCTGGTTCATAAGCGTGCTTTCCTTGTAGAACTTGTTCAGTTTTCCCAGGGCAATCTTTTCCACCATGTTTTCTGGTTTGCCTTCGCGCCTGGCCTGTTCCTTCCCGATCTCCAGCTCCTGATCCAAAATCTTTTTGGGAACATCGTCTTTATCGATGGCCACGGGATTCATGGCAGCCACTTGCATGGCAATATCTTTGCCTGCCTGTGCATCAGCCAGAGGAATGCTGAATCCAACAAGGGTGGAGAGTTTATTCCCCGGATGAATATAGGCTACCACGTAAGGGGCTTCGAGTGAGTTAAAATAGGAAAGCTCAATTTTCTCACCGATAACACCCATCTGGCTTGTCAGCACATCCATAATTTTACTATTTCCGAGCTTCAGGTTTTTCAATGCTTCCAGGTCGGAAGGATTTTGATCCAGTGCAGGTTCCAGAACAGACTGTGCCAGGTTTATAAACTGGCTGTTCTTTGCCACAAAGTCGGTTTCACAATTCATGGTGATCATCACCCCCCTGGTGCCATTGGCAGACACCTTGGCGAGAGTAACGCCCTCCCGTGCTTCACGATCGGCTCTTTTGTTGGCAACCGCTTGTCCTTTCTTCCGTATGATTTCGATAGCCTTGTCAAAATCACCGTTGGCTTCCGTAAGGGCGTTCTTGCAGTCCATCATTCCTGCCCCGGTTGCCCTGCGTAGTTTACTGATTTCGGCAACTGTAATCTGTGACATAAGTATTCGTGTTATTCAGATGAATTATGGGATGGATCAGGTATTCTTCTTTGCAGAGGATTTTTTCCCGGTTCTTGCTTCGGCTTCCCCGGCAACTGATTTTATTTCCTCCTCATTCACAGCTTCTGATCCATCGGGTTGTGGTTTAACCTGCGCCGCGGGTTTTGAAGCTTTCACCTCTTCTTCCCCTGTTTCTTTTTTGACTTTTCTTGGTTCTTCACCTTTTTCTTCTGCCTTTGCAGGTCCTTTTTTCGCTTTAACGGTGGCTGCCTCCTTTTCCTTTTCCAGTCGCCTTTCGTCAAGGCCTTCCTCAATGGCTTTGGTTACCACGTCTATAATGAGAGAAATGGATTTGGAAGCATCGTCGTTGGCGGGGATGGGAAAGTCAATGGAATTGGGATCGGAGTTGGTATCGCACATGCCGAAAACAGGGATGCTGAGCCGGTTAGCTTCCCTCACTGCAATATGTTCCTTTGCCACATCCACAACGAAGAGGGCGGTTGGCAGGCGTGTAAGATCGGCTATGCTGCCCAGGTTCTTCTCCAGTTTGGCACGCTGACGGGTGATCTGGAGCTTCTCCCGTTTTGACAGCGTATCAAACGTTCCGTCAACGGCCATCTTGTCAATGGATGCCATCTTTTTCACTGCCTTGCGGATCGTGGGGAAATTGGTTAACATGCCACCCGGCCATCGTTCTGTTACATACGGCATATTGGCCTGCCTGACCTTCTCGGCAACAATATCCTTGGCCTGTTTTTTTGTGGCCACGAAAAGGATCTTTCGACCCGATTTGGCGATCTGTTTTAAGGCGGAGGCTGTCTCTTCCAGTTTCACCAGTGTCTTTTCAAGATCGATGATATGAATCCCGTTCCGTTCCATGAAGATATATGGAGCCATGTTTGGATTCCATTTTCTTTTCAGGTGCCCGAAATGCACGCCTGCATCGAGCAGCTCCTTAACAGTTGTTCTTGCCATGTAATTACATTGAAGTTTACGTTCTATAAAGCAATCACTGGGTAGTCCTGAGGAGTCACAGTGATTTAGATACTAAACACAGAAATATATTCCTTAACGCTTGCTGAACTGGAATCTCCTTCTTGCTCCGGGTTGACCCGGCTTTTTCCTTTCCACTTCGCGCGGATCACGGGTCAGGAAGCCTTCAGCCTTGAGCTTGGGCTTATCTTCAGAATTTATCTCGACCAGCGCCCTTGATAACGCCAGCCGCAAGGCTTCCGCCTGGCCTTTAGAACCTCCGCCCGAAAGGTTTACTTTGATGTCATATTTCCCCTGTGCATCCAGTAATACCAGAGGCTGTTCAATGATGTATTGAAGCACGGATGTGGGGAAATACTGCTTATAGTCCTTGTCATTGACAGTAATATTACCTTTCCCTTCATTGATATAAATCCTGGCTACGGCGGATTTTCTTCTTCCGATGGCGTTGACAACTTCCATGAAAACTATTTAATATTATTAAGATTCAAAACCTTTGGCTGTTGTGCTTCATGCGGGTGCTCTGCTCCGGCATACACGTAGAGATTTTTGAAGATGGCATTGCCCAGTCTGTTTTTGGGAAGCATGCCCCGTACCGACTGTTCAACAAGCACACGGGGGTCCTTTTTTAACAAACTCTCCGGTGTGCGCTTCCTCTGACCCCCGGGATATCCGGAGTGGTCGAAATGCTCACGGTCGGTAAACTTCTTACCCGTTAGCTTCACCTTACCGGCATTGATCACGATCACCTGATCGCCGCAATCAACATGAGGAGTAAAACTGGCTTTGTGCTTCCCACGCAATATCATGGCTATTTTTGTTGATAACCGGCCAAGTACCTGATCCTGTGCATCCACCAGGTACCACTCCTTTTTTACCATAGCCTTGTTGGCCGAAACCGTCTTATAGCTTAATGTGTTCACTTTCGCCTAATCCTTTTATTTATTTGCAGCCGTTAAAATTACGGCCCGAAATTGTGGACTGCAAAAATACAATTATTTTTGATTTTCCAAATACTTGCAGAAGATTAATTTTGTCAGAAACCCGGTAAGAATGGTTACTTTAATGAGTGTAAATGCTGAGAGGAACATCCGGTGAAAATGGAATACAGTAGTAACAAACAATAACGTATCCTGTTTCCCTGTTTTATGCCCCTGCTTACCCGGAAATACCACAGGACGATCTTTACGGGCAGCCTGGCGCTGATGACAGCCAGCCTGCCACTATCCGAGTTTATCCTGAGCATAGCGATCATCATCTGTACAGTGAACTGGATCGCCGAAGGTCAATACGGGGAGAAATGGCAGCAGCTGAAGACCAGGAAAAGCCTGTGGTTCGTTATGGTTATCTACCTGGTGCACCTGGCAGGCATGCTTTATACCAAGGATACAGACTATGGATTACACGACCTGAGGATCAAGCTTCCCCTCCTCATTCTCCCCCTTGTGGTTGGTACAACCGGCACACTCTCCGGCAAAGAAGCAAAATGTGTCTTCATGTCGTTCATCCTTGGCGTCATCGTTTCCAGCATTGCAGGTTTCGCGGCCCACGCCGGTCTTATTCCGCAGACTGACGGGCGTGCCTCCATCTTCATTTCCCATATCCGCCTGGCACTCATGGTTAATATGGCTATTGTCCTTTGCCTGAACATGACCATCAGCCAGTTTGGAGCAAACAAATGGTTCTCAGGCAGCTTGTATGCCACCGGAATGATATGGCTTGTTTTTTTCATTTTCATTTTAAAATCATTAACAGGAATATTAATATTATTGATATTAACATTATTAATATCAATATATTTTTTAATAAAATTAAAGAATGTTATTTTAAAATTTATCCTGGTAACATTCCTGGCAACCGTTGTACTTTTATCTTTTTCCTTTGTAACCCATTCTATAATAAGGTATTATCGTGTGGCTGAGGTAGACTTGTCGGCACTCGAAACGCACACTAAGAGGGGCAATCCGTATATTCATGACATGGTGAACCAACAGATAGAGAACGGAAATTATGTATGGCTGTATTTATGTGAAGAAGAGCTGAAGGAAGGATGGGAGCAGATGAGCGATGTTCCTTATGACGGGGTGGACGGCAGGGGACAGTACATACGGTACACACTGATCCGCTACCTGACATCAAAGGGATTGAGGAAGGATGCTGAAGGGTTGGCACAGCTGCAGCCGGAAGATGTGGAGGCTGTTGAATCAGGATTGGCCAATTGCCTGTTCCTTGATCGCTATTCGCTGTATCCGAAGATGTATGAGGTTATATGGCAGATCGATCAGTTTCGGAAGGGAGGAAATCCCAGCGGCAATTCCGTTACCCAAAGGATCGAATACCTGAAGACGGCGATAAATATTTTTCGTAATCATGTATTAATGGGTGTGGGAACAGGGGACGTCAGTAGTGCATTTGATGAACAGTACACGGCGGACAAATCGGGCATTGATCCGGCATGGCGTCTGCGCGCCCATAACCAGTATATCACATTTCTTCTTACTTTTGGTATCATAGGTTTTTTGCTCATTGCCGGTTCATTCATAATGATAATATACCTCGAGAGAAAAAACCTCGATCCCCTGGCTCTGGCATTTCTAGTGATCGCTCTGTTATCCATGATCAACGAAGATACTCTTGAGACACATGCCGGGGTGAGTTTTATCGCATTTTTCTTCTCAGTCCTCCTTTGGGGGAGAAAAGAAGAAGGCAAACAAAGGAAAAATGGGAACGGTGCATAAAAGACTTACCCGGGATTTTTACTCCAGGGATGTACTCGAAGTGACTCCTGATCTGCTGGGTAAATGGCTTGTCCGCCGGTTTGATGACGGTACGGTCAGAAGATATATCATCAGCGAAGCGGAGGCATACAGGGGAGGAGAAGATAAGGCATGCCATGCAAGCCGGGGATACACGGAAAGAACCAGGGTGATGTTTGGTGAGGGAGGGCATGTATACGTATACCTGATCTACGGGATGTACTGGATGTTTAATATTGTAACCGGTCCAAAGGGTTTGCCGCAGGCATCACTGGTCAGGGCTGTACTGAATATTGACGGACCCGGAAAGCTAACCCGTGAACTATGTATCGACCGGTCGTTCTACGGTGAAAACCTTGTTACATCAAAGAGATTGTGGCTGGAAGATAATCCTGTGAAACCGTCCATCAGAAGCGCACCAAGGATCGGTGTGGATTATGCCGGGGAATACTGGAAAAATATACATTGGAGATATATTATTGAAAGCAATGATCATCAATAGCCGTTTATTTATTCTTATCATGTCACTGGGAATGTGGGTCGGTATCAGGACTGGTTACACCCAGCTGGACAACAGCAAATTCTATCTGACGGATTCGTTGGAACCGCCGCTGAAGAACAAGGTATTTCTGAATTTCTCAAGCCTGGGATTCTTTAAGAACAATGAATATTTTAATAATATTGCTGACGGCTATACCTTGTTTGGATACCATTTTGCGCCTTCCCTGTCGTTTTATCCTTCCGAGCATATTTCATTAAAAGCGGGTTTTTTTGCCTGGCAGGATTTTGGAAACCATACCTTCAGTATGTTCCAGCCGTTATTTACCATTCGCCTGGTATACGGGGATATGCTGTTCCAGTTTGGCACCCTTGATCCTCCTGCTTCACACTTGCTGATTGAACCCATTTACGATTTTGAGCGGAACCTCACCTCTCCCCTGGAGAACGGAATGCGATTCGTATACGATCATCCCCGGATCCGCTCCGAGGTCTGGATCAACTGGGAGGATATGCTGTACCGGGGAGAAGGCTCACAGGAAAAGCTTTCTGCCGGTCTTTCTGCAGTTATCCGTGCCGCAGGTGATGAGGTGATGTGGATTGATATTCCGGTGCAACTGCTGGTGTGGCATCATGGAGGACAGATCGATGCCTCGCCCCTCCCGATGAAAACAACAGCTAATGGCGCTGCAGGCTTCTCCGTCGGTTGGATGTATCAGGATAACAGGATATTACGCAAGCTTGGCTTCAGCTGTTACCTGGCAGGATACAAGGATTTTTCAAACACCCTCACGGAACCGTTCCGGAACGGTTTCGGAGGCTATGTAAATGGTATGCTTTCCACCAGCATCGTGGATCTCATGTTAAGTTACTGGCATGGTGACCGGTACATCTGCGATTACGGTGGTGACCTGTATTCATCGGTTTCTTCAACCTTTAAAAATCCATTGTATTATGAGAAAACCAGGGACCTGATCATCGTGCGTTTTTCCAGGGATATCCGTTTATTCTCCAATTTTTACATTACCGCAAGGGTCGAACCCGTGCTCGATTTTAACGACCCGGCATTTGAATTCTCCCATGGCCTGTATTTCAATTACCGTGGAAATTTCCTGATGGGAAAAACAAAGGACTGAATATGACGGAAGAGTTTTTTAGTGAATAATTGCTTTATTTGTTAGCTTCACCGTTCTTGAATTGCTGGTATTTATGAAACGATTTGCTTTATTGAACAATCTGACCGGATGGACAGCCTTCCTGGTGGCGGCAGTTACCTATTTCCTGACCCTTGAGCCAACCGTGAGCTTCTGGGATTGCGGGGAGTTTATTGCTGCATCCTATAAGCTGGAAGTGGGACATCCTCCGGGAGCACCCCTGTTTCTTATGCTGGGACGGTTCTTCTCACTGTTCGCTTCCGATCCTTCACGGGTGGCTGTCATGATCAATTCTTTATCGGCCATCGCCAGTGCTTTTACCATCCTGTTCCTGTTCTGGACCATCACCCATATTGCCCGGAAAATCATTATTGGGAATGATGAGGTTACCAGCGGCCGGATCATGGCGGTTCTCGGCGCCGGTCTCACAGGTGCAATGGCTTATACCTTCTCAGATACATTCTGGTTTTCAGCGGTGGAAGGGGAAGTTTATGCCCTGTCATCCCTGTTTACTGCCGTTGTGTTCTGGGCAATTCTTAAATGGGAGGAACACTCCGATGATCCCCAATCAAACAGGTGGATCATCCTGATTGCTTACCTTATGGGCCTTTCCATCGGTGTTCACCTGTTGAACCTGCTTGCCATACCGGCCATCGTCATGGTTTATTATTTCAGGAAATACAAACCTTCCACCTGGGGCGTTATTGTTGCCCTGGTTATTGGCTTGCTTATTCTTGGATTCATCCAGTGGGGAATGATACCCGGTGTGGTGAAAATGGCCACTTGGTTCGAACTGTTTTTTGTTAATATCCTCGGGTTACCCTTTCATTCCGGCGCCATTATTTATGTTCTCGGCCTCATCGCTCTGCTTGGCTGGCTGCTGTATCACACTCATTTGAATAACAAGGTGCTGCTGAATACGGTTGTCCTTTGCTTTTCGGTGATGTTGATTGGTTATTCATCCTATACCATGATCATCATCAGGTCATCGGCTAATCCGCCGATGGACCAGAACAATCCCGATAATGTATTCGATCTTTTAAAATACCTGAACCGTGAGCAATACCAAGCCTCCCCGCTGATCAAGGGTCCGTATTATAATGCCCCGGTTATTGATGTGAAGGACGGGAAGCCGAAATATATCAGGAGAAACGGTAAATATGTGGTAATCGACAGGGATCCGGTATATAAGTATGATCCGCGGTTTGTCACATTCTTTCCCCGTATGTACAGCAGTACGGAAGATCAGCATGTGAGTGACTACATCGAATGGGGAAAGATCAAAGGGGTGAAAATTCCGGTGAGCGGTTCACGCTCTCAGACGGAAATGAGGGTAAAACCGACATTTTCAGAGAACCTCCGTTTCTTTATACGGTACCAATTGGGTCATATGTATTTCAGGTATTTTATGTGGAATTTTGCCGGGAGGCAGAATGATATTCAGGGCCATGGCAACGTGCTTGATGGGAACTGGATCTGCGGCATTCCGGCCATCGATAATCCACGGTTGGGTCCGCAGGAGAACCTGCCCGACAAATACCTCAACAACCGGGGCAGGAACAGGTACTACATGCTGCCTCTGTTGTTAGGACTGGCGGGTCTGTTGTACCTTTTCAGGAAAGGCCGTAATAACTTCTGGGTTACTGGCTTGCTCTTTGTCTTCACGGGAATAGCCATTGTGGTTTACCTGAACCAGACTCCTCATCAGCCCCGGGAAAGAGATTATGCATACGCGGCTTCATTTTACGTGTTCTCTATATGGATAGGCCTGGGAACGCTTTTATTGTATCAATTCTTCAGGAAATATTTCACCGATATCGGGGGAGCACTGACAAGTGCAATCCTTTGCCTGGCAGTACCTGCTCAAATGGCATCGGAAAACTTGGATGATCACAACCGGTCGGGTCGGTATACGGCCAGGGACTTTGCATACAACTATCTGAACTCCTGTGAACAACAGGCTGTGATCTTCACCAACGGGGATAATGATACATTTCCTCTCTGGTACATACAGGAGGTGGAAGGTGAACGAACCGATGTGAGGGTAACCAACTGCAGTTACCTGGGTGCTGCCTGGTATATCAGCCAGATGAAGATGAAAGCATACGAGTCTGAGCCTCTTCCTTTCTCCCTGAAAGAGGAACAGTACGTTCAGGGTTCCAGGGATGTGTTGCTTTTCAATCCGCGGTTTGATGATTATTATGATATAAAGCAGGTGATGGAATTTGTGTCCAGTGATGATCCCAGGGCGAAAATCAGGTCCCCGTTTGGCAGAAACGAAACGATGAATTACATGCCCACCCGGAAGCTGAGGATACCGGTGGATTTGGCAACCGTTCTGAATAACGGGACGCTTGACAAGGAAGATGCTCAAAGGATGCTCAAGCATATAGACTGGGAGATTACCAGGGACGTAATCTACAAGAATGATCTGATGATTATTGATCTTATGTCCACCAATGAATGGAAAAGACCTGTCTATTTTGCCATCACTGTCCCCCGTGAGGTATATCTTCAGCTCGATCCTTTCTTTCAGTGTGAAGGCTTTGCCTACAGGGTTGTGCCGCTGAGGACCGAACCGCGGGAAACGGATATTGGAAGAATTCCTTCCGCCAAACTCTATGACCGGATAATGAATAAGTTCCGTTGGGGTAATGTGAACGATCAGAAGGTGTACATTGATGAGAATAACCAGCGGATGATCTCCAGTACCAGGAATATTTTTGCACGGCTTGCATTGCAGCTGGTAGAGGAAGAAAAGAAGGATTCAGCGCTGACGGTACTTGACCGGTGTATGGAACTGTTTCCCGGCGACAGAATCCCCCATAATTTCTTTTCTCTTCAGCTTATAACGGCTTACTACCGCGCCGGAGATTATGAAAAGGCTGACTCCCTGGCGCGCGTCATCGCCGACGATCATGAAAAACTGGCCCGGTATATTTTTGCCCTTGACAGGAAACGAATGAGCACTGTGGTGAATGAAGCCCAGCTCGCCATGTATGTTTTTAACCAGGTAGTACATATTACGGGCCAGTATGCAGGGAAGGAAGTAAGGGAAGAGATGTACCGGCGTTTCCAGGACCTTATGGCCATATATAACACATTGAGCTGATGCGTTTCTACCAGTCGCCTTCCAGCCCCTTTCGACAACTTCTCCCTGAACTGGTATGGTGCCTGCCGGGGATGGACAGGAAAATACTTCTCACGTTTGATGACGGTCCTGATCCTGTAAGTACACCAGTCATACTGGATATCCTGGCAGAAAAGAATGCCAGTGCGATTTTCTTCTGCCTGGGAAGGAATGTGGAAAGATACCCCCTCTTGTATGATCGGATCGTGTCCGAAGGTCATACTGCCGGGAATCATACTTATAGCCACCTCGATGGTTGGCGAACCGGCGTTGATGAATATCTCAGAGATGTGGAACAGGCCGGCCGGTTCATCGTATCAGACTTGTTCCGGCCTCCCTTTGGCAGGATCAGGCCCTCACAAATACGGAGGCTGAAATCGAAGTTCAGAATCATGATGTGGAGTTGGATGTTTCTTGATTTCAGTGGTGTGGAGAGAACAGGGAACCAAAGGATACCGCACGAAAAATACCTGTACCCGGGTAGTATTCTTGTATTTCATGACTCACAGAAAGCAGCTCCCATCACCCGTTTTTTATTAAAGGACTTACTGGAACAGATAGACAGATACCATTTAAAGGCAGGATTACCTGTTTGGTCGATACCCCATGAAAATTGTTGTTAATGCGGTTACAGTGAAATATGGAGGCGGATTAACCGTTTCCCTCAATTTCCTCAGGGCTGCGGCAATTACTCTTGGAGAAGATGAACTGTTCCTGATCACTGCCCGGGGGACAGGAATGGAGGGTTACACTGTTGGCGGAAACGTAACTGTCGTCCCTGCATGGAAGATGAAATATCTTTTCAGACCCTGGCTTGACCATGTGTATTTACGGAGAATTATCAGGACGATCAATCCGGATGTCATCATAAGCATGGGTAATCTTCCGTTGCCCGTTAAGGGATGCCAGGTCATCCTCTTTGATAATCCCTTCGGTACCCTGAGGTCATTCAATGATTTCCGGCTCACCCACCTTGATAAGCTCAGGCACAGGTTGAGGAATTATTTCTTCGCCAAACGAATAAAATACCTAAATAGTATCATTTTCCAGACAGAGATTGAGCAGCGTAAATTTCAGGAGAAATATGCCCGGGTGAAGGTCCGGCAGTGGATAATACCGAATCCTCCCGGCCTCCTTCCTCAGGCTGTTACCCCTGCTTCCAGCCTGCGAATGAAGAAGGAAGAAGGTGAACGGTTTGTGGTAGCCTTTACGCGCTACTATCCGCATAAGAACCTCGAAATCCTTCTGCACGTGGCTGAATTGATCAGGGACAGATACCGGATCAAAATATTGCTGACGATACAACCCGGGCAACATCCGCACGCTGCAAGAATGTTACGCCTGATCAGGAAGAGAGGGTTAGAGAATGTAATAATAAATACCGGCGAGATTGCTCCGGTCCAGATCAGTCACCTGTACAGGCTTTCTGATGCCCTCGTGTTGCCTACGCTTCTCGAATCGTTTACCTCCACTTATACCGATGCCATGTTGCATGGTGTCCCTGTTCTGACTTCCGACCGGGATTTTGCACGGCACATTTGTGGAGACGCGGCATGGTACTTCAATCCGGCGGATCCTCATGATATCCTGAAAACCATTTGCTGCTGCTTTGAAAACCAGCAAGAGAGGCAAAAGAAGATTGAACGGGGATTGGAGATGATTCGTACAAGATACCCCGACTGGTTTTCATGTGCCCGGCAATTACTTGATCTGGCATCGATAAATAACCAGGAATGATGGGCATGGTTAGCATTATACTACCGGTATATAACGGAGCTTCATATCTTGAGAATGCCATCGTTTCGGTCTTGAATCAAACATACAGGAACTTTGAACTGATCATCATTGATGATGCGTCAACCGACCACAGCCTGCAGATTGTGGAATATTACAGGAGACAGGACACACGGATCCTGGCGATAAGAAGCAGTATGAGAAGGGGAGTGGCGAAAACCCTGAATATTGGCCTGCGTGCTGCCGGCGGCGATTTCATTGCCAGGATCGATGCGGATGACCTGTGGTTGCCTGAAAAACTGGAACAGCAGGTAAGGGTATTCAATTCGGATCCTGAACTGCTCCTGTTAGGAACTGCTAAAATTCTCATCGATCAAAACGGGGATGTAATATTCGGAAAAAGCGACTGGCCAGTGTATTCCTATGGTGACATACGGAAAAATATCCTGAAGAAAAACCTCTTTTCCCATTCATCGGTGATGTTCAGGAAGTCCGTCCTCACCGTGGCAGGATATTACAATGAGGATTACAAAAATTCGGAGGATTACGAGTACTGGATCAGGATCATTACCCAAGGAAAAGCAGAGATTATTCGGGAATCGCTGGTACAGTACCGTCTTCATCCCGAGATGATTTCATGGAAGAAAAGACGGCAACAAAAATTATTTGTGATTAAAGCCAAATGGATGGGGTTCTCACTTCTCGGGTTCAGGCCCGGTTACATGCCATACCTTGCAAGGGATGTATATGAGTGGATGGTACCGGATTTTATGATCAGACTGAAGCGGAAACTGATAGGTGTTTGAAAAAGGTTAATATCTGTCCCGCCCGAGAAATATCCTGCCTTTCCAGTATTGTTCAACGAGAAATATTGTCACCGGATATGAGGTTGTATGCGAAGGTTCATAAAGTAAATATTGCATTAACGCGGAACAGTGTTTTTCAATAAGAACAATTTCTGACTGTTTCAATTTCTTTTTCCATGCACTCACCGTTGAATGATCCGCAGGGCCGGTAATATCCCTGTGCAATTCAATCTCCGGTGGGGGTAGCCGGTCATAGTAGTTGCCGGTATCATTTCGTTCCCCAGGTGTGTACCCGATCTGCAGGTGCTGAAGAAGATCATCCACTGTTTTTTCGGGATTTACCACCAGATCCTCAAACCGTACCGTTTCAACCCTGCAGTAACCGGGATTCCTATGGACGGCCTGATTTGCCAGTTGTTTCCAGGTGTACGCGCAGATAAGAGGATTCTTATTAAAGGCTCTCCCCGTGTAGGGGTTTACGGTGCATTTCTGTGATGCAAATATTCCCCGAGGATCCCTGATGAGATTTAAAAATATGATCTTGTCAGCATAATCTGAAAGCTGATTCGACAGCTTGAACAGGGAGGTATGTTTGAACACGATGGTATCAGCCATGGAATTGATTTGGTTCCGGTAAAGGGTGAGCACATGCAACAACATTCCTTCACGGCTTTTCTGATCCATAGCCTCATTAATGTCATCAGGAGTAAGTTTCCAGTATTTCAACTGCATGTCTTGCCGGATGGCTTTCATCAACCTGTCTTTTATCGACCCGGTATTTTTCCCGTTGATCAGGATATCAACGAGGCAACCGGCTTCAGGGCATACCGCGAAGGTATTGATTCTGCTGAGATGTTGCAGGAGGAAGCTTGATCCTGACCGGTTCATATAAGAAACGAACACAAATTTCATTTGCCGATCCATTACATTGGATATCCATGATCTGCCAGAGGTAATCCGGGAAGCATCCTGCTAAGCGTTTTATTTGATTCACGGTAATAATCCTCGATAAAACGGAAACTCCTCCACCCAAGAACCTCCCGTGAAGAAGGATGGCTTCCCATGATGGACAGGCGGTTCAAATTCTGTAAAAGTAAGGTTCTTACCTGGTACCAGCCGGGGATGTGGACGACATAATACTTGAAGGCATATTTTTCCCTGGTGAATATATTCATAAACCGGGCCAGGGGAAACAATGCTTTTCTCAGCCTCGGATTCTCAGGCTGGTAGTTGAGTGTATCGAGGTTTATTTTCAGGTCAAAGATGCGGCAGTATTCCTTCAGGAATGATGTATTGTCAGCAGCGAATTGTTCGAAAAGGAATACATGGACATGTGCGGCTCCAAACAGGTTCTGATACAGGGCTACCACTTTATCGTATTCAAAGAGGATGAAGTCATTGGTAACGTTTTTATACGGTGTTTTCTGTCTGAACAGGTACCGGTCGGGGGAGTGGGTGCCTCCTGCCAGGATATGCTGTGAATACCGTGAGGCCATTATATCTGCCTGGTTCCTGATGATTACAACAATATCTGCCTGCGGGAACACAGCATTAATCCTGCGGGCATTCTCGGCAATTCTTATACCATTGTTTCGCCGGTCAACGAGTATCTCCTCCTCACAAATCAATATGCGTCCGTAACAATGATCAGTAAAATATTCTGAAACGGCAGCCGGATTGAAACTGAACGCATCTTTCCGGAGAATCTGTCCCAGCACTTCGTCCCTGCCAATAAAACAGGCATCCGTCACCAGCGGATAGAATTTTTTCTGAAACCAGGTGGTGGATGTCTTCGGATAACCTATATGGATCAGGGGATTCATGAGTGTAGCGTAATGTAATATCCTTCAAATCCCGGGGGAATATACCCCTCCTCTGCAAGTCGTACATTGGATGAGGAATAATACCGGGCTATCTGGGCCACCAGTGGTTCACCCAAAAGTTCACAGGAACCGGGTTTTTTCCGGAACAGCTTGGTGTTATTCAGCTTCTCGGTGACAAGCCGCGTAAAGCCATACCACTTGGGTATGTTAAGAAAATATCTTTTACAGGGGATATTTTTCCTCGTAAAGTGGTTTGCCCACCTGTGACAGTTCAGTAAATACCTGTTCAGCCGGGCATTTACCTTCCGTGGTGAGTGAACAGAAGAATACAATTCAATACCGAGCCGGTCAAGAAAATACATTATGAATCGTTCCGAGTACTGTATCAGGTCTTCATAAAGAAATACCGATACGTTTTCCCTGCCGAACAGTTCTTCATACATATGGATGGTGTGATGAAAGTCAAACAGTTCAAAATTAAATGATCTTTCCTTGAATCGGGCATCGGTAGTAGCAGTACTAAAGTACTGTCGGGGATAATAAGTCCCACCTGATTTTACATATTCGGAATACAGTGATGCCAGCAGGTCGATCTGGTACCTGATGAAAATGACGATGCGGCTTCCCGGTAACGACTGATGCAGCCTCATAGCCAGCTGTTGTGCATGCCTTCCTCTGCTTTCCCATTTCACCACATTTCCCAGCAGGTCTTCATGGCTGATGATGACTTTTTCACCGTATTGTTCCGAAAGGTGATTGACAAATCCCTCAGCATCAAATTCATGGTCATCCGGCCGGATCAGCCCGGTAAGAATCTGATTCCTGGACACCATTTTATATCCTGCGACGAGCGGGAAAATACAGGTTTGCAACCAGCTGGTACCTGTTTTAGGGTAGCCGATATGAACGATAGCTTTCATTATTCTCTCAGTAGTTTGCTCCACCACCGGCGGCTGGAGAACCAGCCAAATATATCAGGATTCCCATCAAATAATACCGTCAGTGCCTTTCGCATGTGCTTATTTTTTCCCAGGAACCGTGGGTGGTGATAGTGAACAAGTACCGGAATATCATTCAACTTTTTTCGCAGGTGCAGAGGATAATTATATGTCTCATCCAACAGCCTGTAAGGTATACCGGTTTTCAGTAAGGCCAGGGAGAGACTTACCTGGTCGAAATGGAAGGCATACTTCCTGTCGCCGTGCATTAAAAGCTCCCTGTACAATGAAATCCAGGTATTTAAAAAATGCCGCAGCATATGTTTCCTGAAGATCAATACCCCGGAGTTAAAATACGGGGGAGACCATTTACCGTCGTATGTACAGGTAATGCTGTTTTCCGGTTTGTCCAGGTGAAATCGGGTGCATATCTCCTCCCAGTTCAATCCGATGGTCACATCGGCCGGTTTTGCCCACAGGCTGGTGTTATCCTTTTCCGTGAATGGGAACAGAACAGGACGACAGCACAGGATATCGCTGTCAAGAAATACAACGTTCTCCTGCCCGGCAAGCGGTACCAAACAAAACAACTTGTTGCTTACCAAAAGGTTCCTTTCATAATGGTTGGACTCAATAAGAAGGGGATTGTCAAAATAAACGGGATGAATGCCAAGGTTATTAAAAATGGATACTGCTTCAGCGGATATATTCCATGGACGGTTGTTTATTACTGGAACCGCATAGTAAACGGATACCCCTTCCGGAAGATATTTCATTAACGACATTCCAAGAACAAGAGAATAAGATTCAATATCCCCCGGGTGTGACACAAATATGAATGAGTAAGCGTTCATCGAATGATTCGTTTACATACCCAAATATTACATCGGATAACCCAGCTCTGCAAGTTTTTCTGAGGGAAGAAGCCTTTGAAGGGACGCATTGGATTCCCGATAAAAGTTCCTGATGTATTCCACATTTTTCACCCCCAGTATATGTGCTGATGACGGATACCTGCCGAAAACCTTCCATGCATTCATTCTTTTGTACAGTCTCCTGGTTGTGCTGTACCATCCCGGTATACTGATGCAATAGTATTTATAAAGAGTTCTTTCGTGCGTGAAAATGTTTAACAGCCTGACCATCCTGAGAAGGCCGGCCCGGTACCGTTTATTTTTGGGACTGAAATCGATGGCTTCCTGAAGTATCTCAAGATCAAATGTTTCAATGAATGACCGGATAAATTTCTGCGGATTGCTTTGTAGCTTTTCATAGGGAAAAACATGTACGTTTTCTTCTCCAAACAAAGAATGGTAATAAGTGATCAGTTTGTCAAACTCAAGGTAATGGAATGAAAACAGCAGGCTCTTGTTTGCTTGATGAAACAGGAATTTATTTATTCCATAGGTCCCGCCGTTCTGTACATAATTGAAATAGGCTGAAGCAATCAGGTCGGTCTGGTTCCGGGTAAAAATGATAATGCGGGCTTCAGGGAACACATCATGTAGCCGCTGCCCCAACTCTGTTGTCATGACACCGTTATGCCCGCCGAGATTCATGAATCCCAGTAAGTTTTCCTGGCTGATAATTAAGGGCTTCTTATACCTGGTCAGAAAATAGTTTCTTACCTTTTCCGCATCAAAATGAAAGGCATGAGGACGGATGATCCACTGAAAGATCTCTTCAGTACTCGCAACATCCATGTTTCTCACCAGAGGAAAGACATTTTCCTGCAACCAGGTGGATGCCGCCTTCGGGAAACCAATATGTATGAATACCTTATTCATGAATGATGTTATCAAATTTATCGATAAAAAAGAGATTTACGTATGAGGATACTTTTTATTTCTGACGGCGGATGATAAGCCGGAGCGTAATTTTTCTTACTTTTACATTCAGTAGACTCAATATAAATAAGATAGCAACAAATCCGGACGATTTGCGTAAAATATATTTATACCCAATAAACTTCCCTGATAATGAAAAATGCGAAAATACTGTTTCTTGCATTTCTTGCAACACTGGCCGGTACACTCCGGTCGCTTCCCCAGGATTGCTGGGAATGTTTGTCACAGATAAGTTCTACTGCGAATATGGCCGCAAATGCAGGCGCCTTTTCCGAGTTGGATAACAACGGGAACCTTTATATTTTCAGCGATTACACCGGTCCCATCACCATCAGGTCCAGGACTATCCCCTATGGTGGCAACACGGATATTGTATTGATGAAAATGAATGCTGAGACTTGCGATACGCTCTGGATCAGGGTGGTGAATGGTGTGAATAAGGAAGCAGCCCGGGATATGAAGCTCGATGATGATGGAAACATATATATTACTGGCGGGTTTACCGTATCGGCCAACTTCAACGGGACTGTGATCACCTCCCCCGACGGAACGGAAGATATCTTTCTTGCCAAGTATAATCCTGAAGGGAACCTGATATTTGCCAGAAATGTCGGATATGGTGCGGGAATACAGAGGTCTTCCGCTATGATCGTGGATGAGCAGGACAGTATTGCAATGCTTGGTATTTATAACACTCAAATTACCTTTTCCACCGGAAAGTCATTCACCGGTGATGCTGCCTTCGATAACTTCTTTGCTAAATTCAGCATTACGGATGGTAACCATGGATCCATTAAGAACTGGAATGGCACAGACGGGGCTACACGGTTAAATTCCATTGATGTTGCCTGTACCGATGGTTACTATATCGGCGGAACCTTTTACGGAACCCTGACTCCCCCGTGCAATAGTGATGTAACCAGTACCAACCAGGGAGACATATTGTTGTCCAAAGTTGACAAAGACGGGTGTGTGGTGCCGGGATGGATCTATACTTATGGTTCCACCGGACCGGTAAATTATCATGATGTTCTGTCCTCACTGTCCTCTGATGGAGACTGCAATATATACTATACCGGCTCTTTCTTCAGAACACTGAACATGGATGGCAGTATCATACAGGCTGATGGAGGGAATCAGGATATTTATGTGGCGAAAAAAAATGCTGCTGGAACCCTCCAGTGGGTCAAACGTTTTGGAAGCGGCTCATGGGACGAAGGATTATGCATTTCAACGAATGATGCTATTATTGGAGTGGGAGGATTTTTCAGAGGTGACCTGGTCTGGGGCCGTGACACCGTTACCTCAGAAGAACCGGCAGATGATGACAGCTTTGTCGGAATAATCACTCCTGACGGCAAACCCTTCGCGATTTATAATCCGCACGGCAGGTTATCAAGAACACTGGATGTGGCCATTGACGCTTACCATAATTTCTTTGCCACCGGTACATTTCGAGGAACAAAAATAGACTTCGGTTGTGACATGTCGCTGACAAAAACTCCTCCCCGGGCGGATAATTTACGTGACCTGTGGATTGCACGGCATGGACCCGTGATAAGCCTTGAATTCCTTGTGGACAGTATAACATGTTATGGTGGCAATGACGGAGCCATCGACATGACCGTGATCGGGAATCTCGAACCTTATACCTACCTGTGGGAGATCGTTAGCGGTGGCTGCGGCATAGCCAATCCCAATGCGGAAGACCTCTCTGGCCTGTGTGCCGGTATCTATAAGATCACGGTTGGCTACAGTGGCGGCCTGAAGACGGATACGGTACTGGTGCCCGGACCACCGCAATTCATCATCGACAGTGCAAAAGTTACGCAACAAGTCACGCAGTGTTATGGTGACTGCAGCGGTGAGATCAGGGTGTATGCCCGCGGCGGTACCGGTACATTAAAGTATACTCTCCAGCCCGGGAACATTGTCAATACCACCGGTATATTTAGCAACCTTTGTGCGGATACCTATACGGTGACTGTGTCAGATTATCATAATTGCAGCCTGACAAGTCAGGAACTTACTGTTATACAACCACCCTCACTGGTGTTGTTGCTCGACATTAAAACGGATATTACCTGTTATGGACTCAATAACGGGCGAATAGAGATGAACGGTTCGGGCGGTACAGGCCCTTTGCAGTTTACTCTTAATCCCGGCAATGTGACTAATGATGACGGGATCTTTACCGGTCTGGCTCCGGGCTCATATACAATTTGTCTGACCGATGCCAATACCTGCGGGCCTGTTTGTGTTGGTCCTATCGATATTCTGGAGCCGGATAGCCTTCAGATTGTCAGTGTTACTCAAACCCATCTTCTTTGCCATGGCGGAGCAAATGGCGAGATCTGTGTGACGGCTCAGGGTGGGAAGGGCACATTGTCGTACACACTGACACCGGGCAATATAACGAATACTACCGGTTGCTTTACCGGCCTGGTTGCAGGTACCTACTGTGTGACCGTAGATGATGCCAACAGTTGCGGGCCAGTGGATACCTGTGATATCGTTCTGTTACAGCCAGAAATGGTTAGCTTCACCAAAACACAGACTGACGCTACCTGCTTTGATGTATGTGACGGATCCATTACTGTGTCCGCCACCGGGGGGAACGGCGAGTACGAATATTCCAGGGATGGGGGCTCCACCTGGCAGATATCCAATGTCTTTTCTGATCTTTGCGACAACAGTTATACCATCCGGGTGAAAGACAGTTATGGATGCTTATCCCCTGATTCCGTCGTTCAGATTACTCAACCATCCATGGTATCGTTCACGTATGAGAAAACCGATATCAGCTGTGCAGGAGAGCATGACGCATCGGTTACTATAACCGCCTCAGGAGGAAACGGTACATACCTCTATTCCATTAATTGTGGATCCTCCTGGCAGGATTTGCCTGTGTTTCCGGGTCTGGCCCCTGGTACATACTGCCTTCTGGTTAAGGACTGGAGGGAATGCCATTCCGACCCCGTGAATATGGAGATTGTTGCACCGGAACCGCTCACCATCGCTGATATTGATTCAACAGGCATAACATGCGAAGGACAAGTGAACGGTTGCGTTTACGTTAGAGCGGAAGGCGGTAATTCACCTTATATTTATACTATATTGCCGGGAGGTACACAGAATACCAGCGGTGATTTCTGTGGCTTAGTGCCTGGCACCTATACGGTTAGTATTGATGACGCCAACGGATGTGGACCCATTGTTACACGGGGGATAACCGTTCCTGCACCGGAAGATCTTATATTATATGATGCAATAACGCCCAACGGCGACCAGGTGAACGACGAATGGAATATTCACGTGATAAACTGCTTCCCCGATGCCATTGTAAGGATATTCAGCTCATGGGGTACCCGAGTATTTGAATCGGAAGCCGGATACCCTGTTCCGTGGAATGGAAAATTCAATGGGAAAGATCTGCCGGCCGGAACGTATTATTATGTTATTGATCTTAACGGAGACGGATCCGTTCAAATGAAGGGTACCGTAAATATTATTAAGTAAAATTTCTGAGCGATGAAAAAAATAATCCTTATTATCAGTACCATATGTGTCGTGTATCCCGTCTCATCCCAACAGCTGGTTCAGAATAGCCAGTACATGCTGAACCTGTACGACCTGAATCCTGCCATAGCCGGAAGTACAGACGGCATACCGCTGGCCTTCTCATTCCGTAAGCTTTGGGCGGGATTTGAAGGATCGCCATCGCTCCAGAACCTGTCTGCGCATATGGAGGTGGCAGAGCATATGGGTGTGGGGGCAAAGCTGTTTAATTTTACGGCGGGTCCTCTGCGCCGTACCGGTTTCGAGGCGACATATGCATACCATATCCCCCTGGGAACGGGAGAACAGAAACTGGCTTTTGGCTTATCAGGGCTTATCTATCAATACTTTATTGATATTGGCAGTCTGACCCTTGAAGATCCGGGTGACGTTGCCATTGCCGAAGCAGCGGATAAAATGATCGTTCCTGATGTATCGTTTGGAACTTATTACTACGGTCCGAATTACTACCTGGGGCTTGCCATACCACAACTCTTTGGCCGGAGGGTAGATATGAAAACTGATAAAGTGCTGGAACAAAGACAGGTACGTCATTACTTCCTTCACGGGGGATATCGCTTTATCCTGTCGGAAGATATTACGCTTGACCCATCCCTTCTGCTCCGGTTCATCGAAGCAGGACCGTTCCAGGCCGATATCAATCTTCGTGGAACATACTCGGACATGGTGTCCCTGGGTCTTTCATACAGGACCGGTGATGCCCTTGCCGTCATGGTGGGATATAACCACGGACCTTTCCTTGTAGGGTACAGTTATGATATCACTCTTTCGGATATCAAAACCGTGAGCAATGGATCACACGAGATCATGCTTGTTTACCGGTTCAGTAGCTTCCTCAAATAGGGATTCACGAGCGATAATGGCAAACCGGGGCTCTTTCGGGAGCCGTTGATTCTGATAAAATCATCCGGCCATATATGTTTTCTTGTGCCTATTAATTAAGTTTACACAGTTTTTTTAGTTATGAATGTATTAATTCTTGGATCGGGGGGCCGTGAACATGCCCTGGCCTGGAAACTATCTCAGAGTCCATTGATCAGTAAACTATTCATCGCTCCGGGAAATGGCGGGACACTCGTGCTGGGTAACAATGTGAACATTGCCGCCAATGATTTCCGCAATATCGGCAAGTTTGTTGTTGACGAACGTATAAATATGGTTGTGGTGGGTCCTGAAGTGCCTCTCGTGGAGGGTATTTATGACTACTTCCGGGAACGGCCTGAGCTAAAGGAGATCCCGCTTATCGGGCCTTCAAAAAAGGGTGCCATGCTGGAAGGTAGCAAAAGCTTTGCTGATGAGTTTATGGAACGTCATCATATACCCACCTCACGGTTCAGAAAATTCACATCGGAAACCTACGAGGAAGGCAAGCATTACCTGGAAAGTATGAAACCACCTTATGTGATAAAAGCGGACGGCCTGGCTGCCGGTAAAGGTGTGCTAATACTTGATGATCTGAATGATGCCCAGGATGAGCTCAAGGAAATGTTGGACGGAAGGTTCGGCGTGGCCAGCCGTACCGTGGTGGTCGAGGAATTCCTCGAGGGTATCGAAGTGTCAGTCTTTGTCCTTACGGATGGACAATCATATCTTCTGCTTCCGGAAGCCAAAGATTATAAAAGAATCGGCGAAGGGAACACAGGACTGAATACGGGTGGCATGGGGGCAATCTCTCCCGTACCCTTTGTGAATAAGGAGTTTATGGAAAAGGTCGAGAAAAGGATTATTAAACCTACTGTCAGAGGACTGAAAGAAGAGGAGATCGACTATACAGGTTTCATCTATTTCGGGCTCATGAATGTCGGCGGGAATCCGTTTGTGATCGAATATAATGTGAGACTTGGCGATCCTGAAGCTCAGGTTGTGTTACCGCGCATCAAGGCCGATCTCCTTGAACTATTTGCCGCCGCAGCAGAAAAACGCCTTCATGAAAAGAAAGTGGAAATTGATGAACGGTTTGTTGCAACGGTAGTGATTGCCTCAGCCGGCTATCCTGATATGTATGAGAAAAACAAACTGATCGGTAACATGGAAAAAGTGAAAGACAGCATCATTTTTCATGCCGGTACCAGGAAAGAGCTCAGGAGGTTTTTTACCAGCGGGGGACGTGTACTCAACGTGAGCTCCTATGGAAGAACCATGCAGGAAGCCTTGGAGATATCCTACAAAAACGCAGACCTGATCAGTTTTGAAAACAAATATTACCGGCGGGATATTGGATTTGATTTGCATCCACAGAATGAATGAGGTATGCTTCTGAAACTGTTCAAGGGGAACCAGCCGCCAACACTTTTTCTTATCATTATCGCGGGATTGCTGTTATGGCTGCCATCCATGATAATGCCATCCGTAACGCTCCTCCCCTTTGAAGAATATCCAACCCTTCTACAGATCATTTTTACCGGCTGGATCAGTGACCATCCACATCTACAGGTGATCCTCTCATTCGTGCTGATCGTATTGCTGGGTTTGGCAGTGAACTGGTTAAACGGCAAGTATTTTTTCATCCATGAACGATCGTTCCTGCCGGTGTTGTTTGTCGTATTTATCTCATCGACCATCCCTGAAATCCACAAATGCTTTGTTGTGGTTCTGTCATCGTTCTTCATGGTGCTCGCCTTTGACAGGATCTTCATAACCTATGGCCAGAACAGGATCAGTTTTAATTATTTTGAAGCCGCCCTCCTGCTCTCGATCGCCTCACTATTGTATTTCAATATCATTATCTTCTTTTTCATCCTTTGGATAAGCATTATCATACTCAGGCCATTCCATTGGAGAGAATGGATCACTCCCCTGTTCGGACTATTGATTCCCTATATGTTTCTGTTTGCCAGCTATTACCTGATATATGGAGAGATCGCCGGTTTATTGGTTCAATACAGGATGTACTTTTCACATCCTGCCGTAAGCTTCTCTTTTCAGCTGCCAGTATTAGTATGGTTAGGTCTCCTTGGTCTCCTGATCATCCTGGCCAGTTACCATATGATTCTGAAGTTCACAACGAAAAAGGTGAGCTCCCGGAGATTTCTTTTGATTGTGTTCTGGGTTTTTCTGCTGACGCTGGCCGGTTATTTCATTTTACCCCTTGCATCGGTCGAACTGCTGTATATCCTGTCTGTTTCCGTCACCTACCTGTTTACCACGTATTTTCTCTTTCAAAAACCTTCCTGGTACGTTGAGATGGTATTTACAGTCCTTTTCCTCTGCCTTTGTGCTCTTCGGGTACTGTATGTTATCGATTAGAAGGGCATCTCTGGGTGGTTACTGTTTGATATAACTCATGATACCCACCGCTTCGCCTGCCTTTCCGTCTTTGAATGAGATCATGATATAGTAACGACCCGTGCGGTTACAAACAAAGTCAAAATAGGGATATATTTTATCAGATTGCCTGATGAAATTGCTCAAGAGAAGTTTTTCCTCGTCAAAGAGTTGTATTACAGCCACCCCGTCATACTTGTCTGAATTGCACACCGAGAAACGGTAACGGATATTCTTCGACAGAATCACCGAATTCCTGGATACGGGAGGGGTTTGGTTACTCTGTGCAGCCGGGAACCTGACAATAAAATCCTTCAGGTATACGGCATTGCTGCCGGCCATGCTCCTGCACTTATCAAAAAGACTGTTGCCCGGCGCCTGCCCGTTCACGGAGGCGGCGCTCAGCAATAACACAGAGGCGAGAATCAACAGGATGGATTTCATAACTAGATCGTAATTAATTTATTCCTGAGGGCTTCAATGTTGGCGATGATGTGCTGCAAGGTCTCGGGCGTAATTTCCACGATGCTTTTTTCATGCTGCACCAGAACGAGCATCCCGTTCTCCTCCCTCATTTCCGGTTCGCCCGTCTCAATGGTTATTTTTACATTATCGAAAGCTGATTTCAGGTTTTCCACATCACTGATCAGGGCAGCAAATTTTTTATCGGATTTGTAGTTATTAAGGATGGCGATCAGATCGTTGATGATGATTTTCTGTTCGCCGATCCGGTTGTTGATCTCTTCATTGGGATGATCCCTGGCCACCTGGCCGGCAAGGTAAAGACCTTCCAGCCACAGACCGGCAATGATCAGGGAACTGATGTGGCTCCTCTTGTTTTCCCTCAGGTAACGGTCCATCTGGTTAAAGCTTCTTACCGATAAGTACATGAGAGAATCAAGATTGGAGCTGCTGGTAGCCAGTCTCTTCAGCAAGGTAAAATCAAAAAACTGTCCAATTTTAAGGTCTTCAGCCAGCGAACTTACGGCCTGCAGGTAATTCAACACTATGTTGTTCTTGTTGTACATATTCAGGTACCCGAGGTCGGTGCCGAAAGCACCAAGAGCATACGCCTTTTCAAAAGTAGTATTGTAGTTGTCAAGATATGCGGTGGAAGCCAGGTAATCTTTTGAAAAAGGAGCTCCTATCTGGTTGATCAGCGCAGCCACTTCAACCGGTGATGCCAGGTTGCTGATTATATCTTCCATCACTTCCTTTTCCAGTTCAGTCTGGAATTTAAGATCAACCGTATCCCCAAATTCAAATGCAGCCTCCGGATTGTTATCATGCCTGCCCTTACATGATACCACCAACATTACTATCAGGAAACAGTAAATGAGATTTTTAAACATGATTTCTTTTTTTACCTGAACGTATAAAGGTAATAAAATTTACAAATTTCTGTATGTCAGTATGGCGATACAGCTTTTTAATATTTTTATCAATATTTTCAAAATATTCAACCAGTACTTTAAAAAATTCAAGGCGCAATGTAATATATAAAAGTATAGTCATAACACATACCACGGCGACATTAAAGTTGAATGTATCGAAGTATTTTCCCATAAAGTATTTTCTGGGAGCAAAAAAATGGGCTCTAAAATCCAGGAAACCCCTGGGTTCGGGATCAAAAAACACAGGCTGGAACTGCCGTATCAGTTCGTTTTTGTATTCCAGCAAATGATGCCTCTCATATATCTTTTTTACTATTTCCTCAACACTCTCATTGTGATAATCCTTGCGCAGGTTTCTGAATCCTTCGGGATTCAATTCATCCTCCCTGTCCAGAATGGCTTCCTTATAGAGGCTTGCCTTCTGCAGGGCATCAGTGTAATGTTCTTCCAACCGGCTGAGGTAGTCGCGTATTTGAAGTGTTACATCGGTATTGAAATCGGCGGGATTCAATTTCCCGATGAAAGTACATGAGATGTTTGGCACCTGTTTTATTTCCTTGGCAATCTCATTCCTGAGGAGGGGTAGTTTGCCTTCTTTCCCTGGTGCAAGTTGCCCGAGATTATAATCGGTAATCACCTGGTTAAGGGCATTCCTGAGACGGGGGAGGTATTCAACCGTTTTGAAATATGCGTTGCTTTCAACACGTTCCACAGGATACAGTTTCTTTTCGTAACGGTTGTCCTTGAATTGCGTTACCATAAGAGCCTCATAGGTCCATTTTGTGGCCATCAGATCTGCAAGAATGGGCACTTCACCCACCTTTGTAATTTTGCGGTTCAGTTTTTCGAAGCTGAACATGGCCCCGCTGAGGACCATCATAGGGATCACAAGGAGAGGCACTACGATATAGATGGTGATGGCCGAATTAAAAGCGGACGACACATTGAGTCCAAGCATGTTGGCAAAGGCAGAGGTGATAAAGAAAGCCAGCCAGTATTCGAAATACATTTCCCTGATTCCGAGGATGGTGTTCCCAATAAGGATAAACGCCAGGGCTTGCAGTGCTGAGATACTGAAAAGAAGGGTAATTTTTGATAACAGGTAGCTGGTGTAGCTGAGGTTAAGGATAGCTTCTCTTTTCAGTATCCTGCGATCCTGGAATATTTCCTCCGCGCTCATGGTCAGTCCGACGAAGAGCGCAACAATGAGGCTCATGAATATATATATCGGGATATTCTCATTCTCGCGGAATATATATACATCAGAGCCGGGGTCGGCTATATAGCGGATGATATAGGAAAGAATCAGGGCCAGCAACGGGGCTTCTGTAAGGATCAGGATCAAATACTGCCGGTTGGCAATCTTTGACAGGAAGTCACGTGCGGTATATATGAAGAACTGTTTGATCCTTGACGGGATCCTGAGGGATGAGGGAGGTTTTTCCTTCACCATGGGAACCTCTGTCATCTCAACATGCTGTCTGAAAATATCCACCCATTTGTCGGGCGCGATCTTTCTTTTGCCCGTATACCGTCCGAATTCATCGACCACGTGGGCATCAATAATGTTGAAGATGGTTTCAGGGTTCACGTTACCGCATACAGGGCACTGTCCTATTTCCTTGTTGATCTGCTCATCGACCGTCTTGAAATGGATCACTGTTTCCACCGGATTGCCATAATACACCATACATCCACCGGTATCAAGGACCAGGATTTTATCAAACATCTTGAAAATGTCGGAAGAGGGTTGATGGATAACCACAAATACGAGTTTACCCCTCAGCACCAGTTCCCTGAGCAGATCCATCACATTGTCGGAGTCGCGGGAGGAGAGGCCTGAAGTAGGTTCATCCACGAACAGGATGGATGGTTCACGGATCAGTTCAAGGGCGATATTCAGGCGTTTGCGCTGACCGCCACTGATCACCTTGTTCAGCACCGATCCCACCCTGAAATCTTTTTTTTCGTACAAGCCCAGATCGCTCAGGGTTTTGTGTACCAGGGCGGTTATCTCAGCGTCACTCTTATCCCTGAAGCACAGGCTGGTATTGAAGTACAGGTTTTGAAACACAGTGAGGTTCTCCATCAGGAGGTCGTCCTGGGGTATATAACCGATCACTCCTGCCAGGCTCTTTTTGTTATGGTGCAGGTCAATACCATTCACCAACACATTCCCTACGGTGGGTTGTTCCAGTCCTGACAGGATATTTAATAAGGTTGTTTTACCCGATCCGCTGGCACCGATGATACCGATCATCTTTCCCTGGTTCTCAGAGAAGCTGATATCCCTGATACCATAACACCCATCGGGGAATCGATAACTGATCCCCCTGACATGCCAGGATATTTTCACTCCGGCTTCCTCGCTGATGAATCGGCTGATGATATCGCTGTAATAGATGGTTTTTGAATGTTGCAGCTTCAGACTGCTGCCCTGGGCAAAGATGTGTATCCGGTCTCCCCTCATAGCCAGGCCGTTCAGAAACACCTCCTCTCCGCTTATTATCCTGAGGAAAAGGAGATTGACGCTTTTTATGTACAGGAACATGAGGTATCCTGAGAATGCTTCGGCCTGCATTAGTTTACATCCCTGATCCAGTAAAGGTTCACCGGTTAGGATCAGTACATTGGGCGAATTCAGTGTCTCAGGCAGCATCGATGTGACGAAGCGTTCAATATCGGCAAATTCCTCCCTGGTAAACCTGAACACCTCGGCAACGGTATTGATAATGTTCAGCCTTTGCTCAGTGAACTTCCTTTCGGCATTGACCAGTTCATAAAGCCTCACCAGTACCACCACCTTCTGTTCCTGGGTAAGTGTTTTGTTTATTTTCTTACAAATGCTGAATATACGAACGGAGTCGCGAACGGAAGTGGGTTGTGAACTGGTCTGATCTGCGGCTCCATCAGTGATTCCGGCATACTCATCGAACAGCTTCAGGTACTCTGTTGCGGTTTCCTCATTCAGCTGTTGGGTAAGGAAATGGAGTACATATTGTCTTTCGTTGTCTTCCACACCTCCGTCCTGCTTCACGATTAAAGCGAAAAGCTGCATCAGTGCCTTCAGGATTTCTTCGCTCATAACAACAATGATTTAACGTGGGAACATCAACAGCGGTGGAATAAAGCCAAGGCTAAGGTATTAAAATATTTTATTGTGTCAAACGAATTCTTTTCACTGTTGTTAATACGGATGATCAGGTTCCTGTTCGGGTTTCCTGTAAAAAAATCCGTCACGGATAAATTTCATTTGACCGGTTCCCAGGATGGATTCGTGCTGGCCCAGTAAAAGGTATCCCCCGGATTGCAACCTGTCATAAAACAGTTTGAACACCTTGTTTTGCAGGTGATAATTGAAGTAGATAATTACGTTACGGCACAGGATTAGGTCAAAGGGAAGGGGGTCAGGGGCGACACCTGTAACCAGATCGTATTTTCTGAAGGTCACCCTCCTGGTCAAAAATTCCCTGACACGCAGGGTGTCTTTGCCCGGATCAATATGGAAGTATTTTGTATACGGCACATCGAACGATTCTTCCGGATTATCCGGTTTTTCCCTCATTACCTTATCAAAGTTCCTGAGGTAGTTTTGATTGAACCTGTAAGAGTATATTCCCTGTTTGGCCTGTTGCAGAGTTTGTGTGTTCAGGTCGGTACCGATCAATTCAACGCTTTCACCGATGCCTGTTTCATAAGCGATGATCATAAATGAATACACCTCAAGGCCTGTTGAACATCCCACGCTCCACACCTTGACGGGATCACGGTCCTTCAACCGCGGCAGTATCCTCCAGCGCAACGCCTGCCATACTTCCGGATCCCGGAACAGCTCGGTGGTGCTGACGGTGATCTCCTTTACTACCT
>JAXDBV010000046.1:0-4560 GCA_034678415.1 Bacteroidales bacterium
GATTCAGGCCATCCGATGGAGTGTACTGCCTGGAAACAGCTATTGGCGAGCATGAGTGCATTGGGATTTGCCAGTCCGATGTCTTCTGCTGCCAGGATAACCAGTCTGCGGGCAATGAACAGGGGATCTTCCCCGCCCTCAACCATACGGGCGAGCCAGTATACTGCCGCATTGGGATCGCTCCCTCGTATCGATTTTATGAAAGCAGATATGATATCGTAATGCTGCTCGCCGTTCTTGTCATATAAAGCCATGTTCTCCTGCACCTTTCCTATCACCTTGTCATTACTGATCGTTACTTCAGCCGGCAGCTCACCGTCAGGTGTCACTTCGGCACTTACCACGATCTCAATAACGATATAAAGCTTTCTTGCATCGCCTCCTGAAAACCGGAGCATGGCCTCGTCATCCTCCACGGTAATGTGTATGTTTTTCAGATAGGTATCTGTCCTGAAGGCTTTGTTCATCAGGTGAATAAGCTCACTCTTCCCCAGCGGTTTGAGGACATAAACCTGGCAGCGGGAGAGAAGGGGAGGGATCACCTCAAAGGAGGGATTCTCCGTGGTGGCACCAATAAGTGTGATCACCCCCTGTTCCACGGAGCCCAGCAGCGAATCCTGCTGCGACTTGTTGAATCGATGTATCTCGTCAATAAAAAGAATGGTGTTGGGCTGGTTAAAAAACTGCTGTTTCTTTGCCTTTTCAATGGTTTCCCGCACTTCTTTCACCCCTGAATGAACGGCGCTCAGTATATAAAAGGGCCGCTGAAGCTCATGGGCAATGATCCTTGCCAGCGTCGTCTTTCCCACACCGGGCGGACCCCAGAAAATCATCGACGGGATCTTGCCTGACTCAATAAACCGGCGCAGGACTGCATTGCTGCCCACCAGGTGCTCCTGTCCAACAAAATCATCCAGCGTCTGCGGGCGCATGCGCTCAGCCAGCGGAATATTTGAAAGCATTACCGACGGGTTATTAATCATTAGATTTTCTTAAATATAGAATTATTCAGGATTACCATCAAATATTTTTACCTTCATTCCTGTAAACCATCCTGAAACACCTATGCCTGTCAGAAAATGTTCAGTACTCCTGGTCGGCCTGGTTGCCTTTCTCCCTCAGGTCTATCCCCAGCACACTGACTATACCTGGTGGAACGAGAAACATCACTGGGATGGATACACCTCCTGGTTGCATTACATTAGAACCCTTCCCCGTTACCTTGGCCCGAACGCCCTGCCGGTACCTGAATTAAGGGATGGTGAAGTGAGCGACCACGCGGGCCTGAGGCTCGACATCGAAAATTATTTTTCAGCAGGCGACAATACGTTTGACATCAGGGGCAGGCTTGTCATCCCTGTTGCATACCAGCGGGTCGCACTTGAGTTCTTCGGTGTGCCGCTCGAATACTACAAGACTGACACCATTGTCCGTGATGAAAGACGATCGAGAGAATATGACGGTAGGGGCTGGTCAGCCTGTGACCTCTACTTTGGCACGGTTGTACAGCTCGTTCGTGAAGAGGGGCGGTGGCCCGGTATTACCCTGGGCTTGACATGCAAAACCGCTTCGGGAGATAACATCGAGGGGGCCAGGGTAACCGATGCCCCCGGCTACTATTTCGACCTGGGCTTCGGAAAAAGGATCAACCGGAACCTGAGGATAAACGGTATGACCGGATTTTATGCCTGGCAGACCACCGACGTGGAGCACCGGCAGAACGATGCATTTCTCTATGGCATCGGTACACGGCTGGATATTGGAGGCTTCACCTGGGAACACGACCTGTCAGGGTTCACAGGTTACATGGGCAGAGGCGATGACCCGTTGGTGTACAGGACCAGCATAGGCAAACGGGTCGGCCCGGCAGTATTCTCCATCGCATATATGAAAGGGCTGCAGTCGTTTCCTTTCCACAGGTTAAGGATATCCGCTGATATCCTTTTCGGGATGAAAAAGAAACCCGGCCGGGTAAAATGACGTATAATTTAAATGGGTTCTTTGCTCTGGCTGACATATTATTGTAACTTTTCACACATTAAACTTTATTTAAACTCAAAAAGAATGTCAATTATGAAGAAGCTTTTTGCGATCATTCCGGGCTTGTTCCTCATGGCGGGGACAAGCATGGGACAGCTCAACAGCATTGATTTCTTCAAAGGAGGTGTCAATGATGCCAACTATCTCCTGAAGGAATATGTCTCACCCTGGGCTGTTGCTCTCGGTACATCGTTAAACGGCGGCTGGTATAATACGGCCAAGCCTCACAGCCTCGGGGGGTTTGATATCACCTTCACGGCCAACCTGACTCTGGTGCCCGATGCGTCAAAGACCTTTACAATCGACGAGTCGAAGCTTGAATTCCTGTCACTGGATGATCCTTCCATGAAGGTGGCGTCAACCATTGCCGGCAAGCAGGAGGAAGGCCCCGTTCTGCTTTACGAACAGGCAGGAAAGACCCTCGTCAGCTTCCATTCTCCCGGCGGCACAAATGTTGACTTCATACCCCTTCCCATGGTGCAGGTGGGTGTCGGACTGATCAAGGGAACAGAACTGGTGGGAAGATTTCTCCCCAGGCTGAACATACTCGATGCCGGATCCATCGGTCTGTGGGGCATCGGACTGAAGCACAGTATTATACAATGGCTGCCGGGGCATAAGCTCATCCCCTTCGAACTCTCATTGTTCGGCGGTTATACAAGGCTATCCTCCAGCGCCGGTGTGGATTTTGGACCAAGTGAATATCCCGACGCCACGGTATCGACCACCAAGTCGTTTGATAACCAGGAAGTGAAGATGGATGTGTCGGCCTGGACCGTAAACCTCCTGGCTTCAAAAACATTGGCCGTCATTACCTTATACGCAGGTGCAGGATACTGTGCCACCAATGCCAACCTGGCACTGAAAGGGAATTTTCCCCTGTATCATATCGACGATACCAATCCAGCCGATCCAGTCCTCGTGATCGATGATTCCGATGTGTACCTGGATCCCATTGACCTGAACGTCAAAAGCCTGAGCGGATTACGGCTGAATGCCGGATTCCGGCTGAAATTCGCCGTCTTTACCATACATGCTGATTATACATATGCCTCGTATTCGGTCTTTACAGCCGGATTGGGATTCTCGTTCAGGTAGATCATATTGAATATTTTAGTATTATTGGGAAAAATAATCTGACAGAATATGAGAAAGCTTCTGACGTTATTTGTGATGGTGCTTATTGCCGGTCTGGCATTCAGCCAGATCAGCGATTCAAAGGTATCTGACGGTAAGACAAAATGCCGGTGTGAGAAGTTTGTGGATGCTAACCAGGATGGCATTTGTGACAATTTCAGGGATGCCGATAACGATGGCCGGTGTGATGCATGTAAATGCAACAAGCACTGCAAAAATGCCACAATGCATCCGAAAGGCGATGTGGCAGGTAAAAAGGCGCCTGCCGCATGTCCCAATAAGTGCAATGGCCCCTGTGGCAACGACGACAAGAAATAGTCCCTCATTACCGTAAAGAATTGCCCTGCTCTGGACTTCACCCGTGATGACCAGGCAGGGTTTTTTATTGAATAAATAGCTATATTTAACATTCCTCTGCAATAAACCTGAACATTCTTTAATACATTAATGCCACTACCAATGAATTCTAACCGTTACATTTTCAGCCTGATAAGGGTAATCGCCCTTCTTTTTGTCATTGCTTCCTGCACACGTGTTGCTGATAAGGAGGAACTCTCAATACAGTTTGAGAAGTATGTTTTACCCAATGGCCTGCAGGTTGTTCTGCATACCGACTATTCGGATCCCATGATTTCCTATGCCATTGTTTACCATGTGGGATCGAGCCGTGAGGTTCCCGGGAAGACGGGATTTGCCCATCTCTTTGAGCACCTCCTGTTCGGCGGTTCCGAGAATGTTCCGCCGGGTTTATTTGATAAGATTATTGAAGGAGTGGGCGGGGCAAGCAACGGGTTTACCAGCCGCGATGTGACCACCTATTTTGAATCGTTTCCGAAGAATGCCCTGGAGAAAGTGCTGTGGCTGGAATCGGACAGGATGGGATTCTTTATTAATTCCGTCAGTCAGCGTTTGCTGGCACTACAGCAGAATGTGGTCCAGAATGAGAAGAGGGAAAGTGTGGATAATTCCCCGTATGGTTTCACAACCGATGTGATCTGTAAAAACCTATATCCTGCCGGCCATCCTTACAACTGGGACATAATAGGTGAGATGGAGGATCTAAAAAATGCCACGCTGGACGATGTAAAGAATTTCTATGATCAATTCTACGGTCCTAACAATGCTACGTTGGTACTGGCCGGCGATTTCAATGTTGATTCAGCAAAGCTACTGATTGAAAAATACTTCGGTGAGCTCCAATCCCATGGGGAGGTGAATGCCCGTGAGTCCATGGTGCCCTCTCTGGCCAACACGGTAAAACTGTACCACGAGGATCATTTTGCCAATGTGCCGGAGATCAACCTTGTATGGCCGGTACCCGAACAATACCATAAGGATGCCTATGCCCTGGATTTCCTCGCAAGCATCCTCGCCGACGGGAAA
>JAXDBV010000047.1:0-8867 GCA_034678415.1 Bacteroidales bacterium
TTCGCTGGGTGCTGATTTGAGCGAGCTGAAACGCTCGATCGAAGGTTCGGTGCGCCCCGATGAATCCTCGGAAGTAAGAGATGTGGAGAACATCCCCTTACTCAAGACGGCCGAAAGGGTATTGAAACTCATCTACCTTGAAGCCAAGGCCTTGAAGAACAATACGATTGATACAGGTCATCTGTTACTGGCGATTCTTAAGGATAAGAACAGTATTGTAACAAGGACTCTTGAAGAGAAAAATATTGATTATCATATAGTTAAATCAGAGATGCTCAGTCATACGACAGAGGCAAAAGCCGATTTTCCACAGGATGATGATGAGGAGGAAGAAGGCAGGAGTTTTGGCGGATCAAAAGGGAGTTCCCAGGCTTCACAGAAGAGTACTTCTGACACGCCGGTTTTGGATAATTTCGGGATTGACCTGACCAAGGCGGCGGAAGAGGACCGGCTCGATCCTATTATCGGGAGGGAAAAAGAGATTGAAAGGCTGGCACAGATATTAAGCCGGAGGAAAAAGAACAATCCTGTTCTGATCGGTGAACCCGGGGTGGGGAAATCAGCGATTGCTGAAGGGCTTGCCCTGCGCATTGTTCAGAGGAAAGTGTCACGGGTGCTTTTTGGCAAGCGCGTGGTGACGCTTGACCTGGCCTCCATCGTGGCCGGCACAAAATACCGGGGCCAGTTTGAGGAACGGATGAAAGCCATCCTGAATGAACTGGCAAAAACCAATAATGTCATCCTGTTTATTGACGAGATACACACGATTGTAGGTGCCGGTGGAGCTACCGGTTCGCTTGATGCAGCCAACATGTTAAAACCTGCCCTGGCCCGGGGTGAGATCCAGTGTATTGGTGCCACCACCCTCGATGAGTACAGGCAACATATTGAAAAGGACGGAGCGCTGGAAAGAAGGTTCCAGAAGGTGATCGTCGAGCCAACAACGGTAGAAGAAACGATTGAAATATTAAATAATATCAAGGACCGGTACGAAGATCATCACAACGTATCCTATACTGCCGATGCTATTGAAGCTTGTGTTAAACTCACCAACCGGTATATTTCCGACAGGCATTTGCCCGACAAGGCCATTGATGCGCTGGATGAATCGGGTTCGCGGGTGCACATCTCCAATATTGTTGTTCCGGAGCGGATACTGCAGCTGGAAAAGAAACTGGAAGAGACCAAAAAAGAGAAGGTACGGGCTGTGAAGAACCAGAATTTTGAGCAAGCTGCCAGTTACCGTGATCGCGAGAAAGAACTAATCGATTTGCTGGAACAGGAAAAGAACAAATGGGAAAAGGAGCTGGCAAGAAACCGGCAAACTGTTGATGAGGAGAAAGTGGCTGAAGTGGTAGCCATGATGACGGGTGTACCTGTTCAAAGGATTGCCCAGGCGGAAGGACAGAGACTGCTGAAGATGGCGGATGAACTCAAGGCGCGGGTGATCGGACAGGATGAGGCGATTGAAAAAATCGTCAAATCGATACAGCGCAACCGCGCCGGGCTCAAAGATCCGAATAAGCCCATTGGTTCGTTCATCTTCCTAGGTCCCACCGGGGTGGGTAAAACGCAGTTGGCAAAAGTGCTGGCTCATTACCTGTTCGACAGCTTTGAGGCGCTGATCAGGATCGATATGAGCGAATACATGGAGAAATTCTCCGTGTCAAGGCTGGTAGGTGCCCCTCCGGGATACATCGGATATGAAGAAGGCGGGCAACTCACAGAGAAAGTGAGGCGCAGACCCTATGCAGTGGTTCTGTTCGACGAGATTGAAAAAGCACATCCCGATGTTTACCACATTCTCCTGCAGATGATGGACGAAGGTCAGCTCACTGACAGCCTGGGACGGAGGATTGACTTCAGGAATACCATTATAATAATGACATCCAATATCGGCAGTCGTCAGCTGAAGGATTTTGCACAGGGGATTGGATTTGCTGCCGGATCGCAGGACCGGAAAAAAGCCATTGATGAACAGGCAAAAAATATTATACAGAAAGCGTTGAAGAAAGCATTTGCACCTGAATTTCTTAACAGGCTGGATGATGTGGTAATGTTCAATTCATTGTCCAGGGAGCATATACATAAGATCATCGATATCGAGCTCAAAGGCCTTTTCGACAGGGTAACATCCCTGGGATATACCATAAATATCACCCCTGAAGCAAAGGATTTCATTGTTGACCGTGGGTACGATGAACAATTCGGAGCCAGGCCTCTGAAACGGGCTATCCAGAAATACCTGGAAGACCCAATGGCTGAAGTGATCATTAAGGCAAGCATCTCCCAGGGAGATGTGCTTACCGTCGGGTTGAACAAGGAAAAGGAAGAGATAGTGATCGATATATCCAAGAGCCGGGAAAAGGTGAAAGAAAAGGACAAGGAGAAAGAGAAAGAAACGGGCAAGGATTAGAAAACAGAAATTTGTCAGCTTTCATCCCCTGCGCGGTCATTACTCCGGACAGGGGATTGTTATTTATACCGGCTCAGGTTACTTCCCCTTGCAGGTCAAAATCATCCGCGCCTGTAATCCTTACCTCACAGAACTGACCGGGCTTCAGTGGTGTGCTGGCTGGTCTTACCAGCACCTCGTTGTCAATTTCGGGTGAATCATACTCGGTTCTGCCGGCAAAATGACCCCCCTCCCTCCTATCAATTAACACTTTAAATACTTGCCCCAATTTGCTGTTATTTAGTTCATTAGAAATATCTCTCTGGAGATCCATCAGCGTTTCAAATCTTGCCTTCTTCACCTTAAGAGGAATACGGTCCTTGTATTTTTTAAAGGCAAAGGTATCTTCTTCATGTGAATAGATGAAGGCCCCGAGTCGTTCGAAACGGGTTTCTTTCACAAAATCGAGCAGCTCTTGAAAATCTTTATCTGTTTCTCCGGGATGACCCACCATCATTGTAGTACGGATATGTATGCCAGGAACTTTCCTGCGTATGTTGTATATCAGCTGCCGTGTCTCACGGGCGTTGATTCCGCGCCTCATCTTCCGGAGCACCGGATCGGCAATATGCTGAAAGGGAATATCAATGTAGTGACAGATATTCCCGTTGTCTCTCATAATATCCAGTATCCGGAGGGGGAGTTTTTTTGGGAAGAGGTAGTGAAGCCGTAACCAGTTGAAATGACCTGTGGCAATGAGTTTCTCTAACAAGAAAGGGAGCATCGGTTTACCGTATAGATCGATGCCATAGTAAGACAGGTCTTGTGCGATAAGTATGAGTTCCTTAACCCCCTGATGCGCAAGGTACTCCGCCTCACGAATCAGGTATTCCACCGGATTTGACACATGCCGGCCCCTGATGAGCGGTATGGAACAGAAGGCACAGTGCCGGTCACAGCCTTCGGATATTTTCAGATAGGCATAATGGGAAGGGGTAGTCAGGTGGCGCTCTCCTGTCAGTTCTTGTTTATATTGTCCGCCCAGTGTTTCAACCACTTCCTGCACCCGGTCAACGCCGAAGTATGCGTCGACAGCCGGTATTTCTCTTTTCAGTTGTTCTCCATAACGTTGTGACAGGCAGCCTATTACCATAAGTTTGTTGATCTGTCCCTTTTCCCTGGCCCCTGCGAAACGAAGGATGGTATCGATGGATTCCTGTTTGGCATCAAGGATGAATCCGCATGTATTGATGATTACCACCGACGCGTGTTCATGGGATGTGTCATGCATTGTTTTGAATCCATTTTCTTCGAGCTGGCGAAGCAGGTATTCGGAGTCGACGGTGTTTTTGGAGCATCCGAGGGTGATGACATGGACAGTTTTGTTCCTTTTTAACCGGGTGTACATAGGTAAAAAGGCTTGCATTAGCTCATGGCTGTTCCAAAGAGCGAATCGACAAATTCCATCCTGTTGAAAACCTGGATATCATCGAGTGTTTCTCCTATCCCGATGTAACGGACGGGGATCTTGAACTGGTCGGAGATACCGATCACCACACCTCCTTTTGCCGTACCATCCAGTTTAGTGATGCAGAGGGCTGTTACGCTGGTGACCTCCGTGAATTGCCGTGCCTGTTCAAAGGCGTTCTGCCCGGTGGAGCCGTCAAGGATGAGGAGCACTTCGTGTGGTGCCTCGGGGATCACTTTTTGCATCACCCTTCTGATCTTGGCCAGTTCATTCATCAGGTGGGTTTTGTTATGGAGCCTGCCGGCGGTATCCACGATCACCACATCTATTTCCCGTGCTTTGGCCGAGCTGACAGTATCGAATGCCACGGAGGCAGGATCGGAACCCATCTGTTGTTTGACGAGTTCGGCACCGGCCCTGTCAGCCCAGATTGATAACTGGTCTACCGCTGCGGCCCTGAAGGTATCGGCGGCACCCAGAAGGACTTTCTTCCCTGCTTTCCGGAACTGCCAGGCCAGTTTGGCAATGGTGGTTGTTTTGCCGACACCGTTGACTCCCACTACCATGATCACGTATGGCTTGGCGGTGATAAAAGAAGTGAAGTCAGCATCGCCGGAAGACGAGTTTTCCTGTAACAGGGCGGCAATTTCTTCCTTGAGTATCCGGTCGAGTTCGGTGGTGGAAAGATATTTCTCCCGGGCCACCCGTCGTTCGATGCGGTCAATGATCTTCAGGGTTGTTTCCACCCCCACATCGGAAGAGACAAGCATTTCCTCCAGTTTGTCGAGCACGTCGGCATCCACAGTTGATTTCCCGACAATCACCCTTGACAATTGCCGGAATACATTCTCTTTTGTCTTCTCCAGACTTTTGTTAAGGCTGTCTTTTTTTTCCTTTGAGAATAAACCGAATACTGACATGTTATCGAAGGTAAAAAATGACCATGAAAAATAAAAAAGCCTTCTTCAAAAAGAGAAGAAAGCCTGCCGCATGGTTTGTGAGAAACCGGTTATTTTTTCGTAAAAAATTCTTTGAGATTAGCGTTATTTACGATCTCTTCCTTGAAGATATAGCTGCCGGTTTTTTCAGATCTGACAAGTTTTATGCAACGCGTAAAGTCCTTACCGGCACCTGTTTTCAATGATGCAACGACTTTCTTTGCCATAATGACTTATTTTATTTCCTTATGAATAGTATGTTTTTTCAGAATCGGGTTGTATTTTTTCAGTTCCAGCCTTTCCGTAGTATTTTTCTTGTTTTTGGTAGTGATATACCTGGACATTCCCGGCAATCCGCTGGCTTTGTGCTCGGTGCATTCTAGAATTACCTGTCCCCTATTTCCCTTTTTTGCCATGGCATGCTGATTTAGTATTTAGTGATAAATCCTTTTTCTTTCGCCTTTTTTAATGCATTGAGCAAACCAACCTTATTTATATGGCGCATTCCGGCAGCACTCACTTTGAGGGTGATCCAGCGGTTCTCTTCAGGGAGAAAATATTTTTTTTTGAATAGGTTGGGATAAAACCGGCGTTTAGTTTTGTTATTCGCATGTGACACGTTATGTCCGGACATTATGCGCTTTCCCGTAACCTGACAAATCCTTGACATTGCTCTATCCTTTGATCCGTTTTTTTTAAGAAGTGCAAAGTACGTGATTTTTGATGAATTATTCAAATAAAATGAAAAAATTTTCCTGGCATGGTTTAATGTTGCAGGATGATTTTTCTGAGCATATTAAGGGCAGTAAGGGAAGCCCTTCGGATGTTTTGGGTGCGGCTTTTCCCGAACATGAATTTCTCTGACCTCAGGCTTCCGGGGCCAGCCACCGCAATCCATACAAGTCCCACTGCTTTTTCGGTAGTACCACCGTCAGGGCCGGCAATCCCTGAGGTGGCAACAGCATAGTCGGTCTGCAACAGTTTTTTCACGCCTATGGCCATCGATTCGACCACTTCACGGCTCACGGCTCCATGAACGGCAAGATTCTCAGCCGGCACATCGAGGATTTTCTCTTTGATGTAGTTTGAGTAGGCTACCACCGATCCTGCGAAATAATCGGAGCTGCCGGGAACGGAGGTGATGAGATGGGCCACCGTTCCTCCTGTGCAGCTTTCTGCTGTTGACAAGCTACAGTGTTTGTTTCTCAGGAGGTCCCCCACTACTTTTTCAAGGGTATCATCATCGTATCCGAACACATATTCTCCGACAACCTGTTCGAGAGATGCCTGCAGGCTGTCAAGCAGGCTGTCGGCAGATGCGGCATCTGATCCGGTGGTGCTAAGCCGCAGCTTGATGACACCCGAAGCAGGAAGGTATGCAAGCTTCACTACGGAAGGAAGGTTTTTTTCAAAACCCGCAAGCATTTCAGCAAGCCTGGCCTCATAAGTGCCATAGGTCAGGATGGTTCTGTGACGAATCGCCCCAAGCTTAAAGGAGGATTGCAGGGCGGGTATTATCTCCCTGTTTATGATATCCTCCATCTCATAGGGTACTCCCGGCAATGCGATCACAACCTTGCCGTTCTCCTCGAACCACAGGCCGGGGGCTGTCCCCAGCCGGTTATTTATCAGCCGGCTGTTTTCGGGTATCCATGCCTGGGATTTGTTTACCTCATTGACCGGTAACCCGCGTAACGCGAGCAGCGCTTCCACCCTGTCATACACCTCCCTGCTGAAAACCATCCCTGTTTTGAAAAATTTTGCAAGGCTGGTCTTGGTGATATCGTCACTGGTAGGACCCAGCCCTCCGGTCATAATCACCAGTGATACTCTTTTCCGGGCATCGTGCAAAGCACTCAGTATGTGACTTTCCTTGTCGGGGACGGATGCAATCCTGCTGATGCCGATGCCTGCCTCGTTCAAACGCCTGGCTATCCAGGCTGAATTGGTATCGACTGTCTGCCCGTTCAGGAGTTCATCACCGATCGTTATGATTTCAGCCAGCCTGTAACCACGTTTTGATACGCAAATGTATCACCGGTGGTTGAATTTCCAATCCTGTTACCGGTAAAATTATTACCGTCATGTTTCCAGAATAAATAAGTGGGTGCTGACCTCCTTTAACTGACAGGAGTGAATTATGGCTGATGTTGTCTGCCAAACTGCTGCATGGCGGCTCCGGGGATCTGCTATGTTCAAATCAGCTGCAACGACAATCCGACTTGTCATGGGGTGCTCTGTCCATTTCCCGGCCGATTTTATCAGGTTATTCTGAACAAGATGTAACGTTATTGCACGTAACAAAGAGGGTGTCCCTTTTGAGACACCCTCTTTATTGAGCGGGAAACGGGGATCGAACCCGCGACCCTTAGCTTGGGAAGCTAATGCTCTACCACTGAGCTACTCCCGCTAATTGTCCGGTAAAGTTATCAAAATTCTTTCCGAAACGGTGGTTTGTGTCCTGGTTTTCCCTGTTTCCACCTCCCGTATCTCTTCTTCAGAGCCTCCTACCAGAGTCGAACTGGTGACCTGCTCATTACGAGTGAGCCGCTCTACCGCCTGAGCTAAAGAGGCAAAAAAAGTGTCACAAAAATATAAAAAACTTTTTATTTATTCCTTTCATAGCTTTGATCCGCTGTAGCAAGGGTGGATGCGAATAATGGAAGATGACATATACCGGGTGAGGATTCAGGTTACTGAGGTTTTTAACGGAGAGTTTCTTCAGTGCCTGTGAAAGGTCATCAGCATTCCATGTAATGGCGGCAAACCGGTCGGCAGCATATTCATGTTTTCTCGATATATAATTCATCCCCAGACCAATGATGGTTGAAAGAGGGCTGTACAGAATACCGAAGGCGATCAGGCCGAGGCGGAAACTGGCGATATCCGAACCCAACGCTGCCGACAGGCTTTGATTGTCAATAAACAGGGAGAGGAAAAACAGGGTCAGCCCTGCCTGCAGTATTCCGGCGATTAATGCCTCGTATGTATGTTTATGCTTGTCATGTCCCGTTTCATGGGCCAGAACAGCCACGATCTCGTTCGTTTCCAGATCCCTGATGAGTGTGTCGAAAAGAACGATCCTTTTTTTCTTTCCCAGACCGGTAAAATAGGCATTTGCCTTTGAAGATCTTTTTGAACCGTCTATCACGAAAATATTGTCCAGCCGGACGCCGGTTTTGGTGCAATAGGTCTCAATGGTATCCCGTAAGGATCCCGGTTCCAGCGGTTTCTGTTTGTTGAACAATGGCACAATCAGGGTTGAGAAGAACATATTCATGATGATCATGAACCCTGTAACCATGATCCATACCCAGATCCAGAATGCTGTACCGGTCATTTCATAGAACAGGACGAACAGGCTTATCAGGGCGCCTCCGATAATGGCGGCAAGCAGCCATCCTTTGATCTTGTCTGTTATAAAGGTACTTACCGTTGTCCTGTTAAATCCGAACTTCTGTTCAATAACAAAAGTATCGTACACAGCAAATGGAATCTGTATGAGATCAAAAGCCAGGAAAAGGATACCGAAAAACAGCAGGCTGGATGCCACGGGATGCCCGGTCACTTTGCCGATCAATTCATCCAGACGGGCAAATCCGCTGAGGACTAGCATGAGGAGGATGATAATGAGTGAAAAGGTTGAAGTGATCGCGGATAATCTCACATTTGCCCGGTAGTATTCCTGGGATCTTTTATAGGATTCCGGATCATATATTCCCTGCAAATCCTTTGGCACCACATTGCTCCACTGCCTGTTATTCAGGTATTCAAGGTACCGTTCAAGCAGGTAATCACAAAGGATAATTCCAATAATGATATAAAACAGGATGGTATTCATTCCAAACCGCTGTCATTTATACGCGGAAACCTGTAATAATAAATATTATTATCGTCTAACAGTATTTCTCTTTTTCTGTTCAAAATTAAGTTCATCCGTTGCTTTACCATTCACTCTTATTCTGTCGGTGAGGCGTTGTCTCAGGACATCAAGGTACGACCTGGCAAGGGCCGTTTTCCGCAGGGTAAGGGATTTATCTGCCCACATGATGGCGAATGGTATATC
>JAXDBV010000048.1:0-5769 GCA_034678415.1 Bacteroidales bacterium
AATATACAGCAAACACAGAAATCGGCCAATACCGATTGGTGGAGCGAGGTCCTGAAACCGGCATTCCAGCAAGACCATCAGCTGACAGTGACCCTGGGTTCCGACAAGTACCGTTCCCTCCTGTCAATTAACATGGTCAATGATAATGGAAGCATGGTTCATACCTTCCTGAAAAAGTATTCCGTCCGGTTGAACTCATCCTATGATTTACTGAACGGCCGACTGGTGGTGGGCGAGAACCTTAACGTGATTCAATCCAAAACACGCGCCAACCTCTCCGGTTATATACAAAGCGCGTTGTATATGCCTTCCATTGTCCCTGTCCATGATATCAATGGAGGATGGGGCGGTAGTTCAAGAGAACTGGGAATGATCGAGGTATGGAACCCCGTATACCAGCTGGCTGCCACAGAAGGAAATGCCGATAATGTGATCAAGGCAATGGGTAGCTTCTTTGCCGATCTCAAGATCATGAAAGGACTCAAATTCCGTACGCAGTTCGGTCTTAATTATTCCAGCCTCTATAACCGTAACATCGACCCATTATACAAGGAAGCCGGGAACCTCAATGATGCCAACAACGGTATCTACATGTATACCAACTATGCAACCGATTATACATGGACCAATACGCTGAGCTACAACCTGGAAACAAAGGATCACAACCTGGACATCCTTGCCGGGATGGAAGCGTTTCATTATAAATACGAATACCTGAATGCCTCCCGCACCGATATCCTTCTGGAAGATTATAATTATGCCTTTATCAATACGGCTACCGGCACGATGGTGATGTCAGGGCTGGGTGACGAAAGCGCATTGATATCCTATTTCGGCAAAGTGAACTACACGTTCCGGAACAAATACCTGTTGTCGTTCACAGGCCGGTTTGACGGCAGTTCCAAGTTTCCGGAAGCCAACCAGTTTGGTTTCTTCCCGGCTGTCTCTGCCGGATGGCGACTGTCGGAAGAGTCATTTATGAGCTTCCTGCCCGGAGCCATATCCGATCTTAAAATCCGTTTAAGCTGGGGCGTTAACGGTAATTCAAACATACCAACCAACGGTATCCTAAGCACGTATAAAACCGATTATGTGAATACATCTTACATGATCAACGGTGCACAGAGCGGCCAGATGCCTTCCGGTTATGTGGCATCCCATATCGGTAATCCGAACCTGAAATGGGAGTCGACCACACAGACGAACCTGGGACTTGATTTCGGACTCATGAAGAACCGGTTCATGGGATCGGTCGACTGGTACAAAAAGGTTACCGACGGGATGCTGTTCGAACCCCCTTCAAACCCCCTGCTGGGCGAAGGAGCAAGAATGTGGTATAACGCCGGGGATATGACCAACAAGGGTCTGGAAGTACTGCTGACCTATAACAGCAACCCGCTGAATAAGTTTACCTATTCAATCACAGGGAATATTTCCATGTACAGGAATATGATTGATAATATCCCTGAAGGAATGGAGCTGCAATATGGCGGAAACGGTCTGGATGATAACATCCTCGGTCGCCCCCTCCGCTCGGTCTATGGATTTGTCACAGACGGTGTATTCAAAACACAGGAAGAGGTGGACAGAGCGCCTGAACAACCGGGAAAAGGAATCGGCCGGATCAAGTATAAAGATCTTGACGGCGACGGAACCATTTCCTGGCTCTATGACCAGACATGGATAGGCAATTACGATCCTGATTTTCTGTACGGGATTGAATTTGCCGCAAAATATAACAACTTCGATTTCTCCATGTTCTGGCAGGGCGTGGCAGGCAATGACGTGTATAACGACTGGCTGCAGTGGGATAATTTCGTGTCCGTAACATTCACCACCGGCAACAACCTGGGCGCCGGTGTGCTCGACGCCTGGTTCTACGATAATACCGGCTCCGATAAACCCGCCCTGACCTGGCTGAATGCCAACGAAGAGAACCGTACTTCAACCTATTTCATGCAGTCAGGTTCCTACCTGAAGCTGAGAAATATTGAACTGGGATATACCCTTCCCGAACGAATATGCTCCAAGATCCGGATGCAAAGCATGCGTATCTATGCGTCGGCTCAGAACATCATCAGCTTCCATAAATGGTGGGGGGATGATGCCTTCACAGGCTGGGATCCCGAAATAAGCCAGTATACCCAGACCTGGATCGATGACTACGACTTTTCAATCAACTATTCGCAGAACTATCCGAGACCCGCGATATTCAGTATCGGACTTAATACAACTTTTTAACCCTGCCAGCCATGAAAAATCTTATTAGACTGACAACAATAATAGCAGGTGTTGCAATCTTGCTGATAATGACACAATGTTCCGAGGATTATTTGAAAATCCCGCAAAAAGGTGTGCTGACACTGGAAAACCTGACCGATCCGGACGATTTGGAAGGTTTTGTTATCTCCGCCTATTCTTTTCCCAACAAACAGAATTTCTATTATACCAATCTGCCGCACTACTACGGAAGCGTTCGTTCCGATGATGCATATAAAGGTGGTGGCGGCGGACTGAACGACCAGATCGGATGGATGCAGATGGAACTCTTTTCCCTCTGTACTTCAAACATCAATAATTTCGATTTTACCTGGATAGGCGGATATAATGCCATTGCAAGGACAAATACCGCCCTGCGGCAGCTGAATAGCGTCAGTGCCGAAGATTATCCGTTGAAAGAACAGAGAATAGCCGAGATGAGATTCCTCAGGGGATATGAATATTTTCAGCTGAAAATCTACTTCAGGTGGATCCCTTACATTGATGAGAACCTGCCCGCGAACGAATATCAGAATCAGTCGAATCATCCGGAAGGGATGAGCGATCTCGATCTGTGGCAGAAAATCCTCGATGATTTTACCGCTGCCTATGAGGTCTTGCCTCCAACACAACAGGAAGTGGGCAGGCCGACAAAATATGCGGCGGAAGCGTTTATGGTCAAAACACTGATGTGGATGGCTTTTGAACTGGATGATGATCATCAGCTGGTTAATGTTAACACAGCCCGCCTGACGGAAGCATTGCAACATTGCAATAATATTATCGGAAGCGGCAATTATGGTTTGTGTGAAGATTTCGGTCAAAACTTCCTCTGCGAATACGATAATATTACCCCCGAATCCATCTGGGAATTGCAGTGCACCATCGACGACGGAACCAACGGGATGAGCCTTAACAGGGGCCTGACATTGAATACTCCAACTTGGAATCCCTGGTACCGCTGCTGCGACTTCCATAAGATGAGTTATAATTATGTCAATTCCTGCAGGACCACCGCTAACGGATTGCCGTTCTTTGACGATTTTAATGAGGTCGAATTGAAGAATAATTATTATTCATATTTCGGAGGGAACACTTTTGATGTACGATTGAGCCATACCGCAGGAATACCGAATCACCCGTGGAAGTATAATCCCGACATACTGTATGACAGTATCGGTACCGTTCATGGAGCGTTATACGGATATATTCACTCAATGAAAGAGCAGAATGATCCCACCAATGCCTGCCAGTGGCAGAACCGGTTCAATTCCATCAATGTGCGCGTAATACGGTATTCCGAAGTCCTGTTGTGGAAAGCGGAAGCGCTCATACAGCTTGGACGGGAAGATGAGGCATTACCGATCATCAATTCACTCAGGGAGAGAGCTGCCAACAGCATCGAAATGCTGAGGTTTAATGACGGAACACTCCCCCTCAACTATAATGTACTGCCATATGTCGACGGGGTGAATTGTACATGGACCAATGAATACGCATGGGAAGCTGTAATGTGGGAAACCCGGATGGAGTTTGCCGGCGAAGGCAGGCGTTTCTTTGACCTCGTCCGATGGGGAATAGCTGAAGAAGTGATGAATGGCTACCTGACGAAAGAAAAAACACGGCTGGAATGGATAACCCCCGGACATTTTACCGCCGGACGCGACGAGTTCCTTCCCATTCCCGAACCGGAAATGGTATGGTCAAAAGGAGTGTTTGTACAAAATCCGGGATACTAATCTTTAAAAAATTCAACCTCATGAAAAATAAGATAAGTTTAATCATTGGCTTTATCATCCTGGTAATGACCGGCTGCTATGACCGGGATATCATTGATGCCAAACCCGGGGAATCCATTGATCCTGTAACGAACCTGAATTATACCGTTGATGGCAACAGTGTCATCCTCACATGGGCGCTCCCTACACAGTTTCCGGATGATATTATCCTGCCCGTATCGGCTATGATCAAGGTGTATGAAGACGATATCCTCAAATCAACGGTCACTGTAGCGGATGCTCCGACCACATATACCTATGGCAGCTATAATGCTGAAAATTCATACAGGTTTATTGTCAAGGTGGTGGGAGAAGTGGATACGGATAATCCCAACGTCGCGACCACGAGGTACTCGCTGGGTGAATTTGTTGTTATTGACTGATATAGTCCCTCTATAAAAAGGTTATCCGCTCTTCCTGAAGCGGGTAACCTTTATATTTGTTGTCAAAACCCTTAAGGGGAGTAATGAGCATTATAAACAAATGTGTGCAGGCACTTAAAATTTCACGAATGAAAAGACGCGATTTTATCATGACCACGGGAATGGGCGCCCTGGCGTTTTCTGTCAGCCCCGGAATGGCATGTTCCAAAGATATAAGGACGGCGGCGGAACTGAATGCCTTCCTGAGAAGCCTCTACCACATCGATGAGCCATCGTGCGACCGTATCATCGCCGGTAATTCTGAAACCATCATTAAAAAAGTGGGCACCGTGTGGATGCCATACCTTGGCACTCTGAAAAAAGCCGTTGCACAAGGTGTTAACGTACTCATCGTGCACGAACCGACCTTTTACAGCCACTGGGACCTGGATGTTCAGAAATACAAGATCCAGTCATATTATGATAAACCTTCACCTGCAAAGGAACAATATATCTCCTTTGTCGAAGAAAAGAAGAAGTGGATCGAGGATAACAACCTGGTTATCATCCGTTCCCATGACGTGATGGATATTGTCCCGGAATTCGGTATGCCGTTTGCGCTGGGACAAAAGCTGGGATACACAGATATAATCCGTTCAAGAAGCTATTACAATGTTTATGGGACCGAAACAGATACAGCCCGCAATATTGCTGCGAAAATTGCAGGTAAGCTGAAAGATTTTGGCCTGCCCGGGGTTGCATTTTACGGCGATCCCGACAGGTCTGTCTCATCGGTCGGCATTGGCACCGGTTGTATATGCGATCCGCAGGAATTCGCGGATATGCAACCGGATCTGTACGTGGCGGTAGACGATAAAGTCAGGGCATGGATCCACGGTACCTGGGCGGAGGATACCGGTATACCGCTCGTGGTGATCAATCATGGCACTTCCGAAGAAAACGGCATGCGCTTGTTGAATGATTTCCTGAAAAGACAGTTTCCGTACATTGAATTCGTCCATTTTCAGCAGGGGTGCAGCTACCAGTGGATCAATGTATAATACATGATTCGAGAATACCGATCATCGATAGTATCAGAAGTATTCTGAAAAAGATGGTGTTTCAATAATAATAGTATGTTTCAGGGCACCGCTGTTCCCGCATCCGGTAAAATGAATAAAAACTGCTTTACAGGAGAAGAATCAATATTCCCCGGTCTGAAACATTGGTAAAAAACATTGAAAATGAAGTAGTACTGGATGGTATCATTTCACGTATTATCTTTAATAAAATATTCAAACCACCGGTTTTCTGTCATAAGGAGATTTTTTTCTCATAAATTCATCCACAATGAAAAAACTCAGAGCACC
>JAXDBV010000049.1:0-4849 GCA_034678415.1 Bacteroidales bacterium
TCACGGCTCCATTTCCAGAGGTTGTCAGCCTCCGGCATCACGGATACCTCAGCAGGCATGGAAAAGACAGGACGCCAGTACTGGCAGAGGTACAGGCCTCCTAATCCCGCCAAACCCTTCCGTATGAATGCACGCTTCGATATTTTTCTGCCCCTGCCTGCCATGTGCTAAAGATAATAATTAAGAACGTGAAATAGCGGTAGAAATTATAAGTGGCATGGTTTATACAGCCCCAAATTGTTTGCGACGGATAAATGCAACTATGGCGGAGAGAAGACATACCGCCGCCACGAACACACTCACCATGATCAGCCCCAACAGAGGTATAAGGTATGCAGCCGTGAGCACCGATCCCAGCGAGGCTCCCAGCAGGTCAATACCGTATAACTCACCCGATGAACGGGCGATATCGGTTACACGTATCCGGGAGGAGAGATTGAATACCAGGCCTGTGAGGAATGAAAAGGTAAACATGATCGCGGCGAAGAAGGAATAAGCCAAAACATCCGGATTGCCGGTCTTTTGCAGGATGACGAGAATCAGCGGCAGCGAGAGGATGATGACCGGGGCCACGGCTTGCAGACACATAAAATGCCTGAAGAGATGATCCCTGTACCAACGGTTGCCCAGCCATGCTCCGGCAGCCATACCTGTCATGAACAGGGTGATCAGCATACCGTTGGCAAGGTAGAGATAGCCCGACACCACCTGGAAAGCGATTAACACGATAATCTCCATTGAGCTGGCGGCAAAACCGATGGTGAGCAACCCTGCCTGTACTGCATTGATCCTGAACAAAAGGATGACCAAAGGGAGGAGAAATACAAAGGGGATGAAGGCTTCATACCTGCGGAAGTGGCTGAGCCAGAACTTCATCTGGATGAAATAAGCAGCCGGCCTGAAATCATGGTTCACCCGTTGATTGTCAATGATCCTTTCAATGATCACGGCCGAGCGTTGCGCCAGCAAACTATCATTCAGGTAATAACGGTTAATGTACCGGTTCTCAATACCCCTCTTTTCAGCCAGCTCCACAACCGACAAGCTGAGTGCTGAATCCGAAGCAATGTAATAATCCATGAACCCCGGTACAATGATCACATTCCTGAAGTGCTCCTTCAGAGTGTTATAGTGTATGGTATGGATTGCAGCCGATTCCTCCCCCATATAGTTACCGGCAGCAACAAGGCAGGTAGAGACAACACCCCCGGGGTTGAGAATGGCTTTCAGCTCCCTGAAAAACTCAGAAGTGAAATACCTGTTTTGCTGAGCTGTGACCGCACCGGGGATGTTCAGCAGCACGACATCGTATTTATCTGTGGCATTCCCAACGTATCGTCGTGCATCTTTATAAATAATCCGCACCGAGTCGGGAGACGGGAGTTGACCCTTCATCCACAACCGTATGATCCAGGGATTAATCTCAAGATAATCCATCTTCTCCAGGGGATATTTGTATGCTTCGCGTAGCAGGCTCTTCAGGTCACCGGAGATAAACAGCACCTTTCGTGGAGAGGTATGTTGCAGCATACCGTAATGAACCTGCTCCTCATCGGAAGCAAGACCGGCAGAGTAAAACAGGGGGGTGGAATTGATATACATGTTCAGCTGCTCTCCCGTTCGGGTAAGTGTTATATTCCCATACGGTGTTTCTTTCCTCTTCTCAATTTCCTGCCCGGGGAACAGGCGGCTGATGGCCGTCCTGTCCGGACGAATCCCGGCAACCAGCAGGGCAGAGACCACAAGTGCGGACAGGGGAATGACGGCAAGCACCTTTCTTTCCTGAAGGAGGGCAAAGATGCTGACAAGAGCAAGGTTGAGAAAAAGAACCAGTGTGAGGACGGCATAATGATCGAGCAGGTGTACAAGCGCCAGGCTGAAAAGCATTCCTCCAGCAACGCTCCCCCAGGCTTCCGTTGAGTATACCGTTGCTATGCTGTTGACACCCTGTCTTTCAGATATCACGACAGCAAACAGGCTGAAGAGAAAACCGGCAAGAAGGCAATACGGCATCAACAGGATAAATGACCAGATCATTATGGCAGACAGGTTCACCATGACCCCAGCCTGGGCGATCACATTCCTGAGGAAATCGACAAGGAACAGGGTGGCATAGGGAAGGACGGAAAAGGTTGAGAGAAGGATCACCGCGGTGAGACCGGTGTTGCGGATCCATCTCACCGTCTTGCCAAGCCAGGCTCCCGCACCGGTCAGGATCATCCAGTTGGCAAGCAGGATGCCAATCACGATCTCGTTGGAGGTGAATACCGCCATGAACTCGCGCATCATCACCAGCTGTGTCACAAGGGACGTGAAACCAAGGAAAAGTACGAGGGTGAAAAGAAGGGTATTATATGTTCTTGCACCTGGAGCCTTCATCTGTATCGGTTTGAGGTCTTCCCTTGCATCCCGGCGTTGAAAGGTTCCGGGTTAAAGGATGCACCTGACGGGTTATCCCTGCACCAGGCCAAACAATATTGAACCTTATTTCCAGGGAGGAATGCCTTCGGGTATACCCCGATATGTCAGCCGTATTCAGGAACTGTATCTGGATCATAACCATTACTCAACACAAACAGGGCAAGGATACCCGGTCATCTGACACAACAGGGTAATTACGTAATTAAATATAGAATTCCCTCTCATATAATTCAGTAATTTTAAGCATCACCTGCAGGGCGATTTCCGGCAGGTTTTGTGTTTTTCCGGTAGTATACCTTTTCAGGGAAGATGTTTCAATTCCACCGCCCACTAACAGGGTACGGGTCACCGGCACTGCCCTCTCCGGTTTTTTCCTGCCTGTCCGCACCAGGTTTCTCTTCTAATACTCGATCTCATCTCCCGGATTCTTTCTCACCAAACACGTCGGCCTCATAGGTATACAGTTCGGCTTTTTTCCATCCCTCATATCCCAGGCCCGCTTTATCCCGTGAACACCTGCCCAGGAACTCATCCACGGTCCAGTTATACTGGGTGGCCACCTGGGGCAGGAAGGTACCGGTGGCATTGCCACTCTTTATATAGATACCATGCTTACCGAGGATGATCTCTTCCTTGGATGATATCCTGCGCAGGGGACTCAGCACGGAGATCTCGAGGTCGAGTTCATTTAGCTCTTTCCTGTCTACCGGCGGAAAGCGATAGTCCTGTGTGGCAGCCGATATAGCCATCTGTTGCACCACCTTATACAGGGGCTCAGCCGCCTCGAACCGGCCGATGCACCCGCGCAGCTTGCCCTTCTTTGTCAGCGTGACAAAGGCCCCGCATTGGGCACGCAGGGCACCCGAAAAACCGGAGGCATCAAGCCCAGGCATGGAATATTTTTCCAGGTAATGTTCAAGAGTGCTCCGGGCTATGCGAAGAAGCTGCTCCTTATCGGTTTCAGTAAGACCAAAAGAGCCTGAGGCGGGATTGTTCTCATTCATGGTAGCTACGATTGACCAGTAACCAACACATTCATCCACATTGCCGTACTGTGAGTCACCGGAATTCATATATTGGATCGCTGTGTATTTTATTCTTGGATCGTTCTCCGTGATATACAACAATGTGAGCGCTGAGCTCCATCCGCAGATGCAGGTTGCCAGCCCCGGTATGTTCCTTGCCTCGTTATCCCTGATGCTGCGCAGGAAAACGCCGGGGGAGTTTTTTACCAGGGCATCCGCCGTCTGCCTGTCGATCCTGGAAGCAACATCCTTCGGAGGGTAATGGGAAAAGTCTGAGCTGATGACAAACAGGTTTTCTGACGTGAAGTAGGGTTTCAACGCCTCTGCAATCTTCCTGATCACCGTGTTCGACTGTGTGCCGATGAGGACAGGCACGAGCATGAACTTATCCCCGAGAAGGTGTCGAAGGAAGGGAAGCTGCACCTCGAGGCTGTGCTCGTTCTTATGAGCCTGAGGCAGGTACTGGAACTCGCCGTGTTCCCTGATCAGCTTCTCACACAGTTCCATATCCACCTTCACCGTTCCCAGTGGGGTGATAAAATCACCCTTGGAATAGACCGATGCCCCGGGCAACAAAGTGGTATGGCTCGTTCCTATGAGAAACACCCGCCTGTACTGCTTGTTTTTTTCCAGCTGGTTGAATCCCGAGGCGGCCACCTGGCCGGAGAACACGTACCCGGCATGGGGAACAATGACGGCCATTACCTGCCCTTCTACTTTACGAGGGATGGCACTAGCGAAGAATGCGTCCAGCATCTGGTTCACCTCGGCAGGCAGAGCCGGGTAGAACCGGCCGGCAGCATACGGCTGGCGGTTGAACTTCTGTACCTCCTGCCCGCTGCAGGAAGTAAACAGGAATAAGAACAACAGACCTGCAAACCGGCGAATGACTGGTTTCAAATCTCAGGGGATTTTAGTTGTTATAAATATAGTATTATTTCAGGAGAAAGGAAATAATTTCCGAACCGAATTAATACCCTGCCCTCTTCACATGCATATGTTGATACTTGACAGTGATTTTTTTCAGAGAAATCGTCGGATAATCTACTGAAAAATATATTATGTTCCTTGTGTTCAGACTCTTTGAGAAAAGTGTAAAGAATGACTAATATTGTTGATTTTTCAACAGGTGTAATTAATTGTTGAAATGCAGGATTACTACAGATGTATGATGATAAAAAAGAGCATGTTAAACGCGCGATATTAAAGTTGAAGTGAGTGATATTTAAATTCGTAAAATGGAAAACGTCAGAAAAAAATCTAATTTTATCAAAATATACATTGTCAGAATGAGTAACACCTTTTGAGCCTGAACGGTTAGAACGGTTCACAAGAAGTAACAGGTATTAAATGTTGTTTTGTTATAGTATCTTCATCAACCAGAAATATCAGAATATGATAAG
>JAXDBV010000050.1:0-13081 GCA_034678415.1 Bacteroidales bacterium
GTCTCACTTTGTGCAACTCCTTGAACAGGTCGGTCACACCGGCAAGCCCTTCCACCAGTGCATAGAGCATGCTGCTGGAGCCCCAGCCGTCGGCAGGTTGTGCTTCAGGGCTCGTACTGGTGGCTACCGATGAAGGGGTACCGTCAGGATAATACCAGAGATAGCTCTCGCCCTTTTCGGTAATCATGCGGTAATACTGGTTCAATATTTCAACCCCATACTTCTCGAAGCCGTGTTCAAAGGCTGCATGTGCCAGCTCACCGCCCACAAGCGGCATGATACCTCCGTTGACATAGGTGCCGGGAATGAGCTTGTCATCACCGAAGATGCCGGCAGGAAATGGAGGATCGATGGAATACCACTCCGCAAAAGGATTATTTTTTTTCTTTCTTGACTGGTATTCACGGAGGATAGACACTGCCATCTCATGCGTTGTGACACCCCTGTTAATATTCACAGGATTGCTGAGGCTCAGCTGATTGGCTTCCTCCACTCCATCGAGGGGCTGGCCGGACTGTCTTACAAAGTGCGTGTAAAATCTTCCATTCCAGCATATCCTGTTAAGGTTGGCCTCCAGTTCATTAGCCCTCTTTCCCCATTCTTCAGAAAAGGGATGTTCCCCGAAATAGGAATAGATGAATGACATGATTCGGAATGCTTCGACATAGCCGCTGCAATCGCCATGCATAAAACCCCAGAATGTGTTATCATCAACCTGGAACTGTAGCCATTCATGTTTTCTGCAGCAGTAAGCAAAGTTCCATGTATCGATGGTATAAGGTCGTTTGACAAGGCCCGCCATCTTATCCCATCGCCATGGATGGTTTATCACATATTTCAGGGCTTTGTCCATCACAGGCATCATGCCGTTGATCCATTCATCATCTCCGGTGGCCTGCCATGAGAGGTAGGCTGCTTTTACAAAACGGTATTCCACGTCGGCCTCCACAGGTATTCTGACGTATCGGGTCCAGTTCTCACGTACGTATGGCGGTTTGTCAGGGAAGGTGGAAAAAAAATCAAATAAACGGCCGTTGGCTGCCTGTGTCTCGGCAAAATGCTCGATTGTGCTTTTCAGGTCTTTCTCGAAATACCGTATCCCCCTGAGTATGTCTGAATAATCCCTGATCCATATGGCTCGTGAGTCGGGTGAGTGGTAACCCCGGATCATCTTTCCATCAATATTCAACACCAGCAGGTTTTTCTCGATGAAACCGCGGATAATGGGTACCATCCGGTCATATTCAGGCTTTCCTGTAACAATTTTGAGCATTTGATCCATCCTTTATCCTGCCTTGTGTAATATTAATGATAAATACAACGTTTTGCTTCGCTGGCGAAAGCTCTAAGGCATTCGGGATCGGCTTCGAAGAAATGACCGGAAGGAGCAAGGATGAATCCTCCGCCTTCTCCTGCCTCCTCGAAGCATCTCCTCACCTCTCTACGTGTTTCCGCCGGATCGCAGTTTTTCAGGTAATGAGCCTGGTCAAATCCTCCGATTATGCAGACCCTGTGACCAATCCTGCGCTTCGCTTCCCGCAGGATGACATCACCTCCCATACCCGTTGGGGTAAAGGTCTCCATCGCATCGGGCTGCATGTCGGCAATCATTTCCAGTATCGGCATCATGCCTCCGCAGGTGTGGTAAACCACCCTCTTGCCTGTGGCATGAGCCAGGGCAATGAGCTCGGTGTCGTAGGGTGCAACAAACTCCTCGAATATGGACGGGGAGATAACGGTTGTTGAAGCCGTTCCGCCTCCCAGTTCAAGAATATCAACAGGCAGACCTGCCAGGGAGTTAATATACATTTCCTTCCTGTTTTTCAGTATGTTAAGAAAAGCGTGAACCCACCCGCGATCTTCGAGGCAGGCAGTGATCAGCTGCACGGTGCCTGTCAGAACTGCGGCGTCCTGAAAACAGCCGGGCTGTCCGCAGATATCAAAGCCGGGTATCGTTCCGCGTATTAGCCCCCCCTTTCCAAAGGCTTCCACCTCCAAAGCAAGTCCATTGGCATCACAAATGATAACAGGTGCATGTCTCCAGAACAGCTCAATATCGCTTTTCTCCTTTATAAGCGGTTCCTTCACCCACCTGGTTTTCCCGTCATCCAACAGGGATAAATGAAGACATTTGGTAGGTGTGTCAATCGTGAACGCTTCATTTATGAAGCCTCGTTTCCAGGTAACAGTTCTGGTGATCTTCCATTCATCGGAGGTGAATACAGACGGCACGGTTACAGATGGATGGTTGCTGTCGAGAGGCCAGCCGTTGAGGGCTTTATGAGGGGAAGACCACAGGATGGGATCAAGCCCGAAATGATCGAAAAACTCCCGGACAGTCATTCCGTTCATCGAATGTTCCAGGAACCACGGCATTACATGATGGGTGGTTACCGGTAGGCGGTCGGGTACTTCTTTGTTTAACGCCGCAAGCAATCGTTCCCTCGATGTCATGCTTTCTTCCATGATGAGTTAAATGCTACCGGACCGAGATCACCACCCAGAGTAACAGGATCACCACACTGACCAGCACCCAGCTTCCGCCCAGCAAGAAAAAAATCGGTGGTATTTTTTGTCCTCCCCGATGACCAGTATCCCAGCCAAATCATCGCTGACAGAAACAACACAACAAGAATAACATCGATCAGGTGAAGGCCGAAAAGTGTCATGCTTAAAGCTAAAAAAATTTAAGGCTTGCGGGGCGGGAAGTAAAGAAATTATTTACATCATTCCAACATATAAAAATGACGGTTAACCCTTCATAAGGTACGGAAATTCTTTCTATTCAATGAAGTACTTGACTTATTGTGGAGTTGCTAAAATACTTGGATGCGATGAATGCAAATACGTCAATAGTTGTATTATGAACGTGCTCATACATCACAAGGAGACAAGGTGATAAATATTGTTATGAAAAAATGCCAAATTTTTCGTAACTTATAAAAATAGGGCGTTAACCGGTTGACTGACCGGTACTCTCGTAATTCCGGAACGATTCATATCCATTAAGGTAGTTCTTCCCTGATTGGGATAATCATCCAGGCTGAATATGTATCCGGAAATACATTTAACAGGTTAGTATTGAAACAAAAAAGAATGTGATGAAAAACTTGTATACTTAATTCATTCGTTGATCTTTGGATCGGGCAGGTATGCCCTGAAGCTATTAACTATCAGGCCATTGCAAGGGAAATCTCCTGGATTGTGCTGTTCAATAAAAATGTGAGTTTCAGGATCAGCATCATTCAGGGAACAATTACCCGAACCATTGTTTTCAGCGAGATCCATGAGAAAACAACCAATGGTCTTGAGCTGGTAAAAATGGAGATCGGAAATGGATTGTCTCCAGGTGGTACTTTTAAAGATATCATCTGGTGTTTTATGTATTATTCATACTGTGAAAATGGATCCTGTCGGGGGAACGGCTTTTCGTGAGTGTGGTATCGGTCGGCTGTCTCCGGTCATTTGCTGAAATGGGAAGGCCGGACATGGATCCCATCTGACGTTGAAACCGGTACATAAGATAGCACTCCGACCGGTACTGCAGGGGGTGACCTCACAGGTACTCATCCTGATCATATGACCGGAGAAAGGAAAGCGACGGTGAGTCCGTCAGTAATAATTTTACTTTGATTTATTTCAATTGATTCTCGACGGGCTATTCGAATCGTTTAAAGGTTTCTTTTATCCTGTTCATGGCATCGCGCAGCTGTTTTTCCGTGATCACCAGGGGAGGGGCAAAGCGAATGATGTGACCGTGGGTGGGTTTTGCCAGCACACCATTTTCCATCATAGCCACGCATACATCCCAGGCTGTTTTGCCTCCCTTGGGCCTGATAACGACCGCATTAAGGAGTCCCTTGCCACGCACCTGTTCAATCATTTCCGACCGGATTGCACGAAACTCTTCCCTAAATATTTTACCGAGCTTATCGGCATTTTCAGTCAACTTCTCATCTTTTATCACCTGCAGGGCGGTGATGGCTACCCTGGCGGCAATTGGATTGCCTCCAAATGTCGAGCCGTGTTCCCCCGGTTTGATGGTCAACATGATCTCGTCATTAGCCAGCACGGCAGATACCGGGTAAGTACCGCCTGACAGGGCTTTACCCAGGATCAGTATGTCGGGTTTTACCCCTTCATGGTCGCAGGCCAGGAGCTTACCTGTTCGGCCTATGCCCGTCTGTACCTCGTCGGCAATGAATAGCACTTTCTTTGCATTGCACAGGTCAAAGCATTTCTTCAGGTAGCTTTCATCGGGAACAAATACTCCCGCTTCCCCCTGTATGGGCTCCACGATGAAACCGGCCACATCTGTATCCTGAAGGGCATTTTCAAGCGCCCGGACATCATTGTAAGGGATCGTGATAAATCCCGGTGTGAAGGGACCATAATCATTCCTGGCATCAGGATCGGTTGACATGGTGATGATAGTGATGGTGCGGCCGTGGAAATTGTTTTCACAGCATATTATCTTCGCCTTGTTTTCTGCAATACCTTTTACCTTATATGCCCATTTCCTGCACAGTTTCAGCGCTGTTTCCACTCCCTCGGCTCCGGTATTCATCGGGAGTACCTTGTCATAACCAAAATACCGGGTGACGAATTCCTCGTATTCACCCAGCGAACTGTTATAAAATGCACGGGAGGTGAGGGTTAACCTTTTTGCCTGTTTGATCATTGTCTTAATAATACGGGGATGGCAATGACCCTGGTTTACAGCTGAATATGCTGAAAGAAAATCGTAATATTTCTTTCTGTCCACATCCCAGACAAATGGTCCTTTGCCCCGGTCAAGCACCACCGGAAGGGGATGATAATTGTGTGCACCAAACTGGTCTTCTTTCTGAATATAACTTTGAGCTTCCATATTTGACTGATTTGATATTAATATTACAGAAAGGCAAATTTACTTTTTTTAGTGATGAAAAAACCTTTTTATTAGCATCAAAAATAAATAGGGCAAGGAAAACATTAAGAATATATATTTATTGCACCTATGTTTACAATTGAAATACATCCATTGTTAAAGGAGAGGCGCAGCAGGGTGCTGTATTCAGCACAGCCTGTCAGTGATGAGCCGTTGTATCAGCTGTTTGAAGCGGCCCGCTGGGCTCCTTCCTCGGGGAACAAACAACCCTGGCGCTTTATTTTTGCTCACCGGAAGGATACTGTTGCATTTAACAATATCTTTCAATGCCTTGATGATGGGAACAGGGAATGGGTTGGCGTTTCTGTCCCTGTACTTATCGTCACCCTTGCGGAAACCATCTCTTCTCGTACGGGAAAAGAAAACCTGTATGCCATGCATGACGTTGGACTGGCCACGGAGAACCTCATTCTCCAGGCTGTATCCATGGGCCTTCTGGCTCATCCGATGGCCGGATTCTACAGGGAAAAGACTATCCGGGACCTCGCCATACCCGAACCGTTCGTGCCTGTTGCTTTCATCGCAGTGGGATATCCCGGAACAGAAGAAGAAGCTACACAAAAAATGAGGGACAAGGAGAACCGGAAAAGGGTGAGAAAGGAACTGGAGGAAATCGTCTTCAGAAACAGATGGTCGGGTGAGTGAAAAGGCAAACCTCCGGGGAATATACTCCGGTTAGATGGGCGGCAGTTACGGAATCAGGGATGTTGTATACCATGCAAGGGATATGCACCGGAGCCAGCTCATCGCGACAATGTAAATCCTCCCGGTTCTTGTCGAAAGCTTATAGCCGTGTCAAACAGTTGTTTTAGCTCTCTTCCCCTTTAGGGCATTGTCTGATCCATGATCTGCGGTTCCTGAAAAAATCTCACTCCGGCAATGTTGCCACCGTCAGTAAACCCTCTGCCATCACCTGTTTATTTCCCTGACGGATGCACCACAACCTGAGGAAAGGGGATCACAATCTTTTCCCTGTCGAAGGCGATCTTCAACCTTTTCCTTAATTCTCCGCTCACCTCCCACTGTCTCAGCGGCTTGGTGTCACCCAGTATCTTGATGATAATGGCTGAATCGGCAAAATCGTCCACACGCACGAATTGCGGGGGACTAATTATTTTTTCTTTCCAGTCCGGGTCATTGGCCAGCTCATGACCAGTCCTGTTTACCGTATTTATAACATGATCCAGGTCGGAATCATAGGAAATTCCCAGATTGATGTTTACCCTGGCAAAGGTCTTTGTACGGTTCAGTACCTTCCTTATTTCCCCGTGGGGGATGTGATGAACGGTTCCGTCGATATCTCTGAGGGTTGTCATGCGTAAACCAATATCTTCCACCACCCCGCCAGAGTCATCCAGTGCAACCACATCGCCGATACGGTACTGGTTCTCAAGGATGATGAAGAATCCGGTAATGATATCCCTGATGAGATATTGTCCTCCGAAACCAACCGCCAATCCAACTATACCAGCACCGGTCAAAATGGGAGTAATATTCAGGCCGGCTTCCTGCAGGATCATTAATATGGCTATGCCAATAATGGTTACAGAAATGATGGCACGAAAAATACGTATAAGGGTATTCTCCCTTTTAACTTCCGCTTCTTTTGAAGTATACTTATCTGATACAACAGCTACTCTTACAAGTCTGGTTACTACCCTAATAAGGAGTTTGTTCAGAAAATAGGCAACGACGGCTATCAGTAAGATCCTGATTCCATGTGTCAACAGCCATGGTACCATCTGTTCGATCCAGTTTGTAATAAATTCTTTCATAATAAAATGATTAATATTGATTTAAAACTTATTTCTTTCAATGCTGCCCGTCCCTGTTTCCCGAGAATTAAAATCAGATGCAGAGCAAATGAAAATGCAACTGTCGGATATCAGGCAAGACATAAACAATTGAGTAAAATAATAATTCCTAAAATAATGATAAACAATATTCTATAGTTTGTCATTGATACTTCGTTTCCAGGATATGGGGCTTTACTAGCCTGTATAAAGTTCAGCACCAAAGAATATCAACGGCCAACAGTCTGCCTTGTTTTACAGAGGGACGTCTTCGAAACGACAAGTAAGTGTTAAAACTTCATCATCACCCTGATATTCAGTCTTCTTGATGTAAGATAATTCGGAACGGCGTACCAGAATACCTGTCCGCTGAGGTTATGGATAGTGGTTACCCACTGGTAAGAGATAGTATTGTTGATATCAAGAAGGTTGAACAGTTCGGCGCTGATCCAGAAACTACTGAACGGCCGGAGCCACCCGCCTTTCACGTACTGGTCTTTTTCGTCCTTGAATACTTTGGTGAATCCAATGTCAACCCTTCTGTACGGCGGCATACGGAAGACCTGGTCGTACCTGTTGGCATAGGGAGGGGTTGTGGGTAATCCCGATCCGTAATGCAGGCTGAACTGTACACGATAACTCGGATCCGCCGGCATATAATCCTGGAAATACATCCCGAAATTGAACAGCTGATCGGAGGGACGTGGATAATACCCGGGGTTGACGATCTCGTCGTTCTTATCCAGGTACCGGTCGCCCCGGATGTCTTCTCTGGTTTGCATGATCGAGAGGCTGGCCCATGATTCCACGCCCGGCACAAATTCTCCGTTCACCTTCATGTCAATCCCTGCGGCATAGCCATGCGCCATGTTCTTCCCTGCATAGACAATCCTGACATTGTCTATCCTGTAAGGTACCAGCCTGTCAAGGCTTTTATAATATATTTCAGCAGTGTATTTAAAGGGTCTGTCCCATGCAAGGAAGGTATAATCGGTGCCAAGTACAAGCTGTACTGATTTCTGGGCACGTATCCCACGGTTAAGATGTCCTTCCCTGTCTCTCATCTCCTTGAAAAAGGCAGGCTGGTAATAATATCCGCCGGAGAGGTAGAACTGAACATCCCTTCTCCAGTTTGGATTAAGCCACAAGCTGAACCTGGGACTTATCAGCCATTCACGGTTAATATTCCACCATGATGACCGGATACCGGCATTTACATCAAGACTGGATGATCCAAGGTATGTTTTCCTGGCATATTGGACATATGAATTGACCCTTGCACCCGACAGGCTGAGGTCGGCCCGGTATGAGTAGGACAGGTTTACCTGCCGGTTATTGTTAGGAACAGAAAAGCCGGCCGAATCAGTAAGCTCCCACTCATTAACTTGATTGTCAATCCATTCGTGCTGGTATTTCAAGCCCCAGTTGAAGTAATTGTTACCCGCATTCAGGCTGCCTTTGTGTTCAAAAGAGGAGACAAAACCATCCAGGTAATTACGTGCATGGTTCAGGTATCGTCCTATACCTATGTTCATCACGCTGTCACCAAGGTTTTCCGATCCCAATTCCTTATCCAGTTCATTCAGGGAGTATCGTCCCTGGATGTCAAAAGTCTCTGATTCACTGGTATTATAGATGGATGATATGAATCTTAGATTTAGGTTATTCAGGGGTTTCCATCGGGCAGTGAAAGCGCCCAGAATGGTGGAAAACCTGTCTGTTTCCTGTCCTTCATAGTCAATATACAACTGAACAGCATTCTGAACCGTACCGAAGGAGGTAATCCTGTCTTCTGGAATGAACCGGTACCGGTTATCCGATATATTTCCCAGGAACGAGAGATCCAGCTTCCCGGAATATTTGTAGGTGATGAATGTTTGCACATCGATGAATACGGGTTTATAGTTCCCTTTCACATCGAGAGTACTGAGAAGGTATTGGTTGCTCTTGTAACGGAACCCGGCCAGGTATGTGAGGCGATCATGGGCCGTGACACCTTCAAGATGAGCTGATCCACCCAGGAAGCTGGCGGAGGCGCTATAGCTGTTTTCTTCCGGGGTGCGGTAATGGATATCGAGCACCGACGACATCTTGTCGCCATAACTGGCGTCGAACCCGCCGGCTGAAAACCGGATCGACGATACGAGATCGCTGTTGATAAAACTCAGCCCTTCCTGCTGGCCGGAGCGTATGAGGAACGGCCTGTAAACCTCCACCTCATTCACATACACCAGGTTTTCATCGAAGTTGCCTCCCCGTACTGAGTACTGTGAACTGAGTTCATTGCTGGATGAAACACCGGGGAATGTTTTCAGTGCCGATTCCACCTGTCCGCTGATGCTGGGTATGCTCGTAAAATCCCTGATATCGAGCCGGTGAAACGAGTTGTTGCGGCTGTGCAGACGGGTGACGCTGATATCATCGATAATCCCTACCGAACGCTTCATCAGCGGATCAAGTCGTCGTCTCTCTCCCGGCATCAGCATAACCGAGGTTTCATACAGTTGATAACCCACACATGAGAAACTCACCGGGTGAATTGTCTCAGCCGGAAGATGGATGAAATAGTACCCTGTGCTATCACTAATGGTTCCTTTTTGCAGGCCTTTAATAAAAATGTGGGCATAAGGAACAGGCATGCCGGTGGAATCCCTGAGAGTCCCGTAAAGCATGCCTTCCTGTTGGCACATAACCGGCGACACCAGCGATAATAAAAGGATCATATTTACCGGCCGTAATGTCATACAGGGTTTCTCAAGAATACGAACTGTAAGTGCTACAATTAATTGTGCAAGGTAGGGATTTTTTTACAGGCATCCGTACCGGTTGGTCTGATGATGGTACTTACAGGAAACAGATGTTTATCCTGGCTCCTCATCCTCTCATGCTGTCGTTATTCATGGCATCATCGTTGGAATGCCTGCATAATTAAATGGTCGGTACCGGTTTACAAGCTGCCTGCTTGTGAAAATTAACATTGGGTTAATATTCAGTTCATATTCAGGGATTTCTTTTGTGACGGTATACGATTATTCTAAACTAAAACTGCTATGGATCTTTTTCTTCGCATCATCAGGTACCTCAGGCCGGGAATTCTTTTTTTGGTGCTGGATGTGTTTTCCTTGTTCTGTATATACGGTCAGAAGGGAACCATTGAAGGGATCGTAAGAGATCCTGCAACAAATGAGGTTTTACCCGGAGCACATATAATGGCCGGACAATCCATGCAGGGGACTATTACGGACCTTGAAGGGAGGTACATTCTGATAGGAATGGATCCGGGATTATACAATATCAGGGTGTCGTATGTCTCATACCACCCAGTGATGATTGAAAATGTCATTGTCATTGCGGGAAAAACAACTTTCGTGGACGTTGAACTGGAGCCGGCACCGGCAACGATTGAAGGTGCCACCGTTGTTGCCGTTCGTCGTACCGGATCTGACCTGGCAATGCTCACTTCCGTTCGGACATCTCCCGTGATAGCATCGGGGATCTCAGGCCAGCAGATCGCACGTACACAGGACCGTGACGCCTCGGAAGTGGTGCGGCGCATACCGGGTATCACCATCATGGATAACCGTTTTGTGCTCGTCAGGGGCTTGTCACAACGATATAACAGCGTATGGCTCAACAATGCAGCCACACCAAGCTCGGAAGCGGATGTAAAAGCATTCTCATTTGACCTCATTCCTAGTGCCATGATCGATAACCTGGTGATTTATAAATCCTTTACCCCTGAATTGCCCGCTGACTACACCGGGGGTTTCATACGGATCATTACGAAAAATATGCCGGAACATAACAGGATGAGTATCAGCTATGCTTCCTCCTGGGCGGAAGGAACCACCCTGGAGAACTTCTACAGCTCCGGGGGGAGTAAGACCGACTGGCTGGGATTTGACAACGGCTACCGCAGCCTGCCTGACGGAATGCCCGCACATCTGAACGAGTACGAGCTTGCACAAAATCCTGTCGTACAGGAGAAAGTGTCTGAAATTGGTAAGTCACTGAATGAGAATTGGGGACTTCATTCCAGGAAAGCATTTCCCGACCAGCGTTTTTCGTTGGCCATACAACGCAGATTCGGATCAGGTAAAGGATCAATGGGAATGATCACCAACCTGTCATATTCCAATATATTCAATTATGATAATATTTCAAGCAACCAGTACTCCATCTATAATTTCAAAGAAAACAAACCATCATTTACCGACCGGATGCAAGATGAGCAATATACACATACTGCCGGTATCAGTCTGATGCACAATTGGGCCTTCTTTCCCGGTACGGATCACAAGATTGAGTTCAGGAACCTTTTTAACCAGCTGGGCTGGACACGGTCAACCGTCCGCCAGGGCAGGGACTATTATAACGATGGTCGGCACTACCGGTCCTTTGAATTAAGATATCAGAGCCGGGCCACCTATTCCGGTCAACTGGGTGGAGAACATACCTTCCGTGAAGGAGATACCAGGATAGATTGGAATGCAGGTTATGCTTTCGCCAATAAGAAAGAACCCGATCTGAAGAGATACAGACAGCTGAGAAGTGTGACCGATACCACACGGTATTATATGATTTTCCCTGAACCCTCGGGTCCTGACCTCTCCTCTGAAGCACGATACTGGCTCGACCTGGGTGAGCACATCTGGTCGGGAAATATCAACTGGCTGCACAAAAAATCATTGGGAAAATGGGCTCCTGAAATTAAAATGGGACTTTATCTCGAACACAAGAGCAGGCAATTCTCAGCCAGGAATTTCGGATATGCCAAGGGAAGCACAGATTCTGAATTCGGCATAACTTATCTCCCGGTGGAACAACTGTTCTCAGATGAGAACATTAACCGTTCCACAGGTATCAAAATAATGGAGATTACCTCAAGATCAGATTCATATACCGCTTCCTCCTCCCAGGTCTCAGGATATGTTACATTTAAGCTTCCCGTAACCTCTCGTCTTAGCTTCTACGGAGGTGTTCGCATGGAGAAAAACCGCCAGGTACTCTTCGGCTACCGCCAGGGCACTTCTCAACCATCGGATGTGAACAGGGATACCGTAAATCTCTTTCCTTCAGCAAACCTGACTTACCGTTTCAATGATGATCACCTCCTGCGCCTAACCTATGGCATGTCGGTCAACCGCCCCGAATTCCGTGAAATAGCTCCTTTCTATTTCGTTGATTTTGATGAGAATGCAGGTATCTACGGTAATCCCCTCCTGCAACAGGCAAATATTGTCAATTATGACCTGCGGTATGAGTACTATCCTTCCGCCGGGGAAACATGTTCCATCGGATTATTCTATAAAAAATTCCACCATCCCATTGAAAAAGTGATCATTGGGAACAATCCCCTTCAGTACAGTTTTGAAAACGTGGAACAAGCCATATGCTATGGTTTGGAAGCAGACCTCAGGAAGTCGTTTGATGTCCTTCCGGCCCTTAAATACTTCAGTCTCATAGTGAATGCATCGCTTATTCAAAGCAGGGTGGATTTCCCTGAAGGAACACTGCAACGCGATCGGCCTCTCCAGGGACAATCGCCTTTCATCGTCAATGCCGGTGTTTATTACGATAATCCGGAAAATGGTGTCATGCTCAGCATTCTATATAACATTATTGGAAACCGGATCATAGCCGTCGGAAGACCTTCTCCCAATTCCTGGGAGGATATACCGGACATCTATGAATCATCCCGTCATCTTGTTGATCTGACATTTATAAAACGAATCACCCCTTTTATTGATCTGAAGGGAGGCGTCAAGGACCTTCTGAACCAGGAGGTTTTGTTCATCCAAACCATCGATACCAATGTGGACATGGCTTTCTATCCCGGTAGTTCCACCCAGGGTAAACAATATTTTCATCGCCGGATGGTGACCCGGTCGTATTTTCCCGGTCGATATATTAACCTCGGATTGGCATTGAATCTCCGGTAGATAGTGGTCTGATATTCGTTGAATAGAATGATCACTATTATAAAAAAAATAACGATTAGTTAACGATAGGGTAGCCTCAGGGTAATATTAACACAGGACATTTGTTCCAAAAAAACGGATAGTATGAAATCAGAATTCTCATGTATTCTTGTCCGGGGCATCATCGCAATTGCCCTGGTGTTTCCATCCTGCTCTGAAGAAGAGATAAAGGTTGAGTCCATTGCCCTTGACAGGACTGAACTGACCGTTTCATTGGGTGACAGCGAAAGACTGATAGTGGTTTTTACCCCGCTGAGCGCGACGGATAAGAGAGTCGCTTGGAGGTCTGACAAATCATCAGTGGTGACGGTATCAGATGCCGGTCTTCTTACGGCACAATCCCTCGGCGAAGCAAGTATCACCGCAATATCTCTGTC
>JAXDBV010000051.1:0-2590 GCA_034678415.1 Bacteroidales bacterium
CTCGAGGCTGAGCTGCTCGACCTGAAAGCCAATCCCAATAAACTCGCCTCCGGCACCGTGATTGAATCCACCCTTGACAAGGGAAGAGGGTACGTGGCCACCGTTCTTGTCAAATCAGGAACCCTAAGAATAGGCGATGTGGTGCTGGCAGGAACGGCGTTTGGTCATGTGAAAGCCATGTACAATGAGCGGGGAAAAAAGATGACTGAAGCAGGACCTTCCTCACCCGTTCTGATCTTGGGTCTGAATGGTGCCCCCCAGGCCGGTGATAAGTTCAACGTGATGGCGAGCGACAGGGAAGCCAGGGAAATTGCAGCCAAACGCGAACAATTGCAGCGGGAACAGGACCTGCGAACAAAGAAACATATCACCCTCGATGAGATTGGACGAAGAATAGCAATCGGCAATTTCAGGGAACTGAATGTGATTGTGAAAGGCGATGTGGACGGTTCGGTGGAAGCACTCTCCGACTCGCTGATCAAGCTCTCCACGGAACAGATACAGGTGAACGTGATCCATAAAGCAGTGGGACAGATCTCTGAATCGGATATTATGCTTGCCATGGCCTCCAATGCTATTATTATCGGTTTCCAGGTCAGGCCTTCAATGCAAGCCAGAAAGCTGGCGGAGAAAGAACAGATCGATATACGGCTGTATTCTATTATTTATGATGCCATCAATGAGCTGAAGGATGCTATGGAAGGAATGCTCACACCCGAGATGAAGGAAGAGATCGTAGCCACACTTGAGGTAAAGGATGTTTTTAAAATAGGCAAGGTAGGTACTATAGCAGGCTGCATGGTGCGTGAAGGAAAGATCACCCGCAACACCAAAATCCGCCTGATCCGCGATGGTATTGTCGTGTATACCGGTGAACTCGACTCCCTGAAACGTTTCAAGGATGATGTCAAGGAGGTGACCGCAGGGCTGGAGTGCGGACTGAACATAGCCAACTATAACGATATCAAGGTGGGTGATGTGATTGAAGGATATAATGAGGTTGAAGTGCGTCGTACCCTTTGAACTTACTTTCCCCCGATTAGATAGAGGTAATACATGCCAGACCAGATGTGGGTAGAATCCACCCTCTCAAGTTGATATCGGCTGAAGAAATGTTCATCTTCCTTATTATCCAGGAAATGACGTCGGTTGATAATCCTTGGCCGACCCGGGCTATCGGTATATACCGGCGTGCCCGCCACGATGGCCTGGTCTACCTCATGCTGCAGGCTGTCGGCAGGCAAACCCTTGAGCTTTAATGTTGACGGTGCCTTCCTGATATTCGGCAGATATTCCTCGCCGTACCTGTAATAGTGCTCGGCTACCAGCTGCTGATCTTCTTTTAATATAAAAATGGCCTCAGGATTGTTGCGAACTAATGCCATCAGTCCCGAATAATCACTGAATAAATAAAGATGAGCCGGAAGAATGCCTAGAAAGAAATTCCATAACAGCATGGCTGATCCGGCCAGGGAAAGCGAAACGGCAGGTATATGCCTCCGGCCGGTGATGAACACCACCATCAGGAAAGGAAGCATAACCATGAATTCTGCATTACCTCCCGCTAACAGGGCAAAAAGAAACTGGAACAGGAAAATCATACCATGCCACGAAGATACCTGCAATGCAACGGTATCATCGTTCCTTTTAGATATCTTTCCCTGGAAGAAGGAGGCAACAAGAAAGGCCAGTGTTACCGTCACAACAAGGAAAAGCCATACATGTTGCCGGAGGAGCAGAAGCATATTCCCATGCACCTGGAAAAATGTACGGAACAGGTTAATAAATGCCAACAGGATGGATGTGGAATCAACGGATAAGGATGCTCCTCCCGTATAGTATTCATGGAAGAAAAAACGGATCACCGATGCAGCCTGCCCCTCGGACGGCGTTCCAAACCACCAGACTATAGCATAAGCAAGAGGCACCATCAGCATGGGGGAGAGGTATATAAGGGCAGGTTTCCAATTTCTTTTTATGACAATAATACTGAACCATAATCCCATCCACCAGATAATATGTATCTGGTGAAAAAGGACAGCCAGGGCGGCTGTACATCCTGACAGGAATACATTCCTGCTTTTTCCACCGACCAGGAAACGGACAAAAAAGCAGCTCGCTGCCAGTGAAAATAGTATGGGAAGAATGTAGGTTTCATTTTCTGTGGCGTATCTCATAACCGCGAAACTGCCACCGGTAATCAACAACGATCCGGTTACCTGCGGCAGGGGTATTCCCGTCTCCCTCAACAGTAATCTCAGTAACAGGAGGCAAATAGCTGCGGCAAAAGCATTCATCATCTTCATAAGATGAAGAATGTCGGGCGATGCACCTGTAAGTTTCACAGACTGCACAACGACCCAGGCAACAGCATTGTACAATAGGTGGTGGGGATGGAACAGTTCACCGTTATGTCTGACTGATGCTGCATAGTAATACGCATCTATCGAGCTGTTGGAGGTGGGAAACAACAGGTATAGCAGCAGGAACCCTGCCACCGGGAGCAATGAGATGAAAGGCCATCGTTTATATTTTGCGGCCATCATTGTAAAACAAAAATCCCCAACAACAGGTTGCTGGGGATCCGGTA
>JAXDBV010000052.1:0-15692 GCA_034678415.1 Bacteroidales bacterium
CGGTACGGTATGCGGCGAAACTCTCGCTCAGCACAAAACGTTGTCCATACAGGTGTGCCACCGATGATGCATATTTCGGGAAATAGGCCACACGGTCAGGCCATATAGGATTCCAGATAGCATCCACACCGGGGATCTGTACATGCCTCAGGTTTTCGAAGAAGTCGCCGCTGCTCCGCGCCAGCGCCACCATCTGATCCTCATGATTGAGATGTGTCATGTAAGAAAGATGGTTATCGCCACACCACTTAGCAAGAACTTTAAAATAACTCTCACCGAACATATCCGACCATACATCCCAGTAATCGGCCTTGATCCGTCGTATGGTATCGTCCGTTACGGGAAGGAAAAAGGCAGCGAGGTACGGTCGCACATCATACCCTTTGCGACATGAGAACACATCGGGCAGGCGCGGCGTCCAGGGGATGAATCCGTAATCGGGTTCATCCCCGCGGAATCCCAGGATCGTCTTGCCGAATTCTTCCCCTATATATTTCTTGTACTGTTCATGGGTGAATGTCAGGAACTGACGTGTGGCATCCGGGTTCAGGTAGTCGCATAATGCATTGACGGTGTCCTTCCCCCGGGTGGGATTGTTGGCGGCCCGGGTCACCGAGGTGCGGAAACGGTGAGTGACGGTCAGCAGCTGCCAGTCACCCCGTGGGACTGTCCATTCCAGGAGCCCGTTCCTGATCCTGATGACCTGGTATGTCGAGTCGGCCAGGTTGAACGCTACGGCGCTCACCACATCGGGATGAGCTTTTTTTGCGATCACCTCGCCCTGAGTGACCCTGTTGCGGCTGCTAACGGCCAGCCCCTGCATAGTGAGGTCGGGGCGCTCGCGGCTGAACAAGCCGCCAGCAAATCCGCTGGGATACTTGCCCTCATCGATCAGCCATACCACCATGTCTCTCTGCCGGGCCTGTTCAACAGCAAAGCGGATAAGTTCAAACCAGCCTTCCGAGAGGTAGGGTTCCGTCATATTGTAACCGGCTTCAATGGTTACTGATCGCAGGTTCAGCGACCGTATCTTGTCAAGATCCCTTATAATGATCTCACGGTCTACGGGTCCTTCCCATCCCCACAGGAGCGTGGGACCGTGGCTGGCGGGGGGAGCGCCAAACACCGATACCAGCTCCTGAATATCCGGCAGAATAAGGCCGGATGTATCCTGCTGACCCGATAAAATAAGCGGGAGAAGACTTAATAAAAATAAATAACGCCTTAATAATTTCATTATCTAAATTAATTATTATAAAGTATTATTTAATATTATTAATATAAGCGATTAATATTTTCATATTTAATATTCCACTTCCCATTGGCAGGGAATCCTCGTAGTCCGCCGTTGGATTGATGTGTGCACATCATGGCAACAGCGGTAAGCAGGGCCCCGTTGCCGGGCAGGTAGACGGGAAGCCTGTTGTCCTGGTAGTTGTGTCCGTTCATGAGGTATGTGTTTTTCTGCACATCCATCATAAGGATATCCACGGCAAGATCGGGCAGTCCGAGGCTGGCGGCCGTCATCGCCATCATTGGCGGGTCCCATCCCCAGATACTTTCCAGGTTCCACCTTTCCAGTATTGCCTCCAGCGATCTTTTCAGTAAGGTCTCATCCACCCCTCCGGTGTTGGGCAGGAATCCCATGATGGCCAGCACCATCGGGTGGTCGGTGAGGTACCGGGGGTTGCTATAGCAGTCGGTTGCATCTTCGGTGAATAGGTACAGGCTGTCTTTAACAGGCAGTGGGGCAAGCTTATCGGTCATAATCTGCCAGGTGCTGTTGGCAGGCTGGCCTAGGCGTCTCTTCCATAGCAAGGCAGTCTGAAGAGCCCACCGCCAGTAAGCCAGCTCAAAGGCAGGGTTGAGTGTCGTTTCGGGGGAAAAGCATTCCTGTGCGGGGATCAGGGCGGGCCCGAGGACATAACGGTTAGTTGCAGTGTCCATCCTGGCATAGGAAGCAATGAATTCAGTGGTCTCAAAAACAAGATCCTTGTATTTTTCCAGCACGGCAGGGTCTTCCTTATAATAATGGTATAACAATTCGGCAAGGTAGATGAGGTGTGGCTGTTGCCAGATGAGGAAAGTGCCTACTTTGCTCGGGCTCTCCCTCCCGTCAGGATCTACCATCTTGGGCCAGCGTGCGCCGCGGTATCCCTGGAAGGCGGCCGTACCTCTGGCGCGTTCCAGCACCCTGAAATAGTAATCCATCTGTTTTTCCATCAGTTCAGCCCTGTTCCACAGGATGAAATGAACGGCGTGCCACCAGTGCATCTCAAGGTGGAATTTCCCGTACCAGCTGTTGAAGGTGAGTCCGGTTTCCTGGGGTGGTAATGAACCGGCACATTGGATTCTTGTCAGGTATTGCGATAAAACAACCCGTCGCTCAAGCTCGACAGCGCGCGGATCAGTACAGTGTGAAAAGTCAACGGCTCCGCCGCTCAGCCAGAACTCTTTCCAGCGCTTCTTATTGTTCCTTCTTGTAGCGATAAATCCGGGCGGTTCATTATCAGGCTTCTCATCAGTAAAAAGACAGCTTACCTCAAAGGTGTGATCGTGCTGATCCGACGGGACGATCAGGTATTCATGGGCACCTGCCGCCTGTACCTCAGCAGAACCGTTCCACCGGAGCTTGACATAGTACTGGTCGTCATCCAGCTGCCTGTGAAACACTACACCATTAGCCGTATTGTCAATGACTGCAGTGGTATGCTTGCCGGGTTCATCCATATTCCCCGATGGCCCAAACGGGATGTGTGAACCGTATGGGAAGCGGATCTTTATTTTCACCTGGCCGCCTGAAACGAGTCCGGATGTTATCCGGAAGGCGACCATATTCAAAGCCTGGTGACAGAAGGTGATCACCTCCACGGGGAAGCCATTAATCTGAAAACGACTGTTTATCTCACCGGTCCAGAGGTTCAACTGCTGAACGGGAGATTTTATGTCGTCAATGGTACAGACTGCTGTGTCATCGTTCATAATCTCGAGACCGATGATTCCGAGATGCAGCCTGTGCCGGTTCTCCCGAAGCCAGCGCGATGCTTCATTCTTTCTCTCATACGGATCATCGGTGTACTGGTACACATAATTCACCGAATCGTCCCCCACGCGGTATTTCTTGTACACATCCTCAAGTGAATAATTGGAAGGATTCGGGAAGGAGTGCCATCCGGCATCGGAATGAGTACCCAGCGGAATACCCTTTTCGTGAAATCCTGGAAAACTCTGCAGCCCCGTGATATCGACGGTAAAGGCAAATTTCCCGTTGCCTGCCGTGAGGGAATTCAATGGATCAGGGTTAGAATGAAGGATATTATGCCGCGTTACAAGTGCATACCTGTCTGTTTTTGCCTTTCTTTCACATGACTGAAACGCACAGGCAACGAAGATCAGCGGTAGGCAAAGCAAAGGGTATCTCATGTTTACAACATTTTTCCCGATGAATTTGCATTTATTTTCCGCGAATAAATTTAATAATTTTAATTTTGATACGAAGTTACCTGTCGGGCAGCTTAATCTGTTAAACAGGACATATTCTGTGAACCAGCAAGATAAAATGAGTCATGGATACAACCCGGATGTTTATTGAATTCCTTCAATCGTGCATTACCCCTGTAGCTGTTATTTCCGGTGTGGGGCTGTTGCTGTTATCGATCACCAACCGGATGGCGCGGACAGTCGACCGCATCCGTCTGCTGGTTCGTGAACTTGACGAGGTAGGTGTCATCCGGCGGGAGAAGAAGGAGAATGAGATAAAAATACTCTACCGTCGCAGTCGTTACCTGAGGAATTCCATCGGGGCGATCGTCGTTAGTGTTATCTGCACCAGCCTTATCATCCCCGTGCTGTTCTTCATGAACCTGTTCCGGCTGGATCTGAGGATCATCGGCTACCTGCTTTTTTTCCTCGTTATTTTATCCATCCTGGTGTCACTTCTCTATTTTTTCCGCGATGTGGTGCTGTCGCTCAGGGCTGTAAAGCTGGAAGCAAGAGAATATCTTCCGTGAACCATCCCGGTCTCAAACATCATCTTACTCTTACATAAAGAACACAACCGATCAGGTTATCCTGGATTCAGGCTCTTGCGATCCTGATATGGTTCTGTTTACCCTGATGTAGGAAACAACCCCGATGATCAGTGTTGCTGCAGCGGCAAGGTACAACAAGTATCCTATGAGCTTCTGGACTTTTAATTCGGGCAGCAGCTTCAGGAGGGTGAATCCTGAGGCAAAGAGCATGATGGCCGTTCGTACATAGGCGAGGAGAGTCCTCTCATTTGCCAGCCGTGTGCGGTCAACAGCCAGTTTATTGCGTAAATACAAATCGTTGTTTTCCATGGATTTGACCTTATTGCTTCACGATCCTGATGTCAAACACCGGTCCTGCCGTATGGAACTCATGCGACCGGAACAGTACCGTAACCGTATGCTTACCGCTGGTGATTTCCTCCGGAATGGAATAAACTTCAAAAACGAACTGTCCTTCCTTTTTCCGGGAGATATTTTCTGTGGCAATGATGTTCCCGTTAACCAGGATATCGAATGTTTTCCCTCCCGGAAATCCTCCCCAGTATTCGACGGCGAGCGCCAGGGGCTTATCGGGCTGCACCTTCATGTCATACGAAAACCATCCCGACCGTGCTTCACGGTATTTTCTTCCTTTCAGTTCCCACTGGCCGGCATTTTCGCCCTGAAAGCGGTGAATGTGCTCGGAAAGCATATCGGCCGGGATTACACGATCGATCGTGCTCTCATCGATCTCCTTTTTTTCTTCACGACGCCGTTGTATTTCAGTCTGCCGTTGTTCCCATTCTTCCCGGGTTAGCATGTCAAAATAGATGGAATAGCGCCGGTCATACATTTTATAGAAAGGACTGAACAATATATCAGCGGGTTTACCTGTCTCCCTCGTCAGGAATGTATTCGATTGTCCGGAGACCTGTTCGGTCCACTGCCGCGGATCGCGCTCTTTTGTCATCAGTATGGGTATAGCCGTCTCAATGGTTGCCATCATATCATTGTCCGGGCCGAGATCACCGGCCAGAACCAGGGGGCCGTCCATCAGCGCCACCCTGTTTTGATTATCGGGCATCGCTTCAAGGCGGAGAGAGAAGGGGAAGGTAATTTCAATCCTGTCGTTGTTCTGCCACTGCCGTTTCACCGGCACAAAGCTCCCGGGTTCCTGCTTCACTTTGATCTTCCTGCCGTTAACCCGCAGTTCCATCCCTTCCGTCGCCCATGACGGGTAGCGCACCTGCAGGGTTAGAAGCACCGGCTGGATGCATTCCAGTTCAAGGCTTGTCCCCTGCTCATCAGGAAAGCGGGTAACCTGGCGTAAAACCAGCCCTTTGTCTTTCCAGTCCAGCTCCGATGCAATAAACTGGTTGATGAACAGTTCCTTGTCGTTATGGAAATAGATGAATCCTCCATATCTGGAATGGTTCTCCATACCGGTGCCGATGCAACAGGTGAAGTCATGCGGATCCTGGAACGCTTTCTTTCCGCCCATATCGAGCGACAGGTGGTAAACCACCCGTCCGTCGACAGGGTTTTGAGACGAGAGGATATGGTTGAACAATGCTCTTTCACAATAGTCGGCCACCTCGGGGGAGGCGGTCCAAGAGAACAGGTACTGTGACAGTTTCAGCATGTTATATACGTTGCATGTCTCGGTGGTCTCATCGCTGAGGCGGTTACTGAGGGAATCGGCGGGACCGAAATATTCATGGTTGCCGTGTCCGCCCGTGACATAGGAGTGATGCCTTACCACTGTCTGCCAGAAGAACTCAGCGGCGTGGCGGTCGCTGGTGTCGGCTGTCAGCTCGTAGCGGCGGGCCAGCCCGATCAGTTTGGGTATGTTCGTGTTGCCGTGCTTGCCGGGGAGGATATCGATGCTCCTGGCCAGCGGCTCAAGGATGGCTTCGTGATGAAATTTCCGCGACAGTTCAAGATATTTTTTCTCACCTGTATCGGCATACAGGTCGGCCAGCACCTCGTTCATGCCCCCGTGTTCGCAGCTCAGCATGAGCTGTACCTGTTCAGTGGTCAAACCTGCGACGATGCGTGCGGTCCATGCGGCGAATTTCCCGGCGATGTCGAGGGCTTTCGTGTTGCCGCACAGGCGGTATGCATCGCGCAGCCCGGCCAGTACCTTATGATGGACGTACCAGGGTACCCACAGACCGTTCAGGTCGAAGCCCCGTGCGTGTATGTTTCCTTTCGCTACCTCCTCCTCAAGGATCATTTTCCCGCCGGGCACGGCACCCACATATCCGCTGCTGTCCTGGCAGGTTTCCAGTTCATCAACAATATAGTTGACACGGTCGAGAAACCGCTGATCACCCGTGGTGCTGAACATTTGTGCACAGGCACTCAGGTGATGACCCAGGCTGTGCCCTGATATGGTGGCATCTTCCCACCCATGGTATGGCTCAGCCTTTGCCTCAAGGCCCGCTTCAGTACGGTAACGGGCCAGCAACCGGTCAGGTTCATAAGCGAGCAATGATTTGATGTTCAGTTCTGTGGCATGCCTGAACGGACCGTCTAGGAGGACGACCTGCGACAGGCTGAAAGGCAATGCACGAAAGGTAATCACTTCACGGCCCCCGGTTTGAATTCCCGGATCCTCAGAATGATTACAGGCAATCCCTGTGACCATGGTTACTGCAATGAAAAACAGATGTGTGACATTGAATCTCATGGCAAAACGTTTTTCTGTTGTTTATAAATATCTCCAGAATGCCTTGGAGGTACAAACAATTTCTCCTGCATCCAGGTATCAAATGAATAAAGATATGCGATACTCATTGCCTGTGAAAATATTTTTACACAAGCTGCTGCACCGGTGCCATCCATCCATCATTCTCTAAAAGTGATCAGTCGTACCAGTCGTCGGCATGGTTGCCAAACCGGGGATTGACAATGTTGCTGTAGATGGATCCGAAGGTATAGGTAAATCCGAATCCGAAATCGAAATTATATCCTGTAGCCAGCTCCCTCAGTTCGAGCAACACTTCTTCGGGTTCAAGGTCTCCTTTGGCCAGGGAGAGCTGGTCGCGTATCCTGGCTGCTTCACCCCAGATCTCAAACGATAAACCTTTAAAGATTCTGAAGGTGATATAGCCGTCCATTTCAATCCTGTTCTTCCTGAAATCATGAAAGAAACTGGAAGCGCTAAGTGATAGATTAACCGATCCCCATTTCTCCTTCACCTGGTAAGCTATGGCAAGCCGTTGACTGAAGAGTTTTTCTTTTATTTTTGAATAGATGGTGGTATCGTTGTAATGGAAGTAGTTGAATCCTGCACCATATAACAATCTAAGTTGCTTATGGGTTGACTGGGAATAGGGAAAGATATTGTATTCTATCGACGGGTAAATGTCGTAGCCGAGCTGTATATTGCTGAAGGTGGAAGTGGCCACATCAAAACGGACACCTGCTGACCAGTGATCTGTCAGGCTTTTAACGATAAGATTGTCCACACCCAGCGAACTTCTGAATGCCTTATATGTGGTATCTTTAAAAGTATATTTATCGTTCCTGATGTCATGGTCCAGGTCAAACTCGAGCTTCCATTTGTCGGTTATCTTGGAGATACGGAATGAATTATCCATGTTGAATTCCTTCACCGATTCTTCTCCTTCGAAACCGGGATAGGTATTGATTTCGAAGACCCAGTAGTTCCATTTGTCCACTACTCCTGTGTTGTCCGGGCTCAGGGAATGGTGTATTGATATCTCGCTGGCGAGGGGAGTCCTGGCCACATAACGCATGAGCCCCAACTTTAACATGTTTGTACGGCCTTCACGGATATAATCTTCGGTATCGTCGGGCCGGCACGCGTATACAAGGGTGTCGTCTTTACCCTGGAATTTCCGCTGGCCATGAAAGGTAAAGGTGTATTTCGTGCCGCCGCTGCCGGTAGACTGGCTTGTCTCAAGCACGTAAACCTCGGCTTCCCTCACATCGCGCACATAGTTCACATAGGGTATCTCCCTCCTGATATAATTCATGTCGCACTCCTCGCAGTCAATAAAGATATGCACCGCATCCCTGCGCAAACTGTCGTTCATTGGTGGCTGTTCCTGCGCCGGAAGTAGTGAAGGAAGAAAAAGGAAAAAACAGAGGAATGGAGGATAAGTGATGCGTGTTTTTTCTTTCATAAAGACATCATAATGTTATTTCCCGTTATTGGGAGTATAGGTTTTGCAACAATTGAGATGATGATGTCATAATATTTATTTGACAAAATTAGTCCTTGTTTTATTCCAGCCCGTGACATTCATGGATCCGGTTACAGGAGGCAAATATATAATTTACTATTGTCGTTCTTTTACTTTGGAGCATATGTTTACCGGTCGCCAGTATCCACGTTTAGGCTCATCTTATTCTTTGAACAATTTCAGTTTTCCATCAAGCAGTATGGCGATCACGGTTACCTGCGGGTCGAGCGCCTGTTCAGGCACCGTTATGTAAAGGATTCCGGGCACGGTGCTCCAGTATGCTTTCATTTTGATATCCCAGTTCAGTTTTGTCCCGTTGCCCACCACCCATACCCGGAGCACCTTGTTCTCCAGTCCCTTTATTACCAGGGGGTTTTGCGGCCGCTGGTCAACAAACAGGTAAAGGATGGTAGAGTCTTTCGATAATGTTGATCTTCCGTAATAATAATCCACGGGTATGCCGGGATTGGTGCCATAGATGGCATCGGCGTGTTTTTTAGTCCAGCGGCCAAGTTCATTCAGTATAGCCACCTGTTCAGCGGGGATTGTGCCATCGGCCCCGGGGCTTATATCGAGCAGCAGGTTGCCACCCATACTGATACAGTCAATAAAGATGCGGATGACCTGGTTCGGGCTCTTGTAGTTGTGATCATTCGGCTGGTATCCCCATGAATCATTCATCGTCATGCACAGCTCCCAGTAGTCGGCAACAGGTGTATGGACAGGTATGCCCTGTTCCGGTGTGTCATAATCACCATACCCCTTAAGTCTTGAATTGATTACCGCTGCCGGATTATGATCGAGTATCATTTGCCTGATCGCGGCGGCATTCCACTGTCCGGCGCTTTGTTCCCAGTCGCCGTCAAACCAGTAAAGATCAGGATTATACTTTTTCATGATCTCCTGTATCTGTCCAAGGTTGTCTTTCATATACCGGTTCCACCGCACCGTGTCTACGGTGTAACGTTTGCTGTTCTTCGTGAAGTTGGGATAATCAGGATGAGACCAGTCAGGCAGTGAGTAATATATTCCCACTTTTATTCCCTGTTTTCGGAGGTTTGTAACAAACGGATCAATCAGGTCGCGCCCGGCAGGGGTATTGTCAACCACGTCAAGTTTTGAATAGTTACTGTTCCACAGGGCCACACCGTCGTGATGCCTTGCGGTGAGAACGGCATACCTGGCACCGCTTTTCCTGATGATCTCTGCCCATTTCCCCGGATCATAAGCTGAAGCGGTAAAACCGCTGAGTTGCTTCATGTAATCATTGTAGGAGAGGTACTCATTGTAAAACGACCATGACTCATCGATTCCATTGACGGCATAGATACCCCAGTGGATGAAAATACCCAGCCTGGCATCCCTGAACCATTGCATGCGGGCTGCATTCTGTGACGCGTCTTCTTCCTGGCCGCGGAGCGACAATGAAATAAGTATGAGAATCACAACGACAAACGTATTTTTCATGGTAAGGATGTTGAAAATTTAACGGTATGCGGTCAGTATAACATTCTTGTTCTGATGGTATGAGCTATGTTTTTCAGATCCTCAAGAATTGCCTTATCGGGTTCGCTCTCAATATCGATGATCACATATCCCAGTTCGGCGTCTGTTTGGAGGTATTCTGCCGCGATATTAATCCCCCGGGAGGAGAATACGTAATTCACTTCCCTCAGCACCCCCGGCACGTTCTTGTGAATATGCAGGAACCGGCGTTTATTGTTATTGGGCTGAAGGGATATTTCCACGAAGTTCACTGCTCCCATGGTGGCTCCCGTGTTGCTGTATTTCACCAGTTTTTCCGATACCTCGAGACCAATGTTGGCCTGGGCTTCAGTGGTGCTGCCACCGATATGAGGGGTGAGGATGGTATTGGAGAAGTGCTGGAGTTCATGGACGAATGGCTCATGTTCGGAAGCCGGCTCGTTGGGGAACACATCGGCAGCGACACCCAGGATGTGCCCCGTTTCCATGCCTTCGGCAACCGCATGATAATCAACCACATCTCCCCGTGAGGCATTGATCAGGCATGCACCTTTCTTCAGAAGCCTTACCTCATCAACACCGATCATATTCCTTGTCAGCAGGGTGGAAGGTACATGTAAAGTCACTATATCGGCCAACCGGAGCAGTTCCTTCAGGCTTTCTACCGGCCGGGCATTGCCAAGGCTGAGTCTTTTTTCAATATCATAATAGAATACATTCATCCCCAGGCATTCGGCAAGGATCGACACCTGAGAACCGATATGCCCGTACCCGATGATTCCAAGATTCTTACCCCTGATCTCGAAACTGTTACGTGCCGATTTGCTCCATATGCCCTGACGGGCAAGCCTGCTTTTTTCAGGGATACCACGGATCAGCATAATGGCCTCCGCAATGACCAATTCGGCAACCGACCGTGTGTTGGAAAAAGGGGCATTGAAAACAGGTATGCCCATGCTCTTTGCGGTGTGCAAATCGACCTGGTTCGTGCCGATGCTGAAGCAGCCCACAGCAAACAGCTTTCCCGCCTTCTCCAGTATGGAAGAATGAAGCTCCGTACGGCTCCTTATGCCTATAATATGTACGTCACTGATCTTTTCTGCCAGTTCATCCTCCCGTAAGGATGACGTAAAATACTCTATGTTCGTGTACCCCGAAGCCTGAAAAAAACGCATGGCATTCTCATGTATCCCTTCCAGGAGAAGCACCTTGATCCTGCTTTTGTCAAGGGAATATTTTTGCATATACCGGCCGAATATGGATACTAAATGTAAAAATTTCTGTAATACACTATTGCTGGATTCCAATTTTTAAAGCATGCTTTTCATAATTTAAAACCGTCTGCATGATAATTATATTAAAACTGCTAAATTGCACGTAAATACCGTTGTTAGGGATAACTTACTTAACGTATTCTGTTATGAGCCGAAAAGATGAATTCATAAACCATATCAATGAAGGATATGCCTGTAAAGGTAAATACATTGTTCTTGGGGGCGCCATGCTGGATGGTGGGGCCATTCCTGATACCCACATAAAAGTACCCCTGAAGATGATGAACAGGCATGGCCTTATAGCTGGCGCCACCGGTACCGGGAAAACCAAGACACTGCAGGTGATCTCGGAGCAGCTCTCCGAATCGGGTGTTCCTGTCCTGGTGATGGATGTCAAGGGCGACCTCAGCGGCATAGCTATGCCCGGAGAGGAAAAACCATTTATCACCGAACGGCATGCGAAGATAAACCTTCCCTATGCGGTCAAGGGTTTTCCTGTTGAATTGTTGTCCCTTTCCAGGCAGGACGGGGTACGGCTGCGGGCCACCGTCTCCGAGTTCGGACCGGTACTGTTCTCACGTATCCTCGACCTGAACGATACACAAACCGGCATCATGGCAATTATTTTCAAATATTGTGACGATCACCAGATGGCCCTGCTGGATCTCAAAGACATGAAGAAGGTGCTGCAGTACATTACCGAAGAAGGGAAGGAGGAGATGGAAAAAGAATACGGGACCATTTCTGCTGCATCCACAGGTATCATACTTCGTAAGATTATCGAGCTCGAACAGCAGGGTGCGGAACTCTTCTTCGGTGAACCGTCATTCGATATTCACGATCTGATGAGGGCTGACAGGAACGGGAACGGGTATGTCAGTATTATCAGGCTTACCGATATACAGGACCGGCCCAAGCTGTTCTCCACCTTCATGCTCGCCTTGCTTGCCGAGGTGTACAGCCAATTGCCCGAAAAGGGTGATGTGGAGAAACCGGAACTTGTCATGTTCATCGATGAGGCACACCTGGTATTTAATGAAGCCAGCAAAACCCTGCTTAACCAGATTGAGACGATCATCAAACTGATCCGCTCCAAGGGCGTGGGTGTGTTTTTCGTGACCCAGAACCCCACCGATGTGCCCGAAGCGGTGCTGGCACAGCTGGGACTGAAGGTGCAGCATGCGCTGCGGGCTTTCACCGCCAACGACCGTAAGGATATTAAACTTACGGCACAGAACTATCCGCTATCCGATTACTACAAAACCGATGAAGTGCTGACCCGGCTGGGCACCGGTGAAGCGCTGGTCACGGCACTGAATGAGAAAGGGATACCTACACCGCTGGCCGTCACCATGATACGTGCCCCGATGAGCAGGATGGATATCCTCACCCCCGGGGAGATCAACGATATCAATGCCCGGTCGGAACTGGTCGGCAAATATAACCGTGAGGTCGATCGTGAGAGTGCCTACGAGATGCTGAACAGGAAAATTGAAAACTTCCGCAGGGAGGAAGCCGACAGGATGGAAAGAGAACAGTGGGAAAGACAGTCGAGACGCTCACCCACCCGTACCACCTCCCAGCGAAGGACAAGTACCGCCAGAAGCCCCGTGGTGAAGGTGCTGACCAGCGCCACTTTCATCCGTGGTGTCATGGGAATCCTGACCAAGGCTATGAAACGGTAATGACCGGCCAGGGATGGTCTGATGTCTACTTTTTCAAGGCATAACATAGCAGTGCGCCAGGCGTTGCTTTCCGTCCCTGCATCGGTATCGCCGTACGAAATATCCGGGCGCATCATATTACTCATCCCCTGATGCCTTATCCTTTATATGAGGTAAAGGATTATAATTCGATCAGTGTATTCTTTACCTGAATAGGTTCTTTTATTCTCCGTCCCGGTGTGAGTACGACGGGAATGGAGCCATAAACCATTAATCACTAACCTGTTTTCTCAACCATAGCTGACGGAGGGTTCCGGAGACCGGGAAAGGGAAATATCGAAGGCTGATAAAACCGCCAGTAATTCACATATAGCAAGCAGATAAATTATGCAATTAATTACTGAATTCCCTCTCATATAATTCAGTAATAACACATTACATACGGCCATAGAGAAATTTGTCTGCGGAGTATGCGTCAGCAGCGGCTCATAAGGGGTACATCGGTGATTATGTCTTACTTCCGTGGAAGGGGATCGGGGGAGAAGGGATATTAAAGCGTATATGGTTCCCTGTATTCTTTTCCCCTCCGTTTGTTTGCTTCGGGATCTTTTCTGAATGCTTCCTTCACGGGATCCCATTCCAGCTTACGGTTCAGGTGATAGGCGATATTGGCGATCTGGCATATGGAAGCCGATCGATGGCCTGTCTCCACATCGGCCACGGGTATGCTGCGGTCCCGGATGGCCCGGGTCCAGTTGGTATAGTGATTATCGCTGAAGTACAGGCGTTTATCGCTTGGTTTTATCTGCTGACCGACAATATTTTCAGGTACCGATTCGAGGAAGTCACGGCTCACGTCGAGGGTTCCTTCGGAGCCTATGAACCGTACGGCCCATCCCCTGCCGAAATCTTCGTGTGTAAGTTCGATACCGTCGGCGTAGATCATCCGTAATCCGCGCACCGCTTTTTTATCGGCAGGAGGGATGAAAGTTACCGGGCCGCTGTGGTCCTTGCCCAGGGCCCACTGTGCGATGTCAAACATATGTGTACCCCAGTCGGCGATAATGCCTCCGCCGTATTCATTATAGAATCTCCAGCGAGGGTAATGGGTCTGCTCGACGGGCGGCGAGAGGATCGGGTTGTACGGTCTCACGGGCGCCGGTCCCAGCCAGCGGTCCCAGTCAAGATAGGGTGGGGTGGGTTCACCCGGCAGGTCACAAGGGTACGACGGATCGCCCACATTCACCATCACCTTCTTCACCCGGCCTATATAGCCGTTATAGACCAGCTCGCAGGCATGCCTGAAGTCGCGCCAGGAGCGCTGCATGCTTCCCACCTGGAATACCCGTTTGTATCGGCGCGCCGCTTTCACCATGGCCCGTCCTTCCCTGATGGTATGCGACAGGGGTTTCTCACAATACACATCCTTTCCCGCCTTCATGGCGGCGATGGCCGGTATGGCATGCCAGTGATCAGGCGTGGCGATCACCACTGCATCAATGTCGGAACGGGCAATAAGGTCTTCATACAGGTTATACCCGTCACAGGATTTGTAACCCGATACCTCTCTCTTTTCGGCATAATAAGCGTTCACCCAGTTGATAAACCAGTCGAGCTTCATCTTATCCACTTCACACCCGGCAACAACCTGTACCTCGGGCAAGGCAGAAAAATACCTCACGAGGTCTCTTGCCTGACGCCCGCAACCGATAAAACCGAGAGTGATCTTGTCATTCGGTCCGATGTGCCCTTTACCGCCCAGGACAAAGCGGGGAAGGATTGTGACAGCGCCTGCCGCCAGGGATGTTTTGGCAATGAACTCCCGGCGAGTGATCCGGACTGGTAATTTCTTTTTCATTGAAAAAAGGATTTTCATGGTAACTAAAAGTAATAAATTGTTTTAATGTAAGAAAATCATCCCTTTTGTTTTTGTCTATTTAACCCTTCAACAGTTCATATAGCCGACGAATATCATTTTTCTTTTCATTTTATACCGGTACCTTTGGGGCAGAATTAACTGCCCGGATGAAATTTCTGCGTCCCATATCCCTGAAGCTTGCCATCTTTATTCCAATTACCATTGGGATTGTTCTGGCTATAATTTTTTCGACCGTTTCGCATATCAATTCATCTGTCAACACGTTGCATCGGCAGCTGGAAAATAGTCTTACACTGCAGGTAAAAACCATCATGCATATGTTTGCGCGGGAGAGGAACATGAAGCTGGAAGATATGCAGGCCAACCTGCGTGTGGCGCACGGATTGTTTTTTTCAAGACCGTTGACGATCCGGCAGGGGAAGGAAAAAGTACCGGTGGTGAACCAGGTTACCTCTGACACGGTAATGACCATCCTTGACGACTGGTACTGGGGCTCCCATCGGGTGAACAACTCGACGCTGATTGTTGATACCATCCGCCAGATGGTCGGAGGTACCGTCACCATCTTCCAGAAGACCGGCCAGGGGTATGTGAGGATTTCCACGAATGTGCTGAAAGAAGACAGTACACGGGCAACGGGTACCTTCATCCCGGTTGAATCGACGGTAATACAGACCGTGCAGAACGGGCAGACATTTACCGGAAGGGCCTTCGTGGTGAACGAGTGGTACATAACGGCCTATGAGCCCATCATGCATCACGGGGAGGTGGTGGGTATGCTGTATGTCGGGGTGAGAGAGAAAGACCTTGCAGGACTGAGAAAGGTACTGTATGAACTGAAGATCGGGAAGAGCGGATACCCGTTTGTCTTTGATGAGAACGGCATGATGATTATGCATCCCTCGGCGCAGGGAGAGAACTGGAGCAACAGGGATTTCATCCGACAGATTATGGGGACAGGCAGCGGCGTTCTTGGTTTCCATTCGGAGGAAGAGAACGAGGATAAAATTGTGGCATACCAGTTCAATAACGACTTCAGGCTCTATGTGGCGGCTATCATTTCCCCCAGGGCTGAGACCAGGGCACTCGTAAGGAAAAACATCATTTCCTCCTCCCTCGTCGGAACCATCATCATCATCATCTATTCTGTATTTGTATACTTCATA
>JAXDBV010000053.1:0-3104 GCA_034678415.1 Bacteroidales bacterium
ACCTCGGCATGCCCCTGGACCATGTGCAACAGCTTCTGATCAGACTCTCCAGCATGGGGTTTGTCTATTACAACTCCGAGACCGATGAAGCCGTGATCAAACCCAAGCTGCACCAATACCTGGATGCCAGCAGCGGAAGGATTGACTACGACGTGCTGAACCTCGTATCACAAACCGAAGCCCCTGCAGAAAATGCCTCCCTCGACCTCAAAACATCTGACCTGACGATACACGGAGTGCCGGAAATACACCTGAGCGATTCGCAAAACGTGACGATTTTCCCATATGACAACACTATCATCCTGAAGGAAAACCGTAATTTCATGTTTAACGGGAAGATCAATGCCGGTCTGTTTACCTATTACGGCAAACAGTTTTTCTTCAGTTACGACTCGTTCATGATCGATATGCCCGGCATCGATTCCCTGCAGTTGAGGATTTTGTCAGAAACTACCGATGCCTATGGGCAATCCGGCGTTCTGAAGGTGGAAAATATTATCGAAGACGGTCGCGGGAAGCTGCAGATCGATCATCCGTTCAACAAATCCGGCTTGCGCAGCATGCCGAAATATCCCATATTCACCAGCACCGACTATTCTTACGTGTACTATGAGCCAGGCGGAGAAAGAGATACCACCGGCGGGGAGAAGAATTACCTCTTCAAACTTGACCCTTTTACGGTATATAACCTCGATGAGTTCACACGGGAAGATATCAGCTTCACCGGCGAATTTGATTCCCGTGATATCCTGCCTTCGTTCGCACAAACTCTTCATATCAAGGATGATATGTCCCTCGGTTTCGACCATGATGTGCCGGCCGACGGAATGCCTATCTATGACGGAAGAGGGTTCTTCTTCAATAAACTCTTCATGAGTAACAAGGGACTGAGAGGTTCAGGAAAACTGAATTACCTGACATCGACCACCCTGGCCGATGAGTTCCTGTTTTTTCCCGACTCCATGATGACAACAGCCACCTCCTTCACCATTAACCGGCAGGACGAGGGTGTCTCATTTCCCGATGTACGGTCGGCCGATGTATCCATTAAATGGTATCCGGAGCACGATCAATGGCTCGCCGTGCCCGTTAAAGATCCTTTTCGAATATTCAACGGGGATGTGAGCATGTCGGGCCAGCTGAACCTCACCTCTAACGGCCTGATGGGAGACGGACGCGCAGAACTGAAATCCTCCACGATGAAATCAAACCAGTTCGTCTTCGGAGCTGCCTCATTCCGTTCCGATACCGCAGAGTTCAGGCTCCGCTCCGCAGGAAAAGGATTCAGCTTTGTTTCAGAAAATGTGAAAGCGGATATTGACCTCGCTTCAGGCAAAGGTATATTCACGGCTAATGACGGATATGGCAAGATACAATATCCTGAAAACCAATTCATCAGCTATGCCGAGCATTACGTTTGGGACATGAACAACAATGATATGATCCTTGCGCAGGTCGACCAGTCCAAACCGCCGGTAACACAAACGGTACATGACCGGCTGGCCATGTCCGACCGGAGAAACGTCCTTTCTAAATTCATTTCCGTCAACCCTAAACAGGATTCACTGAGCTTCTTCTCACCCTATGCCAGGTACGATATCAACAACCAGGTGATCTTAGCCGAACAGGTAGGACAGGTCGAGGTGGCAGATGCCATCATCTTCCCATACGAAGGCCTGCTCACCATCGAGAAAAATGCCAGGATCAAACCGTTGAACAAGGCAAGGATTGAAATACTGCATCCTGCCATCAAGCATATCTTCTACGATGCAACGGTGAACATTGCCGGGAGATATGATTACTTCGGTTCCGGTAAATATGATTATATCGACGAGAACAACGAAGCACAGGTCATCTTCTTCAATGATATTTCCGTCGACTCGGCCAGGACCGTCGCCAGCGGACTGATACAGCCGGCCGACAGCTTCCTGCTGAACCCGTATTTTTCCTTTACCGGTACGGTTATGCTGGAAGCAGGTAAAACTCTTCTCACTTTCTCGGGCGGTGCTAAAATCATGCATCAATGCCCCGGTATGGCAAGGAACTACGTCGCATTCATCTCGGAAATTGATCCGGTGCGTGTTCGTATTCCCGTCCCTGTCGAGCCGCGGGCCCCCAATAACAACACGATCTATACCGGCAATTTCATCACCAACGACTCCACCCATATCTATCCTGCCTTCCTCAGCACCAGGAAAAACTACAGTGACACCCCGCTGACCACAGCTTCCGGATTTCTATACTATGATAAACCGTCAGGACAATACAAGATCACCACACTGGCCAAGATCGATGATATGAACCTTCCCGATAACTACTTTAGCCTCGACAGGAATTATTGCAAGGTGTACGGTGAAGGAAAGATTAACCTGGGTGTCGACCTGGGACAGCTCAGGCTCACCACAGCCGGCAATGTAGAACATGACATAGAAAATAATGAGATAATCCTGAACATAACCCTCGGGATCGAGTTCTTCTTCTCACAGGATGCACTGAATATCATGGCGAATGAAATTAAATCCATCCCGTCCCTCACAGGGGTTGATATGAACAAACCTGAGATAAAGAAGAACCTGACGGTACTGGCAGGAAGCGAAAACATACAGAAGATGTATGATGAGATCAATATCTACGGAAGTTACATGCAGATACCGCCGGAGATCAATAAAACCATCCTGCTGACCAGCGTCAGGCTCCGCTGGAACCATGCCACCGACTCCTACCGCTCAGTGGGGAAAATCGGCATCGGCAATATCGGCGGCACACCCGTCAATGCCCTGGTCGACGGACACCTTGAGATACAGAAAAAAAGAAGCGGTGACCTGCTCGACCTGTACCTCGAAATCGACCGGAACACTTACTATTTCTTCGGCTATACCCGCGGAGTGATGATGAGCATCGCCGCCAACGAGAACTTCAGGAACACCCTCGTCAACATTAAACTCAACCAGCGTAAGATGGACGTGAAAAGCGGTCAGACACCCTATACCTACCTGATTGCCGTCGACCAGAGGATGGAAATGTTCCTGAGAAGAATACGGAGGGACAACCCCGAAGAAATACGGCAGTGAGAAACAAAGGACATGACAACGAACAGACATTCA
>JAXDBV010000054.1:0-3584 GCA_034678415.1 Bacteroidales bacterium
AAAATTGCGGGATATCCACATGATACTTGAAAAGGAGATGGTCTTCCGACTGCTCGGTCAGCTGCAGTCCCGCAGGATCACTGCCCGTCATATTACCCTCCCCTCTCACCCATCCCGCCAGGGTGAAGTGAACATAAATCATCAGAAATGCATAACGAATCCTCATTCTGCTGTTGACCGGAAGCACAGGTGTGGATGGTATATTAATAATTATACGTCAAATTTGGTTAAAATGTTTGACACTGACATTTCTCAAATCTTGTTTAAAATTGATGAATTATCTATATATTTATTACTTTTCAACTTCACAGGATTGTGTTAACCGGATTTCCCCTGTCCATGATTAAGAGGTCATTAACCGCAGGAGTCGTAAGCCTGTTCATACTGACAGGCGTTGTTGCCCAGGTGAACAGAAGTGGGCTTCCCCTCACACAGAATTATCTTCCTGCCGACATGAAATCGGCTGAGCAGAATTGGGTAGTGACCATGGATCACAGGGGTGTGCTCTATGTGGGGAATATCGATGACGGTGTGCTCGAGTACGATGGCATAAGCTGGAAGAAAATACCCATCCCTAACCGGTCATCTGTATATTCGCTTGCGACCGACAAGGACGGTACCATTTTTGTCGGTGCCATTGGTGAGATAGGATACCTGGAACCCGATATTTCCGGGCTGATGCAATACCATTCTCTTCTTGAGAAGCTTGACTCGGCGGAAAGAAAATTTACGCTCAACGTCTGGAAAATCCATTGCACGGAAGACAAGGTGTATTTCTGCACTACCCGTAAGATATACCAGTATGATTATGACAGATTCATGATCATTCCCCTGCCCAGCTATTCTTTCTTCAGTTTTCTGGTCAATAACCGGCTGTACATAGGCAATAAGGTGGAAGGACTTATGGAATTGAAGGGTGACAGCGTCAGGCCTATTCCTAACGGAGGGTACTTCGGCGGAAAAGATATTTTTACCATCCTTCCGTGGAAAGGTGACCTTCTGCTGGTAGGTACCCGTAAGGACGGGCTGTTCTCCTATGACCAGTCAACCGGTTCGGTCAGAACAGGCATTGTGGAGGATTGGGTGGATAAGGTATTCAAAGAATACACGCTCTACAACGGTATTGTTTATTCCCGGGATCAGATCATCCTGTCAACACTTTACGGGGGAGGTACATTTATTCTTGACACCGCTCTGCAGGTTATTCATCATATCACTCCCGGGAACAGCAATATTGGAAAATTCATTGTGACAGGTTACAGCAGGGGAACCTCCGACCAGGTATCACCCGTATGGTATGCTCAGGCGGAGGGTATTTCGAGGATCGATCTGAACAGTTCCATACGCCTCTTTGATGATCATTCCGGCATCAGCGATTTTGTCATGGATATCGTACGTTATCGGGGTGTGCTCTACATCGCCACGTTCGATGGTGTTTACCGGCTGGAACATACGCACGGCGAAGGAAGCTATTTTGTCCCCGTCGAGAAGACCAGCGGCATACAGAGCTGGGTACTCCATCCCTTCCATAACCCGGAGACAGGGATGGAGAACCTGCTGATCGGCACAATGGAAGGTATCTTTTTAATGGATGAAAAGAACCGTCTCACACAATTTGATAATCGTATCGAAGGAAAGCTTGACCCGACACAGAAATTTATTGTCTATGCTCTTGAAACACATCCGCTCTATCCGAACCTGATCCTTATGGGCGAAGGGAACGGAGCTTTTTCCATTAACTTCAGAAACGGCCGATGGGAAAGAAAAAGCTTTGCCAATATCAGGGAACAGGTTCGAAGCATTGCAGTTGACGGGGATGGTGCCATCTGGGTGTCGACCTATGTGAATGGCATCCGGAGGGTGGTCATCAATAATGGCGATACCGTGTATTCATCCTATGGTATTGGGGAAGGCTTACCTGGCCTGAAGGATAATATTTTCTTCGATTACCACGACCATCTTGTGGTAGGTACCTTGAAAGGTTTGTACCGGTACGACAGGGAAGAGGACAGGTTTGTGCCTGACCGGGCCTTCGGGAAACCCCTGACCACGGGATACAAAGGTGTTTACCGGTTCAGGGAGGACAAGCAGGGAAAGATATGGCTGTTGGCCTATTTTGAAAGAGGAGATGACAAGTACCATCAGTACGAAATCCTCATTCCCGATACGACGGGTGGTTACCGGGAAGATAGCCTGTCACTGGGCAGGCTGCCGAATATCTGGGGTGATGCAATATTTGTTGATGATGACGGACGGGTGTGGTTTGGCGTCGGAGCACAGGTATATACCTATGATCAGAGCCTGAACCCCGGTATTCCTTACCAGGGGAGGTATGAGAACTGGCCGTTCCACACCCTTATCCGGAAAGTCAGTACAAGGGATTCTGTTCTTTTCAACGGTAATTTCTTTGTCACCGACGCGAATAAACGGAAACGGATTGTCCCACAGCAACCGCCGGGATTCCGTTACGTATTGCCTTTCAACATGAGAAACCTCGATATTCAATGGGCTTCGCCCTTCTTCGAGGATGAGGAGCGAACGGAGTACTGCTACCGCCTGCTGGGTTCATCACAGGACATATGGTCAAAATGGACCAGGACACATGAATTTCCGTTCTATAACCTGACGCCGGGGAAATACGATCTGCAGGTGAAGGCAAGAAATGTATACGGCCGTGAGAGCCTCATCGGATCATTCCAGTTTACCATTAAGCCTCCCTGGTACACAACAGCGCTGGCTTTTATCATATATGGTTTAATAACCATCCTTATTGTCTATGCCATTGTCAGGTTCAATGCCCGCAGGCTGGTGAGAGAAAAGATCAGGCTGGAAGGGATCGTCCGTGAGAGAACAGCCGAGGTGGTGAGGCAGAAAGAAGAGATAGAGGACAGTATCCATTATGCAAGCCGGTTACAGCAGGCGCTCCTGCCGTCAAGCAAGGTGCTCGAAGATAATTTTCCCGATCATTTCATCCTGTTCAAACCGAGGGATATTGTAAGCGGTGACTTTTACTGGATGGCCCAGAGGGAGGAAAAGGTATTCGTCGTTGCGGCCGACTGCACGGGTCATGGCGTCCCCGGTGCCTTTATGAGCATGCTCGGGATGTCATTCTTCAACGAGATCGTAAACATATTTAAAGAAGACAGGGCAGATGAAGTCCTTAACCATTTAAGGAATCTTGTCATGACCTCCCTTAAACAAACCGGTAAGGCGGAAAATGAAACAAAGGATGGGATGGACCTTGCGATCCTTATCTTCGATAAGAAGACCTCTACGGTGCAATATGCCGGCGCATACAATAATATGTACCTGGTACGGCCTCTTACCTCCGGGGAAAAGGTAACACTGAAGAAAACAGGAACCCTGCCTGTCGGTAAGAGCGATATGTACAACGATAAGTACATTCTCAAGCAATATAGAGCCGACAGGATGCCCATCGGTATCTCAGCCAAGGAGCAGGATCCGTTCACAAAACATGAGATTGATTACAGGAAAGGGTATTCGTTTTATCTCTTATCAGACGGATATATCGATCAGTTTGGCGGACCGGAGGGTAAGAAATTCATGGCCCGGAACCTGAAAGC
>JAXDBV010000055.1:0-7271 GCA_034678415.1 Bacteroidales bacterium
CCTTTCACGGGTTGATCATGAAGGACGATTCGGCCGGGAAAATTGCAGCGTACCGTTTTCATGTCCCTGATCCCGTGTATTTCAATGATTCAATACATTTCACTATTGAACATGGGCATGCCAATACCGTAGTGGCCGATTATTCAAGCACGGTATACTGGTACCAGTCGGAACCGCACAGGCCATTCCCGGCTATCCTGCCTGCCGCTATGCGTATACCCCTGAGAGCAATTGTGCCGCCGGGCGGACTGGAAGCTGAAAACCTTGACGTTCATTGCACGAATGGTAATGCATCAGTGATGGATATGTCATGGGCCGGTGCCGAATGGAGCAATAATCAGCAGTTGTTGCATGCCGGAGGAGGCCCTTTCTCCCTCATCATCCCACGGCTGGAAGAAAATGCCTATGATATTGACATTTATTATACCACCGGTAAAAATTATGTAAATACAGATGTTTATTACAGAGGAAGGATAGTGGGGACTCTTTTATCAGACGGTCATGAAGTGATCCCTTCGGGTTACCTGAGACTAACCGGTATTCTGACCATCCATGATTCGATCATCCTGGAGTTTATCCCTCGTTGCACGGCCATCGTGGATACTGCCGCCAAGACAGGTATCGATGCCCTGCACCTCACTCCCGGAAGGAAATATATACCTGAGTGGCTGATCATCGGACCGTTTCCTAATAACCGTGAAAGCGATAACCTGAGGTACGGTCTGGATACACCGTTCCCCCCTGAACGGGAGATATTACCTGACAGATCTTACACCGGTGCAGGCGAAATGACCGTACAATGGAAAAAATATTCCACTCCTGAAGACGGCTATTTCAGCCTGTGGGATAAAGTGGTTCCATACGAGTTTGTTGTATGTTACGCGGCCACCTGTATATTTTCACCCCTGGATCAGACGGTTGTGTTTTATCTCGGTTCCGATGACGGATCGAAGGTCTTCCTCAACGGGAAAGAGATATTCCGGTTTCTGGATGTCAGGATTGCCGAGCCAGACCAGGATAAGATCATCCTTGACCTGAAAAAGGGATGGAACAACCTGCTGTTGAAAATCGAGAATAATTTCGGTGGGTATGCTTTCTATGCCAGAATCGTTGATAAAAACAACAACCTGATTTTTAGCCTCGCACCTTCCATACAATGAATGAAAGGTGTAACTTTACACATATGTTGGGGAATAAATGGGTATGAATCGCTGGTTAATCGTCCTGTGTGTGGGAGGTATACTCTCCACATCGTTTATGGCTGTCCCCCGGGAAGTATTTCTGCTGCCTGATAAAACAGACCTGAAATCGTTAATGGATCTGTATGATGTCCGGTTTTATTTCCTGGATCTGAATGTTACCAATGCATCTGCCTACATCTCGGGTTCGGGAACCATCCGGGGTCAGATCTTGAACAGCCCGGTCACAGAGGTTATTTTCCAGCTCGGGGAAAAGATGGTGATTGATTCTGTAATATTTAACGGCAGGAAAACAGGCTGGCAGAGAGTTACCGGAACCGATTTTGTTTCGCTCACCCCCGGTGAGCCATTGCCTGAATATTCATTGTTTGAAATGGTTGTTTTTTACCGGGGTGATCCCGGGGAGGAGGGACTCTTCTTCAATCCCGTATCTTCGGCTGTAAGTCCTGAAGTGAATAAACGGGTGACCTGGACCCTCTCCGAACCGTTTAATGCCAGGGACTGGTTCCCTGTGAAGGAAGTCCTGGCTGATAAGGCCGATTCCTCCTGGGTGTTCCTCACCGTAAGTGAGGGCTTGATGGCCGGATCAAACGGACAGCTCACGGCAGTGGTACCCCTGCCGGGCGGTAAAAAACGGTTCGAGTGGAAATCGCATTATCCCATTGCATACTATCATCTCTCCTTTGCCGTCGCCGACTACAGGGACTACAGTATATATGCTCACCCCGCAGGCGCCGGTGTGCCCGTACTAATCCAGAATTTCATTTATGACAACGACTCGTATTTTAACCAGAACAAGGCATCGATTGACCAGACCGTTGAATTCCTTGAACTGTTCTCCCGGCTTTTTGGCATATATCCTTTCATAAACGACAAATACGGGCATTGCACAGCACCGATGGGAGGAGGAATGGAGCACCAGACCATGACAACCATCGGAAACTTTAACTACTACCTTGTAGCTCATGAACTGGCACACTCATGGTTCGGTAATATGGTTACATGTGCCACCTGGCAGGATATCTGGATCAATGAAGGGTTCGCTTCATATTGTGAATACCTTGCTGTTGAACACCTTGTTTCTCCTGAATCAGCATCGGAATGGATGGATGATGCCATGGCTATGGTGCTGAGTGAAACGGGCGGAAGCGTGTATGTCCCTGCCCCCTCAGCCACCGATGTGATGAGGATTTTCAGCTCCCGCCTCTCCTATAAGAAAGGAGCGGTACTTCTCCATATGATCCGCTATATGCTGCGAGATGATGAACTGTTTTTCAGCGTACTCAGATCATACCTGTCGCAATACGGCTATTCGGTAGCCACCGGGATGGATTTCAAATCGGTGCTCGAATCGGTTTCAGGTATGAACTTTGCTCCCTTTTTTGATGAATGGTATTATGGCGAGGGTTACCCTCTGTATAACCTGCAATGGAACCAGAAGGATGATACTGTCAGCTTCAGGCTGTCACAGGCCGTTTCCAAACCATCGGTTACTCCTTTTTTTACAATTCCGGTGGAGATTCTGTTCAAATACCAGGGAGGTGATACCCTCATCCGAGTGGATCAGACTATAAATCCGCAGGATAGCCGTTTCAGATTCACCCGGAAAGTGACCGAGGTACTGATCGATCCCGGCAACCGGATTCTCAATGAGACTGGAAAAATACAACGGGTGGAAAAGAATCTCATTACTGACGATGACAGGGTAAAGGTAGGACCAAATCCTTGCCGGTATTATCTTTTCATCTACACAACAGATTCAGCACCGTTGAGGAAAATTACACTTTATTCATCCTGGGGGGAGGTAGTGAGTAATTTTGTGTTTCCCCAACATATGAGTATTATTGACACTTCAAACCTTGCCTCAGGCGTGTACATGGTATGTGTCGACACAGCCGGGGAAAGGTATGTTAAAAAAATCATAAAGCAGTAGCCTTTCAACAGGGTACGGGCTACTGCATCATATCTCCGTCATTCAATGACAACGAGTGGCCGGTAAATTAGGTCATCAAGGGCGGATGAGCGGCCAACCATAATGATGAATTCCCCCGGTTCAATAATATATTTTTTCTCCTTTACCGAATAGTATTCCAAATTCTTCGGCTGGATGAGGAACTCTACCGTAACCGTCTGGCCTGGCTCGATATTCACACGTCTGAATCCCTGCAACTCTCGAGTTGGACGGGTTACCGTGCTCACCGGATCACGGATGTACAATTGTGCCACCTCATCGCCTCTCATCTCACCGGTGTTTGTTATGTCAACAAAAACTCTCACCTGTTCTCCCGATCGGATGGTATCTCTTTCCAGGCGCAGGTTGGAATAGGCAAAGGTGGTATAGCTTAGTCCGTGACCGAAAGGGTACAGTGGCTCTCCCGTCATGTAACGGTATGTCCTTCCTTTCATGTCATAATTCTCGAAAGGCGGCAGCTGTCTGACCGATTTATAGAATGTGACCGGCAGCCGGCCGGCAGGGTTGTAGTCGCCGAACAGCACCTCGGCAATAGCTGTGCCGGCAGCCTGGCCCGGGTACCATGCTTCAAGGATGGCAGGAATGTTCTCCTCCGCCCAGTTGATGGAGAGTGGGCTGCCATTCAGCAACACAAGAATCACGGGCTTGCCCGTGTCATGTACCTTTTTCAATAACTGTTCCTGTACCTTTGGCAGGTCAAGGTTTATCCGGTCACCACCTCTGAATCCCTCTGCATCCACCCTCATCTCTTCGCCTTCAAGCCTCGGACTGAGCCCCATGAACATAATCACCGCATCTGCCTGATTTACTGCCTGTAAAGCCTCCTGTTCCAGTTTACGTCCCGGGGGGCTCCATAGCAGCCGGCATGATGCATCACCGTGAATATCCGAGAACTCCAACCTGATGGGGTATGCATTCCCTTCTGTCAGTTCCATTTGCCCGTACCGTTTCATGGCATGATGCTCGCTATGGTAATAGGCGATCAGACTGTCGCCCAGGAAAAGCCTGAAATCCCTTGCCTCACCACCAAGAAAGTACATCCCGCTCACGGGTGGAACAAAATAGCCTGTCCACCGTACACTGAAACTGTCGTCAGGGAGACCGTTATACGGGGGGGCTTCCCACCAGTTCAGATCAATGGTGTCATACACAGCCGTCACTAACGGCTGCCCTGACATATCCAGGTTACTGAAAAATTCTGCCTTCAGGCCTGATGTATCGCATGCCGGGTTAAGATACAAAACATGTGACGGCACAGTTTCCACCACCGGCATATTTTCTGCCCAGTCGCAACCCGGTGCATAAAATACCTTCATCTTCTTTCCAACCTTGTCAATGATTCCCTGCAGGGGTGTTACCGGCGAGTAAGGGGTCCCGTTATAGTTACCCAACAGAACCTCCACGTCATTAGCGTTGGGGCCGATGACTGCAATGCTGTTCAGGTTTTTGCTGAGAGGTAACGTCTTGTTTTCGTTCTTCAGTAATACAATTGTCTTCAGGGTTGACTCAAGGGCAATGTTCTGGTGCTTCTTTGAGTTGACCACTTCATAGGGTATCCTGTTGAAAGGAACACGATCCGGTGGATCGAACATACCAAGTTTCATCCGTGCCAGCATCAGGCGTTGCACCGCCGTGGTAATTTCCTCCTCGGTGATCAGTCCCTTTTTGACCGCGTCGGTGAGCGAGGGAAATGACACACCGCAGTTCAGATCGGTGCCTGAGCGGACGGCCAGGGCTGCTGCTTCCTCCTGTGTCTTCACTACCCGGTGCTCCTGGTAAAAATCCATCACCGCCCAGCAGTCGGATACCACATAGCCATTAAATCCCAATTCATTCCGGAGGATCCCGTTCAGTATCTGATCACTGCCGCAGCAAGGCTTACCCATATACCGGTTATAGGCACACATCACGGAATATACATTCCCCTCGGTAACGGATGCCCGGAAGGCGGGGAAATAGGTGTCACGGAAATCACGTTCACTGATCACGGCATTAAACTCGTGCCGGATGGGTTCGGGACCGCTGTGGACGACATAATGCTTGGCGGTAGCGACCAGCTTCAGGTATCTCTTGTCGTCACCCTGCAGGCCTTTGATAAATGCCACACCCATCTGCCCGGTGAGGTAAGGATCCTCGCCATATGTCTCTTGCCCGCGCCCCCACCGCGGGTCCCTGAAGATATTAATATTGGGTGACCAGAAAGTGAGGCCCTGGTAGATACCTCTCTTGCCTTTCTGCTGAAACTCGTTATACTTCGCACGTGCTTCATCGGCTATGATCCCGGCGATCCTGAACATCTGGGCGGTATCAAACATAGCGGCCAGTCCGATAGACTGCGGGAACACCGTGGCCTTACCCGCCCTGGCTACCCCGTGAAGACATTCGTTCCACCAGTTGTATTCAGGAATACCCAGCCTTTTAATGGCCGGCGCATTATATACCATCTGACCCACCTTCTCCTCCAGTGTCATGCGCGAAACAAGATCATTGGCGCGCACCTCAAAATCCAGCGAAGGATCCTGGTAAGGATATTTCTTCTCCAGGCAACCCCCGCCAAAAAAGATGAACGAGGCTGTAAAAACAATAATGATTCTGATTTTCATACGGAAGTACTTATATCCGGATAACTATTATTTATTTCGATTAGAAAACACACCCTGTTTTCAGTATTAGCCTGTTTTACGAAGTTTCTTTCCGTCCAACGGATATACTGCCTGCCGGTCGCTGTATCATAGCCGGCAACCTGTGCATCAACACCCTGTACTGGCAACGACCATTTGCCGGACCATGTCTGCCGCTATATGACGTGTTACTCAAGCCTTCTTGCTCCGTCGCCAATCTTGGGAATATAGAAATCGGGCTTCAGGTGTGTACGTGCCTCGTACCGTTTTCCCACATCTTCAATAAACCTCAATGTCATAGTCTTTTTCACCAGGTTCACCGTACATCCCCCGAAACCGGCGCCGGTCATCCTTGAGCCGGCAACTCCGTCTATTCTGAGTGCGTCCTCTACCAGTGTATCCAGTTCCATGCCTGTCACCTCGTAATCATCCCTGAGTGAGTCGTGCGACTGGTTCATCAATGTACCAAAACGTACCAGGTCGCCCGAGGTGAGGGCAGAAATGGCATCAAGTACCCGCCGGTTCTCGAGGATGACATGACGGGCCCTCTTTCGTACGATCTCATCAGGGATCAGATGCTGCAATTCCATGAACTGATCCGGTGTCAGTGCACTCAGATTTGGTATTGTACTCCTGCTGCTGAGGTATTCAACAGCCCTCTCGCATTCAGCCCTGCGTTCATTGTATTTGGAGTCTGTCAGCCCCCTTCGTTTATTTGTATTGGCTATCACCAGGTCATATTCTTTCAGTACTACCGGCACCAGCTCGTATTCAAGTGTGTCGCAGTTCAGGAAGATGGCGGAGTCCTTTTTTCCCATCCCGGAGGCAAACTGGTCCATGATGCCACAGTTCATACCCACAAAAACATTCTCCGCCTTTTGTGATAACAGGGCTAGCTCCACCATGGATAACTCCGCCTGGTACATATCATTCAGAGCGACGGCAGTGACCATTTCGATGGAAGCTGATGATGAAAGTCCGGCCCCGTTGGGAATATTACCCGAGAACAGCAGATCCATGCCTGCGGGCAGGAGTCCCTTGTCGGCAAACTGGTTGATCACTCCAAGGGGATAATTTACCCATGATTTGTCCAGCTTCCGGTGGATATCAGCCGGTGCAATTTCTGCGCGTGTGGGAAAATTAGTGGTCGCAAAGCGCAGCAGGTTTACATTGTTTCTTCGTATCAGGAGGTAGGTGCCGTAATCAAGAGCACATGGGAAGACATATCCCCCGTTGTAATCGGTGTGTTCACCGATCAGGTTCACACGGCCGGGTGCGAAATATATACGTATCCCGCCGGTCCCGTCACCGTATAACTCTGTGAACAACTCCATAAGATTTGTAAATTCCATGCAGCAAAGGTTTTATTAAGCTGTTAAAATTATTGAAAATAAATTTATATTTTTAGCATCGGGAGACTTTGATGGCATTAGTTATCAACAAATATTAAGCCATATGGATGTGTCGGTATTGGTTGGC
>JAXDBV010000056.1:0-4754 GCA_034678415.1 Bacteroidales bacterium
GGGTAATGGGATACGAATGGTATATCATGGAGATTGCTGCGCTTTTCTTTGCCATGGGTATATTTACAGGTATTGCCATGAGTAAAACAGCCAATGAAATTACCCGACTGTTCCTGGAAGGGATGAAGGATATCCTTTCGGCCGCCCTTGTGGTTGGACTGGCCGGTGGAATCATTGTTATCCTTGAAGACGGGAAAGTCATGGGAACAATCCTGCATGGTTTATCGCAGGGGGTGCACGATGCCGGCAAGTTCGCCTCGATAAGCCTCATGTATATCATCCAGACACTGATCAATCTGATCATGCCTTCCGGTTCAGCCAAGGCCGCCCTCACCATGCCCATTATGGCTCCCTTCGCTGACCTGATCGGTATATCACGACAGGCAGCCGTGATGGCATACCAGTTCGGTGACGGCTTCACTAATTTCATCACGCCGGTATCAGGAGTGCTTATCGGTGTGCTCGGAGTGGCACGAATACCTTACAACAAATGGGTACGATGGGTAACTCCCCTGATCCTTATCCTGTTTTTCCTTGGATTTGTTATGCTGATTCCGACGGTCACCCTGAAAATGAATTGATTCTGAGCAAGAAATAACAATGGCAGAACACGTTGCCAATCTTACAGAAAGAATTTTTACTACTTTTACACCGGGAATAGATACATATAAATATAACTGAACATGTATGAAGGAGCTATACACCGATCTGTCGTTTTCGATCAGCCGGATCATTACCAGGTCGTATAGCACATCTTTTTCAATCGCTGTCGCTTTTCTTGGAAAAGAGCTAAGGGATCCCATTTACAGCATTTACGGGTTTGTGCGGTTTGCAGATGAGATTGTCGATTCGTTCCACCAGTTCGGGAAGGAACATCTACTTGAGAAATTTGAAGCCGACTATTACGATGCGATGAGTACAGGGATCAGCATCAATCCCGTATTGCATTCATTCCAGACTATCGTAAGGAAATATAGCATTACTGATGATCTTATCCGGGCTTTCCTGGACAGTATGAAAGCCGATCTTCATAAAAAGGACTACCATACTTCATCCGATCTGGGAGCATATATTTATGGTTCGGCAGAAGTGGTCGGACTCATGTGCCTGAAGGTCTTCTGCAATAATAATGAGACGCTTTATGAGCGGCTGAGATTGCCTGCCATGAAGCTCGGGTCGGCGTTTCAAAAGGTCAACTTCCTGCGGGACATGAATAGCGACATGCATCACCTCGGGAGAAGATATTTCCCCGATATCGTCTTGAAAGGATTCAATGAGGATATAAAACAAAAGATTGTCAGGGATATTGAATATGAGTTTAATGATTCCTACCCCGGGATAAGGAACTTACCCTCCGAAGCGAGGCTGGGTGTGCTGATCGCATACAGGTATTACCGGAGGCTGCTGAGAAAAATAGCGAAAATCCCGGCAGATATGCTAATGCAAAGAAGGATAACTGTTCCCGCACACCGAAAAGTTTTCCTGCTGATTCAGGCTTGTTTTGAAAACAGACTCAGTATGACCTGACCTCTTAACACAGGAAAAGGATATGGCAGGTGAAGATATTTATGTCATCCTGGTGGATGGAAATGACAACCCCATCGGGGTATCAGAAAAGATAAAGGCACACCGGGAAGCCTTGCTTCACAGGGCTGTATCCGTGTTTATCATAAACTCCGGAGGAGATTGGATCCTTCAGAAAAGAGCACTAGACAAATACCATTCACGGGGATTGTGGACCAATGCATGTTGTACCCACCCTGTCCATGGCGAAAAGAATCATGAAACGGCCACCAGGAGACTGATGGAAGAAATGGGCATCCGATGCGAACTGAGGGAGATATTCTCGTTCGTCTACAAGGAAAAACTTGATAATGACCTGACCGAGTATGAACTGGATCATGTATTTGCAGGCATCACCGATGATCAGCCCGTGATAAATACCAGGGAGGTGGATGAATGGAAAAGAATCCCTTTTGAAGAGTTGCAGGAGGACATACGCCTGAATCCTGCAGCTTATACTATCTGGTTCAGGGGTATATATCAGACGGTATATGAATGCCTGTTAAATCCTGACACCCCAAAAACACTGTCATCCGGGAGTACCGGCATACGTCGGAATGAACAATAAGTACCGAAATATCAATGATGAAAAGCAGTAAATAATCCACTTGGGACCCGATTAACACATCCGCTGGTGTATGACCGATAAATTAACCGATCTGTCTTCTGTTTACACAAAATACCGTAAAAATATCTTTGAATTCTTCGTGATTTTTTATGGGATAGGCACTGTCGGTACGATACTGCCGTTCACGAGGGGGGTATTTATGGCGCTGTTCCCTTTCGCCTTACTTCTGTCTTTTTTTGCCCTCTTTGCCTGCAACGAGAAGCAACCCGGAACGAGGTTGTCCCTAACGGCAGCACTGATAGCTGTTGCCGGTTTCTTCATCGAGGTTACTGGCGTCAATACGGGATACATATTTGGCAGCTATACCTATGGTAAGACGCTAGGACCGGGCATACTCCACACCCCACTGATGATCGGGCTTAACTGGTCGTTCCTGGTTTTTGCCACCGCCTCAATAACCGGGAAACCGGGCTTGCATCCTGTTATTCAAATACTGGCGGCATCGCTGATGATGGTGCTCTATGATTTCCTGATAGAACATACAGCTGCGGACCTGGAGATGTGGACGTGGAATGACTCCCTGGTGCCGGTCAGAAATTATATAGCCTGGTTCATCATTGCCGTGATAATGCATATCGTATTGAGGCTCCTTCATGTCAGGCCGCGCTTATCCCTCGCACCATTGATTCTTTCATGCCAGGCAGCTTTCTTCCTCCTCCTGGCTATCTATTTCAAGCTGATAATGTAATGATCCGTTCGCAACATAATATATTCATTTATTCCTTCTTTAAACTGTATACCGTCTGGAAAATACACAGGAACTTCCATGAAATAAAGATCTCCGGGGAATTCAGAGATAAGGGCTTCCCCGTACTCCTCATCGCCCATCATATCAGCTGGTGGGATGGCTTCTGGGCTATGTATTTGAACCTGAAAGTATTCCATCGTAAGTTCCATTTCATGATGCAACAGGAGCAACTGGATAAATACAGCTTCTTTAAAAGAACAGGAGGCTTCCCTGTAAAAACAGGATCGAAAAGTATCCTTGAAACGCTCCGGCATGCCAGTGAACTGCTGACCAGGGGAAGGAACCTCGTACTGATATTTCCGCAGGGTGAGATTCAATCCTTGTACCGCCGGGATTACCGCTTTAAAAAAGGTACGGCAAGAATTCTGAAAAATATACCAAATCCGGTACATATTGTCTTCGTTGTGAACCTGGTCGATTTCTTCTCACAACCGAAACCTTCCCTGTTTATATCCTTCCGTGAGTACTCTTCCGAAGCCACCTCCATTGAGATCATTGAAGAGGAATACAACGCTTTTTATACAACCTGTATGGATGCGCACATTAACATGACAATGCCGCGATGATGGTTCTGGCATATATCGTCATGGCATTTACCATCGGCCAGCTCATTGTGTCGGTGGTAAACGTGGTATGCCGTGAGAAGCCCTGCAAGCGGTGGCCGGAGGGCAATCCCCTCGTTTCGGTCTTAATCCCTGCCAGGAATGAAGAGAAGAATATTGCCAATATTCTGGATGACCTTGTAAAGCAGGATTATCAGAATATTGAAATCATTGTGTTCAATGATCTTTCCGAGGATAAGACGGAACACATTGTTGCCGGGTTTGCTACCGGGGATAAAAGGATCAGGATCGTTCAGTCTGACTGCCTTCCGGAGGGATGGCTGGGGAAGAACTATGCCTGCCACCGTCTGTCTTTACTCGCCGGCGGTGAATATTTCCTGTTCATAGATGCGGATGTACGACTGAAGGATGCGATTATTGCGGGGATGATCTCCTTTGCCGCACAGGAATCGCTGTCACTGGTCTCCATTTTTCCGAAACAGGTGCTGAAAGGCTGGGGCGAGAAGTTCACGGTACCTAACATGAACTATATCTTGCTGTCCCTGCTCCCGCTGATCCTGGTGAGAAAATCAGGATTTCCTTCACTGTCTGCCGCCAATGGCCAGTTCATGTTGTTCAAAGCTTCAGCCTACCGATCTGTCAAGCCTCACGAGCGAATGAAATCAAACAAGGTGGAAGATATTGCCATTGCCAGGTTGCTAAAGGAAAACAAATCTGCGATAGCCTGCCTCACCGGTGATGAAACAATACAATGCAGGATGTATGAAGGATTCACCGGGGCAGTTAACGGCTTCTCGAAAAACGTGGCGGCATTTTTCGGGAACTCGCTCCTTCTTGCCACACTCTTCTGGCTCGTCACCACCCTGGGATTCGTCCCTGTCTTTATTGCATTCTCAACCCAGTGGATTATCGCATATATCGCAGGTTATTTTCTTGTCCGTATTCTCGTGTCAGTCGCCAGTGAACAAAGTATCCCGGACAATATGGTCTCGGTTGTGCCCCAACAGGTGTCAATGGGTTTATTTATTTATAAAGCATTCCTTAACAAATATTTTAAAGATTTTCAATGGAAGGGACGAAGTTTAAAGTGATGGTTTTTTTGCTGCTCTTTTTTTCAGCAAAACATGCAACGGGTAACAATCCGCATATTTATGCCGCCTTTATCAGGGGCTATATGAAACGCTGGCAAAAAGTGATCGACAGGATGGATCTTGAAAAGGAAAATAACGCGGCTGTACTGGCTGAACTCGTA
>JAXDBV010000057.1:0-4961 GCA_034678415.1 Bacteroidales bacterium
AAAACTGTACCACGAGGATCATTTTGCCAATGTGCCGGAGATCAACCTTGTATGGCCGGTACCCGAACAATACCATAAGGATGCCTATGCCCTGGATTTCCTCGCAAGCATCCTCGCCGACGGGAAAAAGGCGCCCCTGTATAAAGTGCTGGTCAAGGAGAAACAATTAACCTCAAGAACCACAGCCTATAACAGCTCCAGTGAGCTGGCCGGTGAATTTACCATATCCATCCGTGCCAACGAAGAAAAAAACCTGAAAGAGATTGAAGAAGCTGTTGCAGAAGCGTTCCAACGCTTTGAAACGGAAGGCATCACCGAAAAGGATGTGGAACGTGTTAAGGCATCATTTGAGAAAAGTTTCTACCGCAGAATCGGCAGCGTGTTGTACAAATCATTCCAGCTAGCATTCTATAATACCTTCAAGAATGACCCGGGATTCATCGAAAAGGACATTGAGAATATCAAAGCCGTTACCCTGGAAGATGTGAAGAGGGTTTACCGGGAATATGTCAGGGATAAGGCTCATGTGGTAACAAGCTTTGTTCCCAAAGGAAAACCTGAGCTGATGGCTGACAACTCAGTGTTGGCCAGGGTGACGGAGGAAGATATTACGCGAGCAACGCAGGTGGAGATTGCTGAGGAAGGCATCGAAGAAACGGTGAAAACACCGTCGGCGATTGACCGTACCATGGAGCCGTTGCTGGGTAAGGACCCGGAGGTCACCCTTCCGCAGATATGGAGAGCCACCCTGGCGAATGGTATAGTGGTGTTGGGTATCCAACATACGGAGGTGCCGCTCGTTAGTATGGAACTGGTGATTAATGGAGGTGCTTCACAAGACATGATAGGGCTTCCCGGTGTTGCCAATATGGTGGCAAACGTTCTTCCCCAGGGGACAAGAACCAAAACGCCGGAAGAGCTGGAAGAGGAGATTGAACTTCTGGGCTCGGACATCTTTATGCGCGCCGACAGGGAGGAGATATCCATGGGCGTCAGCGCACTGTCGAGAAACTTCAAAAAGACCGTTCAGCTGATGAAAGAGATCCTTCTGGAGCCCCGCTGGGACAGCGTGGAATTTGCGCTGGCACGGACACGCACCTTGAACTACATTCTGCAGAGCGAAGCCCAGCCACAGTCGGTAGCCATGAATGAATTTAACAGGCTGCTCTATGGCAAGGATCATATCTTTGGTTACAACACCCGCGGTACAAAAGAATCCATCAGCAAGGTAACACTGGATGATCTTAAGGATTACTATAACCGTAATTTCTCGCCTTCGCTCACTCGTATACATGTGGCAGGCAATGTGAGCAAGGAGCAGGTGCTGGAGGCATTGAAACCACTTGAAAAGGAATGGCAAGCCAAAGAGGTGGTTCTGAACAGTTATTCCATGCCGGCCGGTCCGGAAAAATCGCAGATCTATTTCTATGATATACCCGGTTCACGGCAGTCGGTGATAACCATCGGCTACCTGGCTATTTCAAGGAGTCATCCTGATTACATAAAAACCGATTTCATCAACTACCGGCTCGGCGGAGCCTTCACCAGTATCCTGAACCAGATTCTGCGCGAACAGAAAGGATTTACCTATGGGGCACACACCTATTTCATTGAGCAGAAGACCCCGGCACCGTTCATGGCCACGTCAATGGTGCGATCAGATGCCACCCTCGAATCCATGAAGATATTCAAGACTGAAATGGAGAAATACCGTAATGGGATCAGCCAAAATGAGCTGCAGTTCGTGCAGGATTATATGATCAAATCGAACGCCTTGCGGTTCGAGACGCTTGAATCGCTCACCGGCATGCTCTCAACCATGAGCAAGTACGGATTCGCCGATGATTATATTAAACAGGAAGAAAGCATCATAAAGAGTATAACGGTGGAGGAGCATAAAGCCATAGCGGAGAAATACATTGTTCCCGACAGGATGTATTACCTCGTGGTTGGTGATGCAGCCACACAGCTCAAACCGTTGGAAACGTTGGGCATGGGAAAACCGGTGCTGCTGAACTGACTGTCGTACCATTGACGGCAGGACAGAAATGATGACAGGGGGCGTAGGGTGGCCGGAATGATGAAAAAGGGATCCTATCGGGACCTGTCTGCATAGTTTCTGATACGATCATATACCAGTTTGGAGCTAATCATCACCATGGGGAGTCCTGTACCCGGTATGGTGGATGCACCGACATAGAAGACATTGCTGAACACCTCATCGAAGTTTTTCGGGCGGAACCCTCCGATTTGCAGCATATCGTGGGCAAGGCCAAGGCCGCTGCCCCGGTGCAGATTGAACTGTTCCTGCCAGTCTTCAGGGGTGAACACCGTGCGCGATACAATGTCGGGCATTATGTTCTTGCCGATCCTCTGGGAGAAATCATGAATGATGCTGTCAACGATCTGATCCCTGTCACTCCAGTCGGTCTTAAACCTCAGGTCGGGAACAGGGCATACAATAAACAGGCTCTCGCATCCTTCCGGTGCACACTCGGGATTGTGCCGGGAAACTACATTTACGTAATAGTATGGTTTCTGCAGTACCCCCGGACTCTTAAAAACTTTATCCGCATATTCCCTGAAATTATCTCCCAAGTAATAGTTATGATGGTGTACCCCGGGCAGTTTGCCCTTCAGGCCGAGGTAGATGGTAAGTGGTCCCATGGTCCATGACTTCCTGTCTAGATTTTCCTGTGAAAATTCACGGCGTTTGAATACTGTTCCCCTGAAAACCGCCGCATCGGCATTAATGACAATGATATCTGCCGTCCATTTATTCCCGTTCTGGTCGATGAGGTATTTCAGTTCATTCCCATTGACCTGGAAATCCCTGATTTCCGTACTAAAGGTGATGGTGACGTTTTCTTTTTCCAGTTCACGGACAATACCCTCAACGATCTTATACATTCCACCTTCAACATTGAAATACCCGTCGTGTCTGAATTCGGTATACGAGAGCAGGGTATAAACCCCTGATGTGTCAAACGGTGTACGGCCCAGGAAGAATGCTACCAGGGAAAGGATCTGTATGGCATCATCGGAGCTGAAGTATTTGGATACCTGCTGCCAGAAGCTTCGGAAGAGCACGGGAATATGTACGGGACTGACTTTCAGCAGGGTGAGAAGGTAATGCAGCACCGAGTTGTAGTTGCTTTTGATAACCGTGTCCACGGTGTCGTTGAAAAGCTTTCCGCTTTTCATGAGGTACCGCTGCATTTTTCGTTCAAAGTCGGGTTCAGTATCGCTGAACTGTTCGGCGAGTTTTTTCAGGTCTTTATAAAGGAAATAGATTTTCGGGCTTTGCCTGAAGTTCACGGTGTACAGAGGATCGAGCTCAAAATACCGGAAGGGGAGTTCGATATGGCAGTCCGTGGCCCAATCCTTAAAGTCGTACGACATGCTGAAAAAGCTGGGACCGGTATCAAAGGTGAACCCGTCTTTTTTCAGTTGACCAAGACGCCCTCCGGGCTGGCTGTTCTTTTCAATGATGGTTACCGCATAACCATTCCTTGCCAGCCGCATCGCCGTGGCAAGACCGCCCAGCCCGGCACCTACAATCAAGACACTCTTTGCCATATTTCAGTTCTCCGTTCTTATCATTATCTGAGGATATAATTCAATTCTAACCCACTCAAATCGGGGTTCGATGGATAAAATCCTGTCGAGGTAATGCCTGGATGATTCCCGGTCATCGAGGTATGAGTAGGTCTGGGCAATAACAGTGAGCAGGCTCAGGTAATTCCAGTCGTTCTTCAATACGGCGTCGTTTCTTTCCATGATTTCCAGCGCCTTCAGGTAATAACGGAGGGCTTCCGCCTTGGCTCCGCCGAATATTTTCGGCATGTAAAACTCTATATTACCGCATTGAACATACCCGAAAGCATTGTTACGGTCCAGTTGTATTGACTTTTTTGCACATTCAATGCTTTTGGGTCCCAGTATGGGCGCCAGTAAATGGTTCATCCCGATCCGGAACCCGTAAAAAGCCGATTGATATGCATATACCAAAGACTCATAACCCTTTACCTTTGCCAGCGCCTCAAGATTACCGTAAGCCCGTTCGAGGTATTTCCTGGCGTCATCGTACTTCGTGTTACCAACACACCATCCGATGAAACCATACTGGTAGTTTACGAGTTCAGCCAGTACAGCCGCGTTATTTTCCTTTTCAAGATCCATCCTGTCGATCACTTTTTGCCAGCGTTGCATATCGCCCGTGATAAAGGCGGCATAAATCTCCGGATTGTTCCCGGTTGCATGCTTCGCTGCAAATAAGAGCAGCAAAAAAACCATCACTTTATACTTCGTCCCTTCCATTGAAAATCTTTAAATTTTTTGTTACGGAATGCTTTATAAATAAATAGAACCATTGACACCTGTTGGGGCACAACCGAGACCATATTGTCCGGGATACTTTGTTCACTGACGGCTGACACGAATATACGGACAAGAAAATAACCTGCGATATATGCGATAATCCCCGGGGTTGAGAATGCAATAAAGACTGGGACGAATCCCAGGGTGGTGACGAGCCAGAAGAGTGTGGCCAGAAGGAGTGAGTTTCCGAAAAATGCCGCCACGTTTTTCGAGAAGCCGTTTACAGCCCCGTTGAATTCTTCATACATCCTGTATTGTATTGATTCATCACCGGTGAGGCAGGCAATCTCAGCCGCTCATAAAGCGTCTCATTATGATTGCAGAATACCTTCAGGCACATGAGTCCGATCACTTCTGCCGAACCATAAATATATGCACCCAGATCGGATGAAGTATGGTAGTCCTTTTTATGAATGTCGGCTTTTATACTGTTCAGGAAAGCGCGGATAAGATCATCAGTTATGCTATATTTCCTTACGATAGTCTGGAATGAATGCAATACGGGATAGATGCTGATCCCTGTTCTCATCGCATTGTAATAGTCGGCTTTAAATTTCTCAAGTAGATGTTCCTTCCCGAAC
>JAXDBV010000058.1:0-3218 GCA_034678415.1 Bacteroidales bacterium
ATTTTGACAGGTTCGTTGTATGCAAAATTTTCAGTCCCGTCCAGCCGACGGGATTTTTTTTTATTAATAGCACCGATGTTGCACATAACACAAGATTGAATAGAGAACAATGAAAAAAGTACTTCAAAAAACGAAGGTAGCCATCCAGGGGGTATATGGTGCTTTTCACGACATGGCCGCCATCCATTATTTCGGAAAGGAAAACACGGAACTGATAGCAATGAATACCTTCAGTGATGTTTTTATGTCCCTCAAACAGGGAATGGCGGAATATGGCATCCTTGCCATTGAGAACTCCATTGCCGGCAGCATACTTCCCAATTATGCGCTGTTGAGGGAGTCGGGGATGAAAATTTCGGGAGAGATATACCTTAAGATTGAGCAGAACCTGCTGGCGCTTCCCGGGCAGACTATCGGCGACATTACAGAGGTGTATTCCCATCCCATGGCCATACTGCAGTGCCAGGAGTTCTTCAAGAAATACCCGCAGATCAAACTGATCGACAGTCTCGACACCGCCTTGTCTGCCAAAATGATTGAGGAGAAGGGGTTGCCGGGAACGGGTGCCATAGCCAGTGAATATGCGGCGGAGAGGTATCATCTGCAGATCCTGGCCAGGGGTATACAGGATCATGATGTTAATTACACCCGGTTTCTTATTGTAGGCAGGAACGGCTTTGCGCCCAGGCATATGGTGAACAAGGCATCCCTTCATTTTGCGCTGGCGCACAGGATTGGCAGCCTGGCCAAGGTACTGTCCATTCTTTCCTATTTTGAACTCAACCTGACCAAGATACAGTCACTTCCGATTGCAGGCAAGGAATGGGAATACCAGTTCTATGCCGACGTGGTATTCGATGATTATACCTGTTATCAGCAGGCGCTGGAAGCCATTGGTCCGTTTACCAGCGGTCTGGGAATATTGGGAGAATATATAAAAGGAGAAACCGTATGTTAATACCACCGTCACTGAGGTTATCAGGCATAGGGGAGTACTATTTTTCCTCCAAGCTTGCCGAGATCAGGAAAATGAACGAGTCGGGCCAGCAGGTGATCAGCCTGGGCATTGGCAGTCCCGACCTGCCTCCTCCTGCCGCGGTGATCGAAGAGCTTCAGAGGGTGGCATCACAGCCCTCCGTGCACGGTTACCAGCCTTATACCGGTATTCCTGCCCTCCGGAAGGCAGCGGCTGAATTTTATTCCCGCCATTTTCATGTCCGTCTGGATCCTTCCCGTGAGATCCTTCCTGTCATGGGATCGAAGGAAGCAATATTGCAGCTGTCGCTGGCTTACCTGAATCCCGGCGATGAGGTGCTGGTTCCCGATCCGGGGTATCCGACCTACCGTTCACTGACCATGATGTCGGGGGCTCTGTTGCGCACCTATGACCTTATCGAGAAGAACCGTTGGTTGCCCGACCTGCCCGAGCTCGAACGCCAGGATCTTTCAAAGGTCAGGCTCATGTGGGTGAACTATCCCCATATGCCGACAGGAACCGTGGCTGATGAAGACATCTTCCGACGTCTTATCCGCTTTGCCCGTGAACATTCCATCCTTCTCTGCCATGATAATCCCTACGCATTCATCCTCAACAAAATGCCGCTGAGCATACTCTCGTTGCCAGGAGCCATGGATACGGCCATAGAACTCAGTTCGCTCAGCAAATCGTTCAATATGGCCGGATGGAGAATCGGTTTTATTGCAGGGCCGGAGGAGGTATTGAAGCATGTGCTGGTGGTCAGCAGTAACTACCAGTCGGGGATGTTTTATGCCATGCAGATGGCGGCTGTCAAGGCCCTGGAATCCGATGCCTCATGGTTCACAGAACTAAACCGGCATTACCGGAACCGAAGTCTCATCGCATCGTCCCTGCTCACAACCCTGGGCTGCACCCTGGCCGGTGAGCAGTCAGGACTTTTCCTCTGGGCACGGATACCCCCGGATTTTGACGATGATTATACTTTTTCGGATATGATCCTTGACAGGTGCCGGGTTTTCCTCACCCCGGGCAGTGTATTCGGGAAGAACGGGAAAGGATATATCAGACTCTCTCTCTGCCAGCCCGAAAACATACTGGAAGAGGCAAAACAAAGGATAGTGGATAATTTTATACTATAGAATTATGAATATGGTTCAACTTGATCTCGATCAACAATTCTTCACCGGTATTACCGATTCGCAGCCTCTTATCATTGCAGGCCCGTGTTCGGCCGAGTCGGAGGAACAGGTGATAGCGATAGCCCGCGCCTTGCATGAAATGGGTATACAGGTGTTCAGGGCCGGCCTGTGGAAACCCCGTACCCACCCCGATTCTTTCGAAGGGGTGGGATCGAAAGGGCTGCAATGGTTATCACGGGTGAAGAAAGAAACGGGTATGATGGTAACCGTGGAGGTAGCCAATGTGAAACACCTGTACCAGGCAATAAAATTCGGGGTGGATATTCTCTGGATAGGTGCCAGGACCACCTCCGATCCGTTTGCCGTCCAGGAGATTGCTGACTCGCTTCAGGGAATGGATATCCCGGTAATGGTGAAGAACCCGATCAACCCGGATATCGAGCTATGGATCGGTGCCCTTGAAAGGCTGAACAAGGCGGGTATTACCAGGCTTTCAGCGATACACCGCGGGTTCAGTCTCTACCACCCCTCGGAATACCGGAACGATCCCCAGTGGCAGATACCTATCGAGCTGAGAAGGCGAATACCCAACATTCCCATCATAACCGATCCCAGTCATATTTGCGGAAAGAGAAGCCTATTGCAGGAGGTGTCGCAGAAGGCGATGGACCTGCATTTCGACGGCCTGATCGTCGAGGTTCATAACAACCCCGACAGTGCCCGGAGCGACCGCGAACAACAGCTCACTCCTTCCGATTTTCAGAAGATGATCAGCGCATTGAGCATCCGGAAGGAGAAAAGCAATGACATAGAATTTGTCACTGAACTGGAAGAGCTGAGAAGGGAAATTGACAAGATCGATGATGAGCTGCTCAGCCTCTTTAACCGGCGTATGAAAGTGTCGGAAAAAATAGGCCTTTCCAAGAAACAGCAGAATGTTGCCATATACCAGCCAAACCGGTGGAGCGAAATCCTTGATAAAAGGAAGGAGAAAGGGATGAGGCGGGGATTGAGTACAACTTTCATTGAAGAAATGTTCAGGGTGGTGCACGAGGAATCGATCAATGTGCAAAACAGGATTATGAACCCGGAAATTAAGT
>JAXDBV010000059.1:0-21727 GCA_034678415.1 Bacteroidales bacterium
CACGGTATCGATGACTGGCGGGATAATGTTATTCAGTTAACAAAGGAACTGGCCCCCGGCATGGTACGGTGGGGAGGTGTGTTCAGCTCATACTACCGCTGGAAGGAAGGCGTGGGACCGCGACGGAACAGGCGTCCTGTGTTGAATATACAGTGGGGAGGGATGGAATCCAACCAGATAGGAACCGCGGAATTTGTTGATTTTTGCCGGAGGGTGGGTGCCGATCCGATGATATGTGTCAATTTTGAATCGGAGGGGAATCCAGGCTGGGCGACAAACCGGAAAGGAGAAGTCCGCTCGGCTGATGCCACGGAAGCTGCACAATGGGTGGACTACTGCAATAACCCGGGAAACAGGATGAGAAGACGTCACGGGTACCACGATCCCTTCGCAGTGAAGGTCTGGCAAATCGGGAATGAGACATCGTACCACAACGGTTTTGATGTGGTAACGGCAGCCAGGAAAACGGTTGAATTTGCCAGGGCGATGAAGAAGGCCGATCCTTCCATCCGTATCATCGCATGGGGTGACAGCGGCTGGGCAAAACAAATGATGGATATTGCCGGCGAATATATTGATTATATTGCCTTTCACCATGGTTTTCACCCGGTTGAAAGCATGGGTGATTCTTCAGAAAGGCAGAGGATCGTTGAATCGCCTCTGAATTTTCACAATTACAGAAAAGATCCGGCTTCAACCTGGGACCATCTTATTTTCGATGGTTGTAAAATACATGAAAGCAGACTTGCAGAAATGCGGGAGGAAGTCAGCGGGAATCAGATGCTGCTGGCGATGACAGAATGTCATTTTGGTTTCAAAGGGCGGAACCGTGGAGAAGTGCTGTCGACCTGGGCTGCCGGTGTGTCGTATGCCCGACTGATGAACCTGCATGAACGCAATGGCGATGTGTTGAAGATAGCTACTCTTGCTGATTTTTGCGGGACACGGTGGCAGACAAACGCCCTGATGATCGTGCCGGGAGGTGAACCGGTACTGATGCCGGTAGGTAAAATCATGAGCTTGTACCGCAGGCATACAGGTGAACAGTTGCTTAGGACGACGGGTGGCCAAAAAGACCTGGATATTACAGCCAGCAGCACGGGGAATACGATCTTTCTCCATGTGGTAAATACAAGCCGCACGGATGCCACTACCCTGCGGGTTGAAGTTCCCGGCAAGACACTGGTGTCGGGCCGATCATTTGCATTATGCACCGATCCCGAATATGAAGTGCTGGGATCACCATCTGATCCCCTTATCCCTGTCGAGAGGGTACTGTCAGTAGACGAACCGATCCACTTTCCGGCCGCTTCCGTAATGGCTGTAGAGTTGGTAATACGTTGATCAAAAATAATATTAATGACGGTGAATAAACTAATTTGTCTCTCTTTCTTATTACTTTGGAATTTCCCATTTTCCGGAATATTCTGCCAGAACACACGATCTGATTCCATCATGATCGAGAAGATCATCCGTGAAGGAACAGAGAATTCAAAAGCGGAAGAACTTGCCTTCTGGCTGACGGATTATTCCGGTCCCCGGTTGACCGGATCGCAAAATGCATCCCGAGGTTTTGATGTAGCCGGTAAATTGTTGAATGATTTTGGCATTGAGAATGTCAGGCTCGAGGCTGCAAATCGTCTGTCTCGTGGAGGGTGGGATAACCGTAAGGCCTATGCAGCGATGACGGTTCCATACTATGCTAGTTTTTGTGTGTGCCCGGTGGCCTGGACGGGATCAACCAGGGGGATGATCCGGGGAGAGGTAATATGGGTAGATATTGCATCGGTGAAGGATATGGAGAAGTACAGAGGGAAGCTGAAAGGGAAGATCGTTATGGTACCTCCGGAGGCATCAGAGGTCAGGAATTATGAGCTGATGAAGGCAAAGAACCAACGCGGCTTCAGGGTTGAGGATCTGAAGGAACCCGGCAGGCCGGAGCAGCCGGTGCAGCACCAGGCGGATATGAGCGATTCTTCATCGATCATACTTCAAAAGAAAATGGCAGAATTCTTCCGGTGTGAGAAAGCAGGGGTGATCCTGCGGGAGTCATTTACACTTTTTTTCAATGTTCCTGCAACAGGGGGGACAGACTACCGGATGGGAGACCCTGAACCCGTTCCGGAGCTGAACCTCCCGCCCGAAGCTTTCGGACGTGTAGAAAGGCTCATTCGACACGGGATAGAGGTGAGAATGGAAGTGGAGGTGAAAAATACATTTACAAAAAATGACCGGGTATGCAACCTGATGGGAGAGATCCCGGGGAAAGATCCGGAACTGAAAGATGAGATAGTACTTATCGGAGCTCACCTGGACTCCTGGCATGGCGGGACGGGTGCGGGTGATAATGCTGCAGCCTGTGTTGTGATGATGGAAGCCATGCGTATACTTAAAGCCATCAGCATTCCGCCCCGCAGAACAATCAGAATCGCACTCTGGGATGGTGAGGAACACGGATTTCTGGGCTCGCGGGGATATGTTCAGAAATACCTATTCGATCCGGTCACAAAAACACGAAAACCGGAATATTCCCGGTTTTCTGTATACTATAACATGGATAATGCATCCGGTAAGTTCAGAGGAATCTACCTTCATGGCAATACAGAAGCTCAGATGTTGTTTGAAACATGGTTTACCCCGTTTGCTGATAAAGGCTGTTCCATTGTTTCACTGAAAAGTTATGGTAATACAGATCATGTTGTATTTGATGAAGTCAACCTTCCCGGATTCATTTTTATCCAGGAGAAAGATGAAAATAGCGGAGCTCACCATACCATCGTGGATACATACGAGCGGTTGAACATGAACGCTCTGCGGAATAATGCAATAATCATGGCCTACATAGCTTATAAAACAGCAATGAGCGACCAGAAAATTCCCGGAAAAACAAACACCAAGACTTTGTAAAATGAAAACTTTAAGCACATTATCATGTGAATCTTTTATAACATCCTGCCTGAAAAACAGAGTGCTGGCAAAGATTCTTCTTATCGGTTTATTCACCTTCGTTTTCCCGGGTCTGTTTCTTGAAGCAAAGGAGATTCATGTATCGATCCATGGGGATGACACAAATTGCGGGTCGTTGAATCATCCATTACGCACCATTAATAAGGCGGCATCAATGGCGCAACCGGGAGATATTGTGACGGTGCATGCAGGTATCTACCGGGAGTGGATCAAGCCGCCACGGGGAGGTGCATCACCCCTTCAACCCATCATTTTCAGGGCAGCCGAAGGTGAAACGGTATGTATTAAGGGATCGGAACGTGTTACCGGTTGGCGACAGCTTGAAAACGGACTTTGGAACATTCAACTGCCGGTGACGTTTTTTGGCGATTATAATCCTTTTCAATTAAAAATAAATGGAATATTCCTGACTTACGGTATTGACAAATATCACCGTGGATCGGTATTTATTGATGAAAATCCTCTGACAGAGATGCTTACCATGGATTCCACTTTATTGATACCCAATTCGTGGTACACGGAAACAAGCAATGGAGTGACAAGAATCTGGGTCAATTTCAGGGAACAGGATCCAAATACTGCCCTGACTGAAATAGCCGTCCGTGAATGCATTTTCTTCCCGGAAAAGACCAACATCAATTATATTACCATTGACGGATTCCGTATCATGCATTCAGCGGAGAACTGGGCTCCCCCGTTAACGCATCAGAAAGGGGCTGTCGGTACAAACCGTGGCTGTGGCTGGGTGATCCAGAACTGCCACATCTCTGATGCCAAATGCATTGGTATATGCCTGGGCTACGTAACCGGATATACGGATAAATACCTTGACCTGGACAAATTTGAGAATGACCTGAGGCCCCGGGTGGAGGTATTCGACCAACATCCTGATTATCTGAAGGATAAGAAAGCGTTTGAGGCGAATCTGGAACACAGGTTTCAGATGTCTATAAAAAATATGCGCATATTAATTCTACCTGACAGCACAACCTTCGGACGACATGTAGTACGCAACAACGAAATACGGCGCTGCGGCCAGTCGGGCATCGCTGGTGACGGAGGAAATAAATTCAGCCTGGTCGAGGGCAATCTCATTGAGAATACAAATTACTCGAAGCAATTCGGCGGGTGGGAAACAGCCGGCATCAAATTTCATGGAGCGGTGGACGTGATCATCCGTAATAACCTGATCAATGGTGTTTACGGAGTTCGGGAAGAAGCTGCTTTCGGGATATGGCTCGACTGGGAAGCACAGGGTACAAGAATTTCCGGTAATGTCATCAGCAATACCGATAACAAGGCATTGTATCTGGAAGTGAATCACGGCCCCATACTGGTCGACAATAACGTGATCATCGGGGGCGGTGTCTACGAACATTCTGAAGGTGTGATTTTTGTTCATAATTTGTTTTACAAAGGAAATTTCAGATTCGCCAGGGATGAAAAACGTGTCACTCCCTATTATAGACCTCACAGCATGGTGGTGATGGGATATAAGGGCATAGCCATGTGCGATGACAGGTGGTACAATAATATATTCATTGGCAAGGGTCTGGAGACCATGTTCAAAGCGCCCGGATATGTCTCCAACTATAATGTTTTCCTTGAAGGCGCTCAGAAAAGCATTTATGACATGAACAGTTTATGTGATACATCTGCCGCAAAGTTTACATGGCATTTCAACAACTTGCTGGAGGTCAGCTTTCAGGTGAATACACCTGTTGTTCAGTTTGAATGTCCGCTCATCACCAATCCTCTGATAGGTAAAATCACATTAACAGGTCAGGGCATTGAGCACCATGATGGCAGTCCAGTTACCATTGATAATGACTACTTTTCCGTCCCGAGAGACACAAAAGGAACGGTGATGCCGGGACCCTTTTCCTGCCTGAAAACAGGAGAGAACAACCTGATCCTGTGGCCAAAGAAATGATCATGTCAAAACAGACGGGCTGTTATTCGTGGTGGTATCGGTCACATAATAACCGGACATAGATTTTTGAACCAGCCGCAAGGAAGGTTTTGCCTGTAGAGGATACCGTTTTCTCTACCATGAAAAGGAATATCCGTTGGCTTCATAAAAACGCGGGCATGTGAATTACCCCTGATGAAATGAAAGGCAACGGGGATGCCGATCGTTATGCAGGTTTCATCAGTATGGTATCCTTCAATGCAACAAGGAATGTTCAGCAGCCTTATTCCGATTTATAGCTTTTTCTTTTATTTATAACGGGGCATCACCGGACAGTGACAGGAAAATACGCCTGCAACCTCCGGAATTGGGGAAAATTATATCCGATTTGATAATGACTCGTTTTTCTTTTATCTTTATGAAGGCAAACTCTCTATATTAGTGATTAGTAATAGATTAAGTGTTTATCGCCATCATTTTCCCTCATGACCGATACCGGAAACATACAGAAGTACGTTTATGAATCTAAATAAATACTGGCCAGGTATTCAGGACGGGGATGAGAAGTCCCTGGAAGGCTTATTCAGGGAAATACATGGTTCTTTATTCTATTACTCTTATTATTATACAGAAGACCAGTCTATTGCAGAAGAGATCGTTCAGGATGTATTTATTAAGATATGGCAGGACCGAAATAAGATCAACCTGAAGGGCTCTTTAAGTGCATACCTGTATAAAGCAGTAAGAAACCATGCCATAAATTTTCTGATACATAAGAAAACAAAAAAGTATGCTGTCCATCAGCTGACGGCAGAGGAGAACTGGACCAGCATGCAGGAGGTTCTTGATATTGACGATTTTATCATCGAACATATTGAAGCAAAGGAAACAGAAGCCAGGCTGAGGGCTATCATTGACGATCTTCCTGCACAATGTAAAAAAATATTCTTGTTAAGCCGCTTTGAAGGCAAAAGCAACAATGAAATTGCAGCCTTGCTGAAGATTTCGGTTAATACTGTTAAAGCGCAAATATACAGGGCATTAGAGATAATACGAAAAGTATTTAATACCGGGAGGTAATGAACATTATTAATCACTGTATGATCAAGTCTTTTATATAATCATATTTACAGGAAAATAACAATGGAATGGAACAAGGAAGTTGAAGAACAGATCAGGTTATTGATCATCGGGCATCTGCAGGGTACGAACACGGGAGAGGAGATGGAGCGGTTACAGGCATGGCTGGAGGCGGATGACACCAACAGGAAGTTTTTTAATGAGTTAAAGGCGGCATGGGTTCTATCGGGGAAGGTGTCAGGACATCTCCGTCCTGACAGGGAGGGTTTATGGCGAGGTATCGGTACAGGGATACGCCGGGACGAGCGGACATCCTTAACAGAGAGGCTAAGGGATTTGAGAGGATACCGTATCCTTGGGATAGCCGCGACGTGGCTCATTCTTTTCATGCTGGGATATGCAGTGTCGAAGCTGGTGGGTGGGAGCGGAGGCCGAATGATGCAGGCGGAGAAGACAGTGATCACGGCGCCGCTGGGATCGAAGAGCAAGGTAGAATTGCCGGACGGTTCGACAGTATGGCTTAATGCAGGGAGTGTGTTGGAATACAGCAGGGGATTTAATACGGTGGATCGGGAGGTACGGTTGTCGGGGGAAGGTTATTTCAGGGTAGAGACCAACCGTAAGAAGCCGTTTGTGGTGAAGGTTTTTGAGATATCGGTCATAGCGTACGGTACGACGTTTAACGTGAATGCGTATCCGGAGGAGAAGAAGGTAGTGACGACGCTGGTGGAGGGGGAAGTGAGGATCGAGGGGCGTGACAGGGATGAGAAGGCGTTTGTGGTGATCATGGAGCCGAAGCAGAAGGTAACGTGTTATATGGAAGGGACGGGGAGTGAGGTGAGGACGGAAGCAATAGGTGAATCGCGGGAGAGGGGTGAGAAGACAGGGGAGGTCATGGCACCGGCCACACGGCAGCAGCCGGTAGTGAAGGATCAGAACGTAAAGACCGAGCTGTATACCTCGTGGAAGGACAGCCGCTGGATCATTGAGGGGGAGCGATTCGGGGACCTGGTGAAGATGATAGAAAGACGGTACAATGTAAGGATCATCCTTGAGTCGGACGAACTGCTCAATTATCGCTTCTCGGGAATCATTGAAAAAGAAACCCTTGAGCAACTCCTCGGCATACTAAGGCTTACCATACCCATTGAATATACGGTGGATATCGGTAAGGTTAACATGAAGCTGGATACTAAACTGAAAAGTCATTACAGGGCTGCATATAGCCATTAGTGTTTCAATGATCCATATATTATGAAATACTGTTATTAATCAAAAAACCTTTTATGCACATCAGGGATCCTGTACAATAAAAAAAGAACCGGGTTTTCCAGTAACCCGGTTCAGTGTTACTCCAAGATATTCCTTGGGAAAAGAATATCTCTAAAAGTAAATAACTTAAGCATACAAAACTATGAAAAACTTTTGTAAATGGGTAGATTTATCCCTTCAAAACAAAAAAACCAAAGCTTTAGTAATCATGAAAATATATATACTCCTAAGTATTGTGACTACCTTTGCAGTCTCAGCCAGTATATACTCTCAACCCGCCAGTCTGAGCCTGTCTGTTGAAGGTAAAACACTTAAGGAAGCGCTCAAGATTATTGAAGGCGAAAGTCCCTATCGTTTCTTTTACAGTGATGATTTTCAGGATCTTGAAAATAAGGTTACCCTCACCATTCAGAATGAAAGTATTGCCAGCGTGATGGAATCACTGTTAAGAAACAGCACCATTGGTTACAGGATCCTTGAAAACAATGTGGTTGTAATAACACCTGATGCAAAATCCTTACCACCTCAAAACCAGGTTGTCAAGGGCAGTGTTACCGATGCAAAAACCGGAGAGCCCCTGCCGGGGGTGAATGTATTTATTCAGGGCACAACCGTTGGTACCATTACCGATGCCACCGGAAACTTTTCCCTTGAAGCAAAGGCTGACAAGCCGGTAGTGGTGTTTTCATGCATCGGTTATGTCACAAAGGAAGTGATATGGTTAGGGCAGGATATCAATATATCCCTTGAGAGTGACACCCAGATTCTTGATGAGGTATTGGTGGTTGGTTATGGAGTTCAGAAAAAAGAATCGGTTACAGGTGCTATCTCGAATGCCACCCTTAAGGATTTAAGCAGGGTTAATACCACCAGCATCAATTCCTCACTTGCCGGTAAAATTGCCGGGCTTTCCTATCGTATGACCGATGGCTCACCGGGAGCATATGCCAGTATTCAGGTGCGTAACCTTGGCAATCCGCTGTATGTTATTGACGGTATACAGAGCAGCGTTGAAAGGGTGAACAGCCTCTCGCCGAACGATGTCGAGTCCATAACGGTTCTGAAAGATGCCTCCGCCGCTATTTATGGTGTGAGGGCTGCCAACGGCGTGATCCTCGTGACAACGAAAAAAGGCCGGTTGGAAAAACCGGTCATCAACATTGATACCTATTGGGGATGGGATAACTGGTCAAGAGCTCCCAGGGGAGGTAATGCCTACCAGTATATGCTCGGCATGGCCGAATCGGATCTGAATCGATTCGGCGAAACCGGTATCACGGAGGAAGAGCTGGACAAATGGAAAGACGGCACAGAGGAAGGATATAAAAGCTTTGACTGGTACGATTTTGTGGTACAGGAGAATGCACCTCATAATTCGTTCAATATTAATACAACCGGAGGCAATGAAAATGTGAACTACTATGTTTCCCTCTCAAGATTATACCAGACAGAAGTCATTGGACGTGAGCAGACCTTTGAACGCATTAACCTCCAGAGCAATGTCACGGCAAATATTAAGCGGTTCAAGGTGGGAATACAGCTGAGTGGATCGCTGGATGACAGGAAAGGCTCGGGAATACAGGGGGGCAGTGGTTCATCAGCTGTTCGGTATGGTTTGTATCTGAATAGTCCTACAACACGGCCATATGCCAATGACAATCCAAAGTATGTAAACAACATTCCTTTTCTCTTTACCAATCTGGCAGTATTGCCAAGGGATATATCAGGCTATAATGACAAGAACAGGAACCTTCTGACCACCAATATATCAGTGGAATATGAATTTCCCATAAAGGGGCTTACGGCGAGAGGATTGTATTCATACCAGTACTCGGATATGCTGAGAAACATGCAGCAATTCAGGTATAATGCCTATACCTATTTCCCGGGTACCGACACGTATGAAATAACCGGCAGGAATGAAGAAGCCCAGCGGTTGAGGGAAAGCCAGAAGCTGGTTGAAAAGGTATTGCAGGGACAGTTGAACTATAACAACACCTTTGGAAAGCATACCATCGGTGCCACCTATGTCGTGGAACGATATGAGATGAACAACTTTTATCATCTCCAGCGGGCCACACCGGTCAGCGATTATTTTAAGACCATCGGTTATAATGAAACCAATTCAAACGAATACACCGACCTGATGGAAGAACAAGCCCGTATCGGTTATATCGGCAGGCTGACGTATAACTTTGCCAACAGGTATTACCTCGAACTGTCAGGCCGTTATGACGGATCATGGAAATTTGCCCCGGATAAACGCTGGGGATTCTTCCCCTCCGCATCGGTTGGATGGAGAATAACGGAAGAAAATTTCATGAAGAACTGGATGGGTTCCAACAGCCCACTCACCTTCCTCAAGCTGCGTGCATCCTACGGAATCCTTGGAGACGACAATGTCGGGATAGGCCCGTTTGATTACCTGTCGGGATACACCTATGCCACGAGTTTTGAGTATGGAATGTATACGGTGCTTGACGGTACAGGTGTTCTGGGAGCCCGCGACAGGGGGGCGGCAATAACCAATATCTCATGGTTTACCAGCAATATGTTTGACGCCGGGATTGATTTTGCTTTCCTGAACGGGAAATTAAGCGGGTCATTAGACTACTTCAAACGGGTACGTGAAGGCCTTGTGGGTCATAAGTATGATATACTGGTGCCGTCAGAGCTGGGATATACCCTTCCGGATGAAAATGTGAACAGTGATGCCCAGGTGGGCGCCGACGGATCAATCCAGTACAACGGTAAGATCCGGTCCCTGACTTTTTCCGTTGGAACGAATGTGTCGTTTTCCCGCGACAAGTGGGTTTCCACTTATAAACCCATGTTCGGAAACTCACTGGATCAATACTACAATTCCGTGGAAGACAGATGGAAGAGCACCTATTGGGGATATAAAGTCATTGGGCGGTTTACCTCGCTGGATGACGTGAACAATTATACGGTAAACAATGATGAACAGGGCAACGCGACAATGCTCCCCGGTGATTTTAAATACAAGGATGTCAATGATGACGGGCTCATCAACGGATTTGATATGATCCCCATCGGTTATGGCACCGAGAAACAGCCCATGCTCAACGTGGGGCTCAATCTTACCATAGCCTATAAAGGGTTTGACCTGAGTACGGATTTCTCGGGAGGCAGTCTTTATTCCTTCGAGGTCAGTAGTGAAAGCAGAATACCCGGTTTGCGCGGCGGATGTCTGTTGACGACTTTTGAGGACCGGTGGCACAGGGAAGATATCTACGATATCAACAGCAATTGGGTGGAAGGAGAGTACCCGGCGATACGGTATAATGACCGGCGGAGCACCAATGCCTGGACAAACTCATACTGGGTTGTGAATGTCAAGTATTTCCGTTTAAGAACCCTTGAATTCGGGTATACATTCCCGGCCCAGTGGATGTCCAGGGTGAAAATACAACGGGCACGCCTCTTCCTGAATACCTATAACTTGTTCTCCATCGACAATATGAAAAAATATGATATCGATCCTGAAACCGGCTTTTGGCCAAAGGGTATTCTGTACCCCCAGAACAAGTATGTGAATATTGGTTTCAATGTATCTTTCTAACTAACCGGAAAAATCTATCAAGATGAAAAAGTATATATCCGTAATAATAGTTCTTCTGAGTATAAGCTGGGGGTGTAACGATGATGATTTCCTGAACAGGGAACCCACTAATTTTCTTACCGAAGAACAAGTATACTCAAGCAAGGACCTGACATATAGCGTGCTGGCTCGCCTGTATGAAAGCTACCCTGATTTATTTAATTTATGGAGCAGCATTAATCAATGCGACTTTGATGAGGCATTTCCTTCGGAAAGTAACGAGGTGTGGCGTCAGCAGAATCAGACCTATGTATATGATTACTGGTCGTATTGGGATTATAGTCTCGTGCGCGAAATGAACCTTTTTATTAAGAATGTGAGCGGTGCAGAAAAGCTGGAAGCGTCTGACAGGGACAGGTTTCTTGCGGAAGGGCGTTTTCTGCGGGCAGCCGTATATTTTGAACTGGTCAAGCGCATGGGCGGTGTGCCGCTCATCACCGAGCCGCTGGAGTACAATTATTCCGGCGATCCGACCTATCTGCAGTATCCACGGTCGAAGGAATCGGAAATCTATGATTTTATTATCGATGAGATGGATGCCATCGAAACGGTATTGCCCGATGATCCGGCCATCAAATCCAGAGTTACCAAGGGTGCCGCCCTGGCCATGAAGTCAAGGGCTGCCTTGTATGCCGGTTCCATCGCCAGGTATGGAACAACTACACCGTCGGTTTCAACGCCCGGAGGTGAAGTGGGCATACCCTCATCAATGGCAGAGGACTATTATACTATTGCACTGAACGCAGCCCAGGAGATCATCGGTTCCGGTTCATATTCACTGTATCTGAAATTCCCCGATGACCTCTCCACCAACTTCAGCAGTCTGTTCTATGATAAAGCCAATAACCCGGAAGTGATTTTTATGAAGGATTTTCTGCTGGGCAGCTTCGTTCATGGGTTCACCCTGGATAATCAGCCGTTTTCGCTTACGGAACAACCAAATTCGGGCGGCCTGTTGAACCCAACCCTTAACCTGGTGCAGTCCTTTGAGATGCTCGATAATACGTTTGCCCCTCTGGCTGCTGAATCGGGCGGTGATTATGTTTATTATGACCATCCGATGGACATATTTGCCGGAAGAGATGCCAGGCTTGCCGGGACAATCATCTTACCCGGATCCCTCTGGAGAGGCGAACCGGTGGATATCTGGGCAGGATACATGCTAGCCGACGGTACCATTATTACCGGTGCTGAGTTCGGCACCCAGAAAATGCTGCCGGGGAATGATTACAGCGAAGTGGTGGTGGGGTACGACGGCCCGATCGATGGATTGGACCGTGCCACTCAGACAGGATTCCTTGTAAGAAAATACCTGGATCCCAAAGTTGGATCGGGCAATTTCTCAGTCAGAAGTGATGTTCCATTGATCCGTTTTCGCTACGCGGAAATATTATTGAATGCCGCGGAAGCAGCGTATGAGCTTGAAAGGAATGATCTGGCTGTGACGTACATGAACGAGGTGCGCAGCAGGGCAGGATTCACCACCCCACTGGAGGAAAGTGATATCACTTTCGACAGGATTGTCCATGAACGAAAAGTGGAGTTCGCGTTTGAAGGCCATTCATATTATGATCTGAACAGGTGGAGGCTATCTCACCTGATTTACAATGGTGTGGCAACAGACCTTACCACAAACCCCGGAAAAGCGGATGAACCCAGCACCCGGTCGTTCGGCCTGTGGCCATACCGGATCCATGACCCGGGAAATCCCAACCACGGAAAGTACGTGTTCGAACAGTTAATACCCAATAATTCCAGAAATGCACACCAGTTCAGGCTGGGGAATTATTATTCTGCCATCAGCACCGAAATCCTTAACAATAATCCCAAGATCATCAGGAATCCTAATCAATAGTTATTTAAGCTAAAAATCAAGAACTATGAGAATAAGATCACTTTATATAGGATTGTTTGCGTTGGGTATCCTTCTGTATACCTCATGCGAATTGGATAATTATGACGAACCCGAGTCCTTTCTTAAAGGAAGGCTGGTATATCAGGGTGAAGCCATAAATGTCTCGTATAATGATGTGGGATTCGAATTATGGGAACCCGGCTGGCCTAAAAAAACCCAGATATGGGTATTTGTTGACCAGGACGGAACGTTCTCCTCACGCCTCTTTGATGCCACCTACAAGCTGATAATACCGGAATGGGAAGGACCTTTTATGTCTAAGTTTAATGACGCTACCAATTCCGATACCATCCAGGTGGTGCTGAATGGCAGTAAAACAATGGATATTGAAGTTATGCCATTCTATATGATACGTAATCCGTCCTTTTCGGTTGCATCGCGTACCATAACCGGTACCTGCAGTGTGGAAAAGATTATTACCGATGCCAATGCAAGGGATGTGACGAGTGTATCTATTTATGTCAATAAAGGGTATTTCGTTGATTACAAGAGAAATATTGCATCCGCAAAAATTCCGGCACGCGGTATTTCTGACTGGGACAACGTGAGCATCAGCGTTGATGTACCCACATTCAGCAGTCTCCATCTGCCGGATCAGGATTATGTTTTTGTCCGCCTTGGCATCGGGATAGATGGCAGGGAAGATATGCTCTTCTCTCCCGTGGTGAAGATGAATTTATGATTCACTGCGTAATAAATACAGCATGCCATAGGTTGGTTTAGGTTGGGGTTAAACCGGTATCATCGTAGTCTGGGAGAATAACGAGCAAAGTTTCTCAATTGTCTACGTAAATGTTCGGAATTTGGATGAAGATGATACCGGTTTTTCTTTTACCCTCATGTGCCCCTGAGTTCGGGTGAGTAATATTCAATCTTATGCCACATACGGCATCCCGATGGGCAATATGACGGATGCGTTTCTGCCGTTACATCGGCCGGGAAACGTTCCATCCTGAGCCAAATGACAATAAATGATTAAAGGAAGTATTTGATATGAAAATCAACCTTGCATTCGCGATCCTCTTATGCGCACTGATCACCGGTTGCAGCCAGGCGGATGAAACTGTATATCTGTTCTCATATATCGTTCAGGGCAAGGATAAGGAAGGATTGAAGCTTGCCTACAGCACAGATGGATATGACTGGAAATCAGTTCAAAACGGGAGATCTTTCCTCACTCCCTCCGTGGGTTCCACTAAAAACGACAAGCAATTTATTCTTCACGGGGATTCATCCAACATCATGAGGGATCCATGCATCATTGCAGGAAACGACGGATTCTTTCATATGGTATGGACAGTGGCATGGAACGAGAAAGGCATTGGCTATGCTTCATCAAAAGACCTGATCTACTGGTCGGAACAGAAATATATACCGGTCATGGCTCACGAACCGGATGTCGTAAACTGCTGGGCTCCCGAGATATTTTTTGATGAGAGGAATAACGAATATCTTGTGTTCTGGGCTTCCACCGTCCCCGGCAAATTCCCGTCTGACAGCGCTGCAGGGAACCGGTTCAATAACAGGATTTACTATGTTACTACAAAAGACTTTTTATCATTTTCCGAAACGAAGCTGTTCTATGACCATGGCCTGGATGTGATTGATGCCACGATACAGAAAGATGGGAAGCAGTATCTCATGTTCATCAAAGAATACAACATTTCCCCTCCTCATGACAAGAACATAAGCCTGATCAGTAGTGAAACCCTGTACGGTCCGTTCCCCCCTGCCCGTCCTTTGGAGGGAAAATACTGGAGTGAAGGCCCCACCGCAATTAAGATAGGGGAATATTGGGTGGTATACTTTGATCGGTACACGGAGGGTAAAATGGGCGCTATGAGGTCGGAAGACCTGGTGAACTGGGAAGATATCTCTGATAAAATAAATTTTCCCGAAGGCGTCAGTCATGGTACTGTCTTCACAATCAAAAGAAAGATACTTGATAATTTGATCAATAACTGATAATAAAAACTGTTCAAACTGTGAAAAGACGTGAGTTCATGAAGATCACTGGTCTGGGAGGTGCTTCCCTGGTCATCGGTTCAGGTGCCGGCATTTCCTGTTCAGGGAATTCCGTGTCCGCCGTGACTGTAAATCCCGGGCCACTGTTTGAATTGTCCCCCTGGCTGTACATGCAGTTCATGGAACCCTTGGGGGCCACCGAATGCGCTGTGGATGCCGCCTGGAATTATGCAGAGGATTGCTGGAGGGAGGATGTCATACAGATCACAAGGAAATTGTCCCCAACCATGATCCGCTGGGGCGGGATCATCAGCGCTTATTACCGCTGGAAGGAGGGCGTTGGTCCCCGGGATAAACGAAAACCCATGCTCAACACCTTTTGGTTCGGAATGGAGTCCAACCAGGTGGGTACGGCCGAATTTGTTGATTTCTGCAACCAGGTTGGCGCCGATCCGCTCATGTGTGTGAATTTTGAGTCGGAAGGGAGAACTGACCTTAACATTGCGGTTACAAAGAAAGGGGAGGTGCGTTCCGCCGGTGCAATGGAAGCTGCCGAATGGATCGATTACTGTAATAACCCGTCGAACAAGCGAAGGATAAGCCATGGCTTTAAAAACCCGTTAACGATTAACGTCTGGCAGATTGGGAATGAAACTTCCTATGTCAATGGATTCGATAATGTTACGGCAGCAAAGAAAACGGTGGAATTTGCGAAAGCCATGAAGAATGTGGATCCGTCAATAAAGATCATCGGGTGGGGCGACAGTGGCTGGGCAAAACAAATGATGGATATTGCAGGTGAATACCTTGATTATATTGCTTTTCATCATCATTTCGACCCGGGGAGGAAAGGCGATGATCCCTCCATCCTGCGGGATAATGAGTATCGTAAAGATCCCGATGCAACCTGGGAAGTGCTGATGAATGGTTATGCCATACGGGAAAAGAAACTGGCGGAGATGAGGAACGACATGGGTTCGTCCCCATTAAAGCTTGCATTGACGGAGTCACACTACAGCCTGGCCGGCAGGAACCGCTGTGAAGTGCTGTCATCATGGGCCGCCGGTGTTTCCTATGCCCGGTTACTGAACACCCATGAACGGCACGGTGACATGCTTAAGATCGCTACCCTGGCCGATTTCTGCGGCACACGCTGGATGACCAACGCCATCATCATACAGTTTCCCGAAGGCAGGAATTACCTCATGCCGGTGGGGAAGGTCATGAGTTTATACCGCCACCACGTTGGGAAGGAATTTCTTGAAACATCGTCCACTCACAGCGATCTCGATGTGACGGCCAGCCGTACAGGCAATACCATCTACCTTCATGTGGTAAATACCAGCAGGACGAACCCGGTTAAAACCATCCTCCGTGTCACCGGTTGTGAAATACAATCCGCAAAGGCTTTCGAATTGTCGACCGATCCCACGTTCGAAATCATGAATCCGAAAAACGATCCGCTGATACCGAAAGAAAAAACACTGGACGTTCATGAGCCGGTCCTCTTCCCGCCGGCCTCTGTCACGGCTGTGGAACTGGTTACTGGTCAATAAAAAACACCGGATATATGCCATCAATACATAGAAATCCTTTGAGGAAGATACAGTACCTTGTGGTGACGATATGCATCGTTCCCGGATTGCTATTTTGTATCTCTTTTATTGATCCCTCTGACTCTTCAGCTGGCCAGGCCGGCAAACTGATTATTCATGCCGACGGGGGGAGGTTTACCATCCATCGTAACATCTACGGGCATTTCATTGAGCATCTCGGCCGGTGTATTTACGACGGCATCTGGGTGGGGGAAGAGTCGCCCATACCCAATACTCGCGGCATACGCAACGATGTTGTCGGGGCATTGCGCAGGCTAAACGTTCCTGTTGTACGCTGGCCCGGCGGTTGTTTTGCCGATACCTACCACTGGATGAATGGCATAGGCCCCAAAGAAAAACGGCCTCTGTATATCACTGATCCGCCCAGTGTATGGCCCGATGAACCGGATGATCCCCTCATCGAAAACAACCATTTCGGCACCCATGAATTTCTGGACTTCTGTGAGATGATCGGTGCCGAACCCTTCATCACCGGTAACCTTGGACGCGGTACCGTGCAGGAACTGCGGCAATGGATTGAATATGTGAACAGCGATGATGTAAATCCTATGTCGGATCTCCGGAAGAAAAACGGACATGAAAAACCGTGGGGGGTCAGGTACTGGGGTATAGGGAATGAAAGCGACGGCTGCGGCGGCACCATGCGCCCCGAATACTATTCCGACCTGTTCCAGCGCTACTCAACTTTTATCCAGTGGGTCGGCGACTCTTCACCGTTCATGATCGCGGCAGGTCCGCAGTTTGATAATTTTGAATGGACCGACGTAGTGATGAAGAATGCCGGTCCCGGCGCCCACCGCTACAGGATGGGAGGTCTTGATTTCCATTATTATACCTCCATACGTACCCACCTCAGCATAAAACCGTCCTGGCCGTCACTCAGTGAATCGGCAACGAATTTCGGTGAAGAAGAATGGTTTGCTATCCTCGAAAGAGCCACCCTCATCGAAGAACTGATCAACAAACATGATTCCATTATGAGCATATACGATCCGGAGAAAAACATCAGCCTGGTGGTAGGGGAATGGGGTACATGGCATAACGTGGATCCGGGAACAAGACAGGTATTTCTTTACATGGAAAACACTTTACGCGATGCGCTGTGTGCCGGAATTACCCTGAATATCCTGAACCGGCACTGCGACCGGGTTCGGATGGCGAATATTGCCCAGATGATCAATGTTCTTCAGTCAGTGATAAAAACCAAAGAGGATTCAATGATTCTTACTCCGATATACCATGTGTTTGAAATGTATAAGGTACACCAGGATGCCCTGTTGCTTCCCTGTGACCTGGAATGCCCTCCTTACCGGCACGGCGCCCAGGAGATTTCCGGAGTCAGTGTGTCGGCTTCCAGGGATAAAACCGGGAAGATACATGTTTCACTCTGTAACCCGGATCCTGAAAACACTTTATATCTTGATTGTGAACTCAGGGGATATACGGCAAGCCGTGTGTCGGGCCGGGTTCTCACAGCCCCTGCCATGAACTCACATAACACCTTCCGAAATCCGGATAATATTTTCCCGGCTGAATTCAATGATTTCAAGCTAAAACACGGGATACTAACCCTGACGCTGCCGGCTAAATCCGTTGTGATGCTGGAAATGGAATGATCAACGGAAGACAGGTTACAGAACCTGCGAAATGATGAGTATATAAACATAAACTTTTGGATATGAAACGGATAAATATTTTACTGCTTGTGTTTCTGTACGCAGGTTCACTTTTCTCTCAGGATTTTGGTAATGAAATGTTTTCCCTCTTCCGGCTGAAGGATGGGATAAAATCAAAACGTGTCAGCAGTTATGATAAAACCGGCGGGAATGATGATTGCCTGGTCAACATCAGGGATGGGGCTACGGTTACCTTAATGGATGTTCGAGGGGCGGGGATCATCAGCCATATATGGTTCACGCTGGCACCGGCTGCAGAGGAACTAAGCCGTAACGATATTATTCTGCGGATGTACTGGGACGGGAATCCGTTTCCTTCGGTGGAGTCACCCTTTGGCCCCTTCTTCGGCAACGGGTGGAACGAATCCTATCCTTTTGTCAGCGTGCCGGTCTCCGTTGCTCCCTCCGGAGGCAAAGCATATGTCTGTTATTTTGCCATGCCTTTTGCCACTGGCGCCAGGATTGAAATAGAAAACCAGACCGGGAAACCCATAGGAGCATTATATTATATTATCGATTATTACGAATTGACCAGCTTACCCGAGGGATCGGGCCGTTTCCATGCATGGTATAACCATGAGGTGACTGAAGGAAAACCGGTGTCGGAGGCTTTCCTGATCGGTGCAGATAAAAATAAGAATGGCAAGGGAAACTATTTGTTTGCCGATATTAATGGTAAAGGTCAGTTTGTCGGTATACAGTATTATGTTAATTGTCCTACCACCGACTGGTACGGTGAAGGAGATGAAATGGTGTTCATTGACGGCGATACCCTGCCCACCCTGAACGGGACAGGTACAGAAGATTTCTTTAATACTTCCTGGTGCCCGAAGGAACTGTTCAGTCATCCCTATTTTGGCTATGCACGCGTGAACAATGAAACGGGCTGGCTGGGCCTTACCCATGTATACCGTTTCTTCATTTCCGATCCCATCCACTTCGACCGCTCATGCATATTCACCATTGAACACGGACATGACAATGATAAAACCCTCGACCTGGCTTCCGTGGCATACTGGTACCAGGACCAGGCTTCCCGTCTACCCAGATCATTTACCAGGGAAGAACGGCAGCACAAAACCACGTTGTTCTTTAAACATATTATTAAATGGAGAGATGCATGGATCCTGAAAAAAGGCAATGATCCCTCCTTGTGGGGCGACGAAAGGGATCTGGAACTCGATCGGCAAAGAGAGCTGTATATTAAAAGCAAGGAATCCGACAAACAGTAAACCGGTTATGAATTTTTAACGAACCGAATCCAACGGTAGGTGTATATTATGAATTGGATATTAAAGACAACTTTTTACCAGCCTGGTATCATTCGTTATTTCACTGTCCTGCTGAACCAATATCCATACCGGTTTATTGACCGGTTGAAGTCCAAATGGTAATAATGTCAAATGTTAAAACGGAATACCATGTGAAAAGGAAAGAAGATGCATTGTGTCATATCTTCAATGCCGGGTCATGGAGAGGGGATGAAGAATTCAGCGGCCGGAAAAATGAATTACGGAATTTGCACTGATATAAATGAGATGGAAATGAGATATGGGGCGGTTCCAGGCTATTGAAAGAACCTGGTATATGATAGCGATCTGTTCCAGGATGTATCACGGTTTAACGGGCATACGATTCGCTGTTCTTAAGACGTACAACCTGGCTTATCAGCCATGACAGCTATTCAAGGTCAAAAAGCCAGGTTGCAGGCTGCCGTTGCAAAAGGGGTATACGATGAATATAACGCATAACAAAATAACTCCCATAACCTTCGTACAACTTAAAATTCAATTAATATGAAAGCATGGAATTGCATTCTCCTCGGGCTCTTGGTAAGCCCCGTTATTTCCGCCCAGCCGATGGAAAACCAAATCGTTATTACAGTGAATCATCCGCTGGTTAAGATTGAAAAGGATATTTATGGCCATTTTTCCGAGCATCTGGGAAGATGTATATATGATGGTATCTGGGTGGGAGAAGACTCCAGGATTCCTAATACTCACGGTATCCGGAATGATATTGTGAATGCGTTGAAAGATATAGGCATTCCCAATCTGCGGTGGCCGGGAGGATGTTTTGCAGAGACCTATCACTGGAAAGACGGGATAGGACCGAAAGAGTCAAGGCCGGCCATTGTAAACACATACTGGGGAGGAGTAACAGAAGACAATTCATTTGGCACCCATGAATTCATGGATCTTGTGGAAATGCTTGGTTGCGAGGCTTACATATGTGGCAACCTGGGGAGCGGAACGGTCCAGGAAATGGCCGAATGGATGGAATACCTCACTTCCGATGCTCAGAGCCCGATGACAGACCTGCGGAAAAAAAATGGAAGAGACGAACCCTGGAAGGTGAAATATTTCGGTCTGGGAAACGAGAACTGGGCCTGCGGCGGTAGTATGGGTCCCGATTTTTATTTTGACCAGATAAAACGATATGGGACATTTGCCCGCCTTTACAGCAAAAATGAGGTAGTATATGTTGGCTGTGGCCCGGCCGGTGATGATTACAACTGGACGGAGGTAATGATGGATCATAAAAGCCCCCGTCCCCATTTCCCCTTCGAAGCCCTCGGGTTGCATTATTATACATTTATCCAGAGCGTGGCCGTGGATGATGATGAATGGGGATGGTTCAGCACCTTTCGCGATAATTATAACCTCGATAATGTCATTACCGGACACATCAATATCATGAAGCGGTATGATCCAAGAGGGAAAGTGGCTCTCTTCGTTGACGAATGGGGAAACTGGTACAGACCCGAACCGGGAACCAATCCCAGCTTTCTGTATCAGCAGAATACCATCAGGGATGCCATAAGTGCAGCTATCGGTCTGAATATTTTCAACAAACATGCTGAAAGGGTTAAAATGGCAAACCTGGCTCAGACAGTGAATGTGTTACAGGCACTGATTCTCACGGAAGGTGACAAAATGATACTGACCCCTACCTATTATACCTATAAAATGTTCAGGGTTCACCACGATGCATACCTGTTGCCTATGGATATGAAATGTGAGAATTATACCTTTAAATACCAGGACATTAAAGATGTCAGTATTCCTGCTATATCGGCCTCAGCATCCGTCAACGAGGATGGTGTGGTGCATATCACCCTGGCAAATGTCAAACCAAACGAGATGATAAACATCCGTTGTTATCTGGTGGGAGAAACATACACAAAAGTTACCGGGGAAGTGCTTACCGCACCACATGTTACCTCTCATAACAGCTTTGAAAATCCTGAAATAGTAAAACCTGAACCGTTTAAAGATGTTACCTTGTCGGGAAATACATTAACGATTCGCATGCCTTCAAAATCGGTTGTTATGCTTTCCCTTAGAAAATAGGTGCATTCATCATTAACCATTCATTGTGATTCTTATGAAGACAATCGTTCACGGGATCCTCTGCCTGGCCTTGTTCCTGCCGTCACGTCTTGCCGGACAAGTCGAAGCTGTTGATCCGTGCATCACTGACAAGATAAGACATGAGGGGTTGCATAATTCACAGATTGAAGACCTGGCCTTCCGGATGACTGATCTTGCTGGGCCCAGGCTCTCCGCCTCGAGGGGAGCAGAACGGGGGAACATCATCGCCATGCAAATACTGAAAGAATACAGTCTGGAGAACGTGAGGGAGGAAAGAGTGGAAGGATTTGAGGCGGGCGGATGGGATAACATAAAAACCTATGCCGCC
>JAXDBV010000060.1:0-2690 GCA_034678415.1 Bacteroidales bacterium
TTCTACGCCGACATGCCCGACGGCCTCGATGAGATACAGGATTCCGAACTCCGCTACCTCAACTCCTTCGACAGAAAACCCCTCCTAACCGATACCAGGTACTTCTTCCGCTCACTCTGGAACATCTTCTTCCACCACGCAAGAAGTAATTAGCTTCTAATACCCGGTATTTTCTTAATTCTGCGATTCTGCAATTCTGCAATTCTGCAATCCTTTTTACCGTTATTTTAGTGCTTTTCAGTTATCTTCAACCCGTTCAACTCATTAAACTCCTTCAACATTTATTCTGCGATTCTGCAACTCTGCGATTCTGCAATCGTGCCGATAGAAGTATTTGTATATCTGAGAAAAAGTCCTGGAGGTTGCCGGGTGCCATGATGTTGACATCAGGAATAAAGGCATCAGTTCATGCCCATAGGCATGAGGCCGGTAATTTGGTAAGTGGATACAGAATAAAATATGTTCATTTCACCTTGTTTATTTTTATCATCTCCCGGTATCCCGGGATTAGGTTTTGGCACCTTTGCCGGCCTTTCCTGATATGCAGGGCAGGTTCAGCGGTTGCCAGGGTTTCAGGGAGCCTAATCTCTCCGCCCTTCTTAATAAAAACCAAACATCTTCAAGAGAGAGGGATGGTTTATTTGCGGATGCAAAGGTATGAAGGAAATTGGAAAATGCAAAAATATATCACTGTCATGAAGTGACAGGCATCATCACCGGAAGAGACTCCCGGTTAAAGTGGAGGTCTGGGGGGGATGGGAGAGGTTTAAGGTCTTCGGAATGAAGCCCTTGGGCTCCCGTCCACCACAGTTGGAATGAACTCACCCCCGGCCCCTCTCTGCTTCGCAACGAGGGGTGCCTCCCTGAGATACGTTATCCTCGTCAGGTGAACCTGGCAATCAACCGGCACCTACAGCCACCCCCTGCCTCGTGAGCAACATCCCCTAACCCCGAATTTCAGAGGGATTAGGGGATGTTGTTCGGGAGACAGGTGGTGGTCGGGAGGGCGGCCCCAGCCTCCGGGCTTCAGCCCGGAGGCGCTCGCTGACCCACGGGCTGAAGCCCGTGGAGCAGGATGGTGCTCATAGAGAAGGTGACGGTGACCCGAAGTACCCGGACTGAAGCAAAGGGGAAGGGGAAAGAGCCGGCCTGGATTGGAAAAACGGAGTAACAGTCGTTGGCATGCGACATTTTTAGTTTATTTTTGCCGGAAAGAACCATCCCTGATGCAGAATAAACTGATATTATACAACAGCCTGTCAAAACAGAAAGAGCTGTTCAAACCTCTTCACCCCCCCATGACGGGAATGTACGTCTGCGGACCGACAGTGTACAGCGACGCACACCTCGGACACGCCCGCCCTGCCATCACTTTCGACCTGCTATACCGATACCTTGCTCACCTGGGATATAAGGTCAGGTACGTAAGGAACATCACCGACGTGGGACATCTCGAAAATGACGCTGACGAAGGCGAGGATAAAATCGCCAGGAAAGCCAGGCTTGAACATCTTGAACCAATGGAAGTAGTGCAGAAATACATGAACACCTTCCACAGAAACATGGACCAGCTCAATACCCTCAAGCCATCAATAGAACCGCGGGCAACCGGACATATAATAGAACAGCAGGAATTCATCAGGGAGATCCTGGATAAAGGTTATGCCTACGAGGTGAACGGATCGGTATATTTCGATGTTGTAAAATATAGTAAATCATACCCATACGGCAAGCTTTCCGGGAGGGTGCTCGATGAACTGCAAATCAATACGCGATCACTCGAGGGACAGGACGAGAAACACAGTCCCTTCGACTTTGCACTGTGGAAGAAAGCATCTCCCGAGCACCTTATGAAATGGCCGTCGCCATGGAGCACCGGCTTCCCTGGGTGGCACCTCGAATGCTCCACTATGAGCACGAAATATCTTGGAGAAGAATTCGATATCCACGGGGGCGGCATGGACCTCCTCTTCCCTCACCATGAATGTGAGATAGCGCAGTCGGCCGCCGCCAAGGGAAAAGAATCGGTGAGATACTGGATCCACAACAACATGATAACGATCAACGGCCAGAAAATGGCGCGGTCGCTGGGTAACTTCATCACCCTCGACCAGCTCTTCAGCGGAGATCATCCCATGCTGGACCAGGCATACAGCCCCATGACTATCAGGTTCTTCATACTCCAGGCACACTACAGGAGCACTGTGGATTTCTCAAACGATGCACTCAAGGCTTCTGAAAAAGGCCTGCAGAAACTGATGAACGCAGCCACCCTGGCAGAGAAACTGAAAGCTTCCCCGGAATCATCCCTTGATATCAAATCACTGCGCGAAAAATGCTACGACGCAATGAACGACGACCTTAACACCCCGGGACTGCTGTCGTGCCTGTTTGAAGGAGTGAGATATATAAACTCAGTGAACGACGGGAACGAAACTCTCAACGCTTCCGATATTGATGCTCTGAAGAGCTTTTTCAGGACCTTTGTCTTCGACATCCTCGGCCTGAGGGATGAAGCTGAAGCAAAAGGCAACGAGAAACTGACAGGCGAGCTGATGAAGATAATAATAGGATTGAGGCAGGAGGCAAGGGAGAATAAGGATTTCAGGACGTCGGACAAGATACGCGACGAGCTCAAGAAGGCGGGGATAGTGCTGAAGGACAGGAAGGAGGGGGTGGATTGGGAGGTC
>JAXDBV010000061.1:0-7867 GCA_034678415.1 Bacteroidales bacterium
ATTTTCTTCGGAAACCTGCCAACCAGAAAACGGGTAACACCACAGAGCCGCATATTATGTATTTGATTTCTTACCCCGGTATTTCTCCGGCAGTTAATTGGCTCCATACAGCTCGTCAGGTGAATAATCCATAAAATCAGAAACAGTACAATCCCGGAACTTTCTGACAGACATTTTCAGCCAGACCACATTTTTTCGTTTCGAGACAAAATCAAGCATATCATCTGCACCGCACGCCGTCTCCAGGTCGTTTTTACTTCCTTCCAATTCCGGCAGATATATGAACAACCTGCCATTGTAAGCTTTATAAAATCTGTATCTCTTCGACTTCATGTGGAATACTTATTAACGTTATTGAGAAAAATATACATTTCATGTTTTACCATGAATAAATTCATTTTGTATTGACTGGTATTATTCAAAATTTGTATATTTATATCAAATTATGACATATAATGAAAACTCTAATATCCTGGCTTGCACGGAACAATGACCTGAAGTGGGAGAATAACAAGATCAGGGGATTGAATCTTGAAGGGCCCACCTTCCTCTTCCACAAATATTTCTATAATGATCATGACCGTCATGTACTGTTGTGCAGTAATGCGCATGACAGGGAATATGGGGAGAAGCTGAAGGAAGCGATCAGCGATGCGTTCGGCCGGAGAAAGATCGAGGTGAGGAATATGGAGATTTCGGATGTCATTGACATCAATGAGGTAAAACAGAAAGTACAGGTATTGCTGGAGAGGATGAAGGAAGAAGAGATCACCATTTTCTTTTCTCCCGGCACTTCCATCATGCAGGTGGTGTGGTATATTCTTCACAGCAGCCTGGGTCTCAATACGCGGCTGGTACAGACCCGTCCGGCGAGGAACAGCAGGACCGGCCGGTCGGAGCTGTTGACGATCGATGTTGAAAGGACGGATATACCGCACACGGTGATCCTGCGCGAGGAGAGGCTGGACAAGGCGGGGGAGGAGGAGGATTTCCTTATCACCCCTTCCCTGGAGCCGGTGTTCGGGCGGGCGGCGAAGATAGCCGAGACAGACCAGGTGACGGCGGTCATCCTCGGCGAGACAGGCACCGGCAAGGAGGTGGTAGCCAGGTACCTGCACAACGCCTCTGCACGAAGGGGTAAACCGTTCGTCGCGGTGAACTGCTCCGCCTTTGCCGAAAACCTCCTGGAGTCGCGACTGTTCGGTTATAAGAAGGGAGCCTTCACCGGGGCGGATAAGGATACCCCCGGGCTGTTCGACCGGGCGGAGGGCGGCACCATATTCCTTGACGAGATAGGAGATATCTGCCCTTACATGCAACAGACCCTGCTGAGGGTAATACAGGAGAAGGAGATACAGCCTGTGGGGGGACAGAGTCATAGGGTTGACGTACGGATCATAGCGGCCACCAACAGGAATCTTGTTGACCTGTGCCGCCAGGGGAAGTTCAGGTGGGATCTGTATTACCGGCTGGCAGCCTCTGAAATTGAAGTGCCCGGCCTCATAGAGCGCGGGCCTGGTGAAATAGAACAATATCTCGATTATTTCCTTGAAGCAAAACGTAAACAGCTGAAGAAGAAAACACTGTTGAAGCCTGACAGGGAGGTGAGGCAGTTCATACGTAGTTATCCCTGGCCCGGCAATGTGAGGGAACTGGAAAACATGGTCGAGTCATGGTATGTCTTCTGTGAAGGGACCGTAACGATGAAAGATATCCCTCAACGCATGACATCCCTGCCGGCCGACGAATCGCTGAAATGGAACGATGTGGAAAAAGCCCATATCGAAAAGGTGCTGCAACTGAAAAAGGGGAACAAACGGCAGGCCTGGTTGGCGCTGGGTTATAAGTCTTATAATACCCTGATGAATAAGATGAGGAAGTACAAGATCAGGGAGCAATAATACCGGGAAGTGCCAATATATAACGTTGAAAATAAATAATCGTTGCCCGAAATACCCGACAGCAAAATTATTGGTATCCCATTTGCAGAGCTATTAAAAATTTACGGTAATGAGTTCTTTCCTCATCTTTCTTTGCATCTATGTCGTTATAGGTATCGTGTTCAATTTTTGCGGTCCTTTTATTCGCGATCTGAGAAATGTTCTGTCCGAGTTAAAGCATCGCGATGTCCAAGGTAATTTTGATAACCCGTGCCGTGTCAGGAAGAGATGGCTGGTTTTTCTCCTGGAGACAATACTGAGGCTGCTTGTTGTTGTACTTTGGTTTCCCGCTGTTGTCATATGCCTGGTTGAATACGGCGTATACCCTGAACGCTATGGGAAGGGAAAAAAATCTGCCGTGACAACTGCAGATAAAAAAGAACCAGGGTTATATTTTCAAACCATGGGAGGGCATGGCAGTATATCCTGCCTCATCTGCGGATACACTGAGGAAGTGACAGCCTTCATTCACGGGTTTGGTGAAAACAGATGGTCACGAACCGGTTACCAGTGCCGGCAATGCGGGAAGTTCCATGGCATAGAACGACACCAGAATGAACATTTCGATGAGAGCACGCTGAGGTGTGATTGTGGAGGTCAGCTCAGCCGTGACCATGTCATATTTTGCCCGAAGTGCAGGCAGACCAATATAGTATATCACATGATATATATAACCTGAATTCGTTACACTGATCCCGGTTAATCCGGTATAGGCCGGTATCATCGCTGATGATGCTGCAGTAAGGGAAAGAACATCATGCTCCTGCCGAAATGCCTCCTGATAGGACAAAGCACAAACAGGCAGCCGCCAGGGCTTCATCACTTGCGGGGAAAAAAACCGGCAGGGATGATATGAGTGACAGGATACAGGAACGGTATAATCCGGCATATGCAATAAAATCCTTGTACAGGGGTGCAGGTTATGATCCAATATTCTTATCTTTCCCCTTTGACAGGACTTTTTAAAGTATGAAAAGAACAATCATCGCATGTGTTTCGTTCCTTCTTCTTTTTTCATGTCACGATGAAAAACAATTAAAAAACAAGGAATTCAGGATTGGTATCGCAAGTTTCATCCATGAGACATGCACGTTTTGTCCTCAACCGACGGGTGTTGAGGAGTTTGAATATTACGATGCGCCCCTTACAGGCGACGAAGTGTTGAACGCCAACGCATTCATCAAAGGGTTTGCGGATCGCATACAGGAGTATGGTGGTGTGGAGCTTGAGGGCTTAACTTCACCGGGGGAGGCTTTCGGGGGAAGCTCCGGAAGCTGGATAACAAGGGAGGCATTTGACAAATATACTGGCGCCATGCAGGATGATATCCGGAGGCACGGACCTTTTGACGGAATATACCTGTCGCTTCACGGCGCCATGGCAGTGACGGGGATTCCGAAGCCCGAGGCTGAGATTGTCAGGAGGATCCGTGAGGTAGCCGGGGACATACCGGTGATGGTGACCCTTGACCTGCATGCCAACGAGGACCATGAGCTGACCGATGTTGCCACCGGCGTAATCATTGTGAAGAGATATCCGCATTACGATGCCTACTACCAGGGAGAGAGAGCCGCCAGGCTGATGGTAAACACGCTCAGGGGGAAATATAAGCCGGTGATGGCCACACGGAAACCGGGGATCATCACTCCCAGCGTATTCCAGGACACGGGGGTGTCTCCTGCCATGGAGATCATGGAAAAGGCGAGGCGCTGGGAAGACCGTGTGCCGGGCGTTTATGTGTCGGTCGCTTTCGGTTTTGCCTATGCTGATGTGCCGGATGCAGGAGCCACGGTGATGGTCATAACAAACAACGACCAGAACCTAGCCGACAGTATTGCCGATGACATGAGCGACTTTATCTGGAGGATGAGGCACGACTTTGCGGGGAAGAGACTGCCGGGAACGGCCGAAGGAGTGCGCCTCGGCATCGAAGCGGCAGAGGCAGGGAAAACACCGGTGGTGCTGGCCGACCATAGCGACAGAACCGGCAACTCAACCCATATCCTGGCCGAACTGATAAGACAGGACGCCGCAAATTTCTGCATTGCCAGCATAGCGGATAAAAAGCTTATTGACAGGATGGTGCAGTCGGGCAGGAAAGCCGGCGACAGTGTTGATATTATGGTGGGCGGCTATGCCGATACATACGCGGGTGAGCCGGTAGCCATCAGGGGCACGCTTGAATATTTCGATAAATACAACCGGTTTGACAAGGTGGCCCTGGTGAGGTTCGGCAGGAACAACACCGTGATCATCACCCCTGATCTGCAACAGGTAACCAATACGGCAATACTTGATCGCCTGGGGCTTGACTTGGATGACATCGATATTATTGTACTTAAATCAAGGGTGCATTTCAGGATCGGTTTTTATGAGAACGGCCTGGCGGGGGAAATCATTTTGGTGGATGCCCCGGGACTCGGCCCCGCCGACCTGACAACCATCGAATATAAAAACATACGCAAAGATATATACCCCGTGTACAGGAAAGATTAGGTGTGGGGAGAATTTGGCCCGGTGAACGGTACGGGATGATGAGGATGGGAATTAAAGGAAGTAATATTTTTCTATTAGGATATAAATCGAGCGTGTACAATATTTTGTGTAAACGAGTAGCCGCGTAGTTTTCATATCTGGCATCTATCACCAAGTTTAATGTGGAATATAATATACCTCCACAAATGATTATTTTGTAAATTAGATAGTTCAGATTTTGCGTTATGCCCCGTAACAAATATGCGCTTATCAGGTACCGGGTGATCAATCGCTGTCTTCTGGATTACCGATATTGCAGCAAAGAGCAACTCATCAAAGCCTGTGAGAAAGCACTTGATATCTCCCCGATCGGTGCCAGGACAATTGACCAGGACATCCATGACATGAGGTATGACAGCGGCCTGGGATATAATGCCCCGATAAAATTCGACAGGAACAGGGGATGCTATTATTATGGTGATCCGGAATATTCCATTGACAAGCTTCCGCTGAGTCACGAGGAACTGGATGCCCTTACCTTTTCGGCAAGCATGCTGGAGCAGTATGGCAACATTGATATCTTCTCGCGTTTCCGGGGTGCTGTACAGAAGATCGTTGATGCAGTAACTATCCAAAAGATGCAACAGGATCAGCCTGCGTATCCTTTCATTGAATTTGAAAAGATGCCCCTGACACGCGGAAGCGAGTTTCTGCAGCCCCTGGTGGAGGCCATCAGTAAGAAACAGGTGATCTCACTGATGTACCATGCTTTTTGGGCATCTAAACCTTTTAAAGTGATCCTGCATCCCTATCTGTTGAAGGAATACCGCAACCGATGGTATGTTATCGGACTGAACAATGAGTACCAGGAAATGCGGATGTACGGGCTTGACAGGATTGTTGGTTTGGAGGAACATGACCGACCATTCATTGATAAGAACTTCGATTCGGCAAGTTATTTCCGGAACACGATAGGGGTGATCGCCCCCATGGGAGAACCGCCGGAGATCGTCATTACCGTGAAAAAAGACCAGGCACACTATCTTATAACCCAGCCCATCCATGAATCGCAGAGAGTAATAGAGGAAAAAGGGGATGAAATTATCTTCAGCCTGAAGGTGCATCCAACGTATGAGCTGAAAGCCATTCTGCTTGGAATGGGATCCGATGTAAGGGTCAATATGCCGAAATCCCTGGTAGATGAAATAAGCAATGAACTCAATAATATGATAAAGTACTACTCTTACTTAAAATAAAGAATAATACCAATAAGCGCTGACACTGCCCTTTTTTTGCTGCCGCAATCCGCGCGTATAACCTATGCACGCCAGGCTGAATAATAATCATACTGCCTCAGCAGGCATCCCGGCAATTTTTAAAAAGCCGTTGAAGGTATTTTATTCCTTACCTGAATTTCCTTCGACTTTTTTGATAAATCGTATTTGCCTTTCCTGTACCGGAGGCAATGGATCGTGAATGTAACCTCCGGGCTTATCCTGGTACCAATAGAATACCGTTGCATAATCAACATTGCATCCCCCGTTCTTCAGCGCCTCTTTCATCTTAGCCCTGAATTCCGTTGCATTCTGAAATTCATATTCCCAGTTGATCCTCCATTCCATTTCCCTGTTAAACCGTATAGGCATATGGTCGTGGAACCGGTAAATGGACAGGTAACTAGTATCGCCTTTCTCGATCAGGGGCATGCCGGCATGGAGTCCGGCGAACACGTTCCTGAAGCCCCAGCTGAAGGTATATGAATCTTCCGTTCCGAGGTAGTCAAACGCCCTTTCTTTCCCGTCGATGGTAATTTCATTGTTCCCCTCCATGATGAATGTGAACTTATCCCTGTAGATCGGTTCATCGGTTGTTATGCTGAACTGGCGGCCGAGGATATGTCCTTGTCCCTGCACTTTGAAGAAGGAGATGTTGGTGGTTGAATCGAGCTGGAATGCTTTCCTCTGGTATGTGGCATGGAAATAACCGAAATCGTTTTGCCATTTCGGTAGTTTTTCCCACTCCACGTAGCTGTAGTTGGAAGCATTTTTTTCCGTGTCGTTCCTGAGGATCACCCTGGCGTTTTTCCTGAAGGGCATGGGGATATATGCATTATAGCTCCACGGGGCACATTCAATCATGTTGGATGTGAAGTCCATGCTGTTCCCGTTGCATCCGTCACCGAAGAAGTCGGCCAGCGGACAGCAGACGGCGGGTTCGGGGGCGTCATCGAAGTAGATGATCAGCACTATACCCCTGGCAAACAGCTCTTTCGGCTTGTGCCGCGTGGTATGGATATGCGTAATAATCCCCGGTCCTTGCAGATCGGCAATCACGATTGATTTCCCGGCAGCCAGCGGTTCCAGATCAGCATACCTGTCGAAATTCCATCCCCCGTTTGAGAAGCCTGAGGTGCTGGCCGGCTTTATCACAGGGAGGCCGTCAATGCCGCTTTCATTCCTGTTTCCACATGAACAGGCAAGTATCAGGAGGAAAAGCATCAGAGCGAATGGTTTTACTTTCATGATATAAAGTCTAAGTGTTACATACAGAATTGTTTATATTGTTTTTCCCTCCGGTGCGGCGTGCAGGGCCGAATTATCCGCGGTGGAAAATCGTTGCATAGGAATCCGTTATTAACGGAATTTCACATCCTTGAATTCAAACTGTTGAGAGGGATCGGTCTTATATTCATTAAGATAGGGGGAGTATGTACGTACTGAGATGGTGCTTTTGGCGGGACGTAGGGTGAGGATGCGCAGGTAACCGCTTCCACCTTTCACACTCTCTTCCACATAGCCCTGGTAGTTGGCAAGCATCTGGTAAACTTTATTGCCATGCTTTCCCTCACTTACCAGGACGCCCGTACCGTCGTTCAGCACGTGGCCGCAGGTAACCATAAGGACGTTCGGGTATTGGCTTACGAGCTTTTCCCATATCTGTTCGCCCTCATTGACGGCTTCCGGCCCGATGGTATCGATATTCATATTCATTTTGGAAAATTTCACCAGCCAGCGATGCCCGCGTTCAGGGCTCATGCGGGTATCATCAGAGTAGAGGTATGCATGCGTGTTGATGATCACTTTGTGTGACGGATGGGTTTTGATCACCTCCGCCGCCCAGTCGAGCACCTTGTTTCTTGGCGCAAACTCCAGTGAGATGACCAGCCATTTTATTCCGCCTTCCTTGAATGTATACCACACATTTTCCATCCTGCCTACTTCAAACGTGCCACCGAACCCGGGGGTTTTGCTGTATTTCTCATAGGGGAACCAGGTGTTGAAAGGATCATTATTCCGGATATCGTTCGTTCCTCTTGTACCATAAACATGATTCCCAACGGCCATCACGTACGGCACCTTGCCGTCAAGCAGCTTCATGGCGCCCGAAGCCACTTCCCATTCCTGCGGGGTGTTGTGGTTGGTGATATCTCCCTGGTGAAGGACAAAAGCAAT
>JAXDBV010000062.1:0-7490 GCA_034678415.1 Bacteroidales bacterium
GCTCCTTCAACACTGCGGATGAGATATATTGAAGAGGATGTTCCATGCAGCCTGGTTCCCATCGCTTCTGTAGGAAAGATGTTCGGTATAAAAACGCCGGCTATCAATACCATCATCAACCTGGCATGCATGCTTAACAATCACGACTACTGGGCAGAGGGGAGGACAGTGCAACAGCTCGGCATCGACAAGATGAGCTTGCGTGAGCTTCGCCTGCTGGCCATAGGAGAACAAGTTAGAAAAACGGAGAACAAGAAGAAGTAAAGGAGAAATGTTATGAAAAAAATCATCGGGGCTGCTATTGGCAGCTGTGTGCATGTGGCCGGGCTGTATCATTTCCTTAAACTTGCCGAAACGGAAGGCTACCAAACCGGCCTGCTGGGACCAGCGATCCCTGTCCCTCAGCTGGTAAAAGCCGTGGCAACGGAAAAGCCGACCATCGTGGCGGTGAGTTACCGTCTCACTCCCGGGGTGGCCCGTACCTTGTTCGATGAACTGAAGAATGAGCTGAACAAGGCTGGTCTTACCCGTCAGCGAATGATTTTTGGCGGGACGCCTCCGGTAGCCGCCGTAGCCGCCGAGTCGGGACTGTTCGAGAAAGTGTTCAACGGCGAGGAATCCACCGGGGAGATCATCAACTACCTCTCCGGTGGGACCGGAAAAGATGAGGACAGTCAGCATGCCCAGGATCTTGTGGGACGAATCCGCCAGAAGTATCCATATCCGCTGTTGCGCCATCATTTCGGCCGGCCTTCCTTAAAGGATACCATTGCCGGTGTGGCTGCCATTGCCGGGGCACGCGTGCTGGATGTGATCTCCCTGGGAACCGATCAGAACGCCCAGGAATTTTTCTTCAGGCAGGACGAAATGGACACCAGCCAGGATGGCGCGGGAGGTGTGCCCGTGCGTAACCCGGATGACCTGAGAGCAATCTATGAGGCTTCACGTACCGGCAACTATCCCCTGCTGCGCTGCTACTCAGGAACGCGCGACCTGCTCCAATGGGCCCGGATGAGCGTTGAGACCATTCATAATGCCTGGGCCGCCATCCCACTGTGCTGGTATAGCGTCATCGACGGGCGATCGGATCGTTCTCTCGTAGATGCGATCACTGAGAACCAACAAACCATGAAATGGTACGCCCGGCAAAACATACCGGTGGAGGTGAACGAATCCCACCAGTGGAGCCTGCGCGATGCCCACGACTCCCTGGCCGTCACAATGGCTTTCCTGGCGGCATACAACGCAAAAAAGACGGGAGTGCGTTATTATGTATCACAGTTCATGATGAACACCCCTCCCTCCACAATCCCACAGATGGATATCGCCAAGATGATGGCAAAAAAATCTCTGATAGAGGAACTGGAGGACGAATCCTTCACCATGTACCGGGAGGTGAGAGCAGGCATCCCGCATTTCTCATCCAACCCTTCGGTTGCCAAAGGTCAGCTGGCCGCTTCGGCCACCATGGCCTTGTTCCTTCATCCGCATATCTACCACGTGGTGGGGTTCAGCGAGGGAGATCATGCCTCTCTGCCTGAAGAACTGATCGAGAGCTGTGAGATCGTGCACGGTGTGCTCCGTAACTGTCTGCACGGATTGCCCGACATATCGGCCGATCAGACCATCCTGAAACGGAAAGAGGAACTCATCAGCGAGGCAAGGATACTGCTGGAAGCTGTGCGTGAGTATGGCAGGTCATACAGCGATGATCCGTGGAGCAACCCGGTGGTGCTCTCTTCCGCCATCAGGCACGGGCTCCTCGATGCCCCCCATTTCAGGGGGAATGTTCACCTGTGCGGCAGGATCAGAACACGATCCATCCATGGCGCCTGGTACGCCGTGGACGAAAACACCGGCGATCCGGTGTATGAAGCCGAACGTACAGCGCGACTGCTTAAAACGATCCCCCGACCGGGACAATAATATCACCCTTAAAACAATGGCTCAATGCCGGGAATAGCAGGTATTTACAGACAAGGGAAAAAAGACCTGGTTGACCGTATGCTCGGCGCGCTTGCCCACCGGGGAGGTGCCGGTAAAAAGATACACGAGACTGCCACGGCAACCATCGGCATGGTGCGACACCCGTCACAGGCCGATGATACATCCGACAACATTGTGAGGGATGCGGGTGGACCGGAAAGAAAAGCGGAAGCATCCTGCAAACGAGACGGTATAACCCTTACCCGTGATGAGCTGGGCGTGGCTCCTCTCTACTATGGTTTCACCGGCAATGGTGACCTGGCCTTCGCATCGGAAGTGAAAGCGCTGCTGCCGGCCACAACACGGATATTTGAGGTATTGCCCGGACACCGGCTGATCAATAATGTGCCCGTTTCATACTTCCGGCCAGAAAAGAAAACACCCGCGGAAAATGACCCGGCACGAATGGCAGAAAAGCTCCGCACAATGGTAGAAGAAGTCGTGAAAGACAGCATTACGACCGGTAACACCGGGGCATGGCTCTCGGGCGGACTCGATTCAAGCATCATCTCTGCGCTGGTGAAAAAATATGTACCACACCTTCACACCTTTGTTGCCGGCATGAAAGGAGCCCCCGATCTTGATTACGCCCGTGAGGCGGCTGCGTTCATCGGTGCCCGGCACCACGAAGTTGTTGTCAGTATAGAAGAAATAATGAAGGTGCTTCCCGATGTGATCTTTCACCTGGAATCATTTGATGCCCTGCTTGTACGGTCAAGCATTCTCAATTACATGGCGGCCAGGGAAGCAAAGAACTTCGTCACGGAAGTCTTTACCGGTGAGGTAGCCGATGAGCTGTTCGCCGGGTATGATTACCTCTCCTCCCTGCAAGGTCATCCGCTGGAAAATGAGCTGATCGACATAACAGGTCGGTTGCATAACACGGCATTACAGAGGGTTGACCGCTGCGCTTCCGCCCATGGGCTCATCCCTCACGTGGTATTTGCCGACCGCCGGCTAGTTACCTGTGCCCTGCAAATCCCCGTACGGTACAAGTTATATGATGGAACCGGGAAATGGATCCTGCGAAAAGCCATGGAGGGTCTCGTTCCCGATACTGTTCTTTGGCGCCCAAAAGTAAAATTCTGGCAGGGTGGTGGTATTGCTGAAATACTTGCCGACCACGCCTCACAACGGATCACCGACCGTGATTTCAATCGCGGCAAGCGGTTGCCAAACGGATGGCAGATCCGTTCAAAGGAGGAACTGATGTACTATCGTCTCTTCCACCAACATTTTGGTATTTGTGAGAATCTGGAATGGATGGGCAGGACAAAAATCCCTGATACCACATAATCATTCCTCCTCCCCCCGCCACACAATATAGTATATTAATAGCTCACTGTCATTTGCATGAATGTCCCTGTACTGATTTGCGCAGTCAATATTTTACACAATTCAACAGCCGATCCAGAGGACAAACAATCCGACTAAATCATTGAGTGTCATTTATACATACTTACATCACGTTGCATACAGGGACAGAGATACAAAGGCACGGTTACCGCAACGGTTTACGTTTCCCCGCCTGTCATCCTTCCACTCCCCTGCCGGTCACATTTATTCACGTTCACAACACGTTCGGCCTCATCCTTGTGGCATCAATTCAGACAGTAAATCAGCTTCTCCTTTTCCTGCTTTTCCCATATTCCAGTGATGACATTACCGTGCTTTTCAATTCCGGTCATTAATTACATAATTAATGTTTATGCACCAGGGAGAAAGCAAACCGCAGTATTCCTTTTCTGAGGGATTTTGTATTAAAAAAATATGATTTTTTTTCTTTAATGGAGCTTAGCAGGCAAGTAGACGGGTTTATGTATTAACATGACAGACAAATTACGTAATTAATTACGGAGAGAAACAGAACAGATTTATGGAAATCTCTCTCATCAAATTCAATAATTTATTTTTCGGGACGCATCTTCTGAACAAAGCCGTTGATCTGGATCTTCCCTGTGAGGGCAGCCCGTATGAGTGTACCTGAACAATTCTGTGAAGTGCACTATGGATTTTGGAAAAACTCATCTCCACATCCTCGACGGTAAAAAAATGTAATACACCGGACTTTTTTTTAAGAACGAAATCATTATTATTTTTTAATACTTTCTTTAATGAAACGATCGTAAAAAAAGTCTTTTATTTAAGTGCGTTATTTTTTATATACTTTCATCGCCTCTTCATTTTGGATCTTTTTATTTAGTATAACATCTCGACACAGGTAACAGTTCCCTTTCCTTCTCTGCAGCAAATCAACGTTTCAATGATTCCTCTAATCGATAATTAACCGGGTTTTCATTTCTGAAAAATGCATTCACATCCTCCACGGATTATTTACATAATTTTCTTACGAACTAATCATTTTTACATAAATATGATTTCTCTGAAAACATATACAATATAAAAACAACATCGGTTATTTTATAAAAATGCTTTCCCCCAGAGATCAATATCAGCATGAATGTTTTCTAATTCTGAATGGTTGATTGATGCGCCGCCGATCTCTGATTAGTTACCTGTTGCCATCCATATTCATTGATTGACGGGCTTTCCGTGAGTTTCTTCCAACCGGCGACCGTTGCAATTAATTACATAATTTCGACATGCATTCATTGCGACATCTCGAGAATTACGTAATTTGTTTTCAACATTTTTACAAATTTTTCTGTTGATAACTCAATCATTTTTTGTATTCTATTTTCACATATTAATTAATAGTTTTGATGTAGTGATTGAAAAACGGTTGATAAAAAATAAAAATGCTTCACGTAAGAATGTGGAATCGTACCGGAAAAATTTTTTGTGGAGACAGTTCCACTCCAATGGCTGGAACTAAGTGTAATATCAGCAACACATGGCTACCAAGAAGACTGCCAAGAAGGCTGCTCCAAAGAAAACCGTGAAAAAAGCAGCTAAGAAGACAAAAGCAAAACCGAAAAAAAAGTAGGAATGCTTTAAAGGGGCCACTGAATGTGTCCCCTTTTTTTTCGTATCCCGATCATGGGTAGAATTACGTAATTAATATAAATCCGGCATGAACGTTCCGTAAAATTACGTAATTCAAATAATTTGTCTTGTCGTCTGTCCGTCAACGATCGATATAACGGTTGAAGCAATGATGCAAAAAGGAACCGGTTAATGCATCTGTTTTGTATTTCCCATGTCAAGGATCAACACATCCCTGTAGTAAAAACGGATGATGCGGTCAAAGGTGAATCCTCTGCCGGCCATTACCATTGCTCCTTCCTGGCACAGACCAACCCCATGACCATACCCGCGGCCCTTCAATACCACTTCACTTCCCCGGCAGTACACATCAAAGAAAGACGATTTCAGTCCAAGGTCATCACGTACCTGGTCGAGGAGCATGGAGTCATTTCCTGTTCTGAGGTATCTCAACCTGTGGGGCTGGGAAAATATAATTCCCTCCTGAAAATTCAGTTGTGTGAACCCGTGATCATGCAGGTATGACTTCCATCGTTCCAGCGGTATTTTCAGAATCCATTGTGAATGTTTTGTTCCGGTGCAATATGGATCGGTAAAGGAGGCCAGGTGACTTGCACGGCTGATCCATGTCTGTTCAGCGCTGCGTGTCTCGCCTCCGCAGCATGCGTGGAATACGGCCATCACCGGCAGTGAGTCGAAGCCGGTCACCACCAGTCCCCTGGTTGCTTCCGCCGCACGGTACCATGCATCGCCATCCATGATACGCCCGTGATAGGCCTGGCAGTGGACACCATCGCAGAGGGAAAATCTTTCCGGTGCGTGCCGTCCGGCATTTCTCACCGCATAGGTACGGCAGAGCACCGCCTGGGCTTTAAAGTATTCATCTCCTCCCCTCGCCCCGCCTTCCGCTCTCACCACCGCCGCCACATATTTTTCCATTCCGATCCTGTTTACAAGTACCAGTCCGCCGCTTGCGCAGAACACCATAAGATCATCATCATAGAGCGATACAGGGAGCCGGGGAATTACCGGGCGCAGGGAAAAATATCCTTCGGGGCTGCGTCGTTTAAAGAACGCTTGTCCCGTGATCTTTCCCGGCCGGCCGGCACTCTTGACGTACAGCGAATCACCATGCTGCCGGATATAAATATTGTATCCCCGTGCAACCGCCATTGAATCGTTTCCGCCAGTAGAAAGGATATAGTCACCTTTCTCCGCTGTCAGTATAATCGCCCCGACAATCTTTTCATACAAAAGGCCGATTTCCAGTGGTTGAGAGGAAGACAATAATGAAGGGCAGAGCAGTAAAAAAGCAGACAGCAATCGTTTGGTCATGATCATCAGCAATCGTTACCCGGGCTACCGGGCTGTTCTGAGGGCATCGAACATGAGTCCGGCAACCCGTTCCGCGGCACCGGGATTCCCCATCTTATCGATCAGATCATCGAATTCGCTCAGCATGGTATCGCGGTATGCGGATGGAGGCAGCAGGTTTTCCAGTTCTGCCCTCATGTTTTTTTCGTTCATATGGTGCTGTATCAGCTCTTTCACCACGGGCCGGTCTATGATCAGGTTCGGCAGGGAGATATATTTTACCTTTACCAGGGGCCTGCCTATCAGGTATGTCAGTCGCGACACGGCATAACATACCACTTCGGGCACGCGGAACAGGGCTGCTTCAAGGGTTGCCGTGCCCGAGGTTACCAGTGCCGCTGTTGCATGTCGCAGTATAGTGTATGTATCATTGATGATCAGCCTGATATCGTACCCCCTGATGATTTTCTCGTATAATGACAGTGGCAGTGACGAGGTGCCGGCGATGATAAACTGGAATGCCGGAAAATACGTCGTCATTTTCACCATCAGCGGAAGCATTCTCTTCACCTCCTGTATCCTGCTCCCGGGCAGGACGGCAATGACAGGACGGCCGTCCAGGTTATACTTTCTGATGAACTCCTCCTTTACCGGCAGGGAGGGAAGGTCTTCACTGATCTTATCCACCAGGGGATTCCCAACATAGTCGGCCTTGTATCCATAGGAAGCGTAGAAATCCACTTCAAAGGGGAGGATAACGAACATACGTTCAACGAACCGTTTCACCGCATGCACTCTTGACCGGTTCCAAGCCCAAATCTTTGGTGAGATAAAGTAGAAAACCCTGATATTAAGTTTATGCGCATAACGGGCGATGCGCATGTTGAACCCTGCATAGTCGACAAGGATCAGGATGTCGGGAGGATTGGAGGTCAGTTCCTTCTTCACCATCCGCATGGCAGAGAAGATTGTTCCGAGGTGGGCTATGACGTCAAACAAGCCCATGAAAGCGAGGTCACGATAATGTTTCAGCAGGCGGCCGCCCCTGGCCTGCATCTGTTCACCACCCACGCAACGGAACTCGGCATCAGGATCCTTGAACCTGATGAACCGCATCAGCTGCGCTGCCTGGAGGTCGCCGGATGCCTCACCGGCAATGAGAAAATAGTTCATAGGATAAAAATTGTTTATGCAACCAGCCATTTATAACCAAGGACCAGCAATGCAAGAATAATGGTAGCCAT
>JAXDBV010000063.1:0-4374 GCA_034678415.1 Bacteroidales bacterium
GCTCCTGCCTCATATAAACATTTTTCAGAAGATTTGAGGTCTCCTCCCTGTGACACACCTGGCATGAATTCGCAATGTTGTTCAGCGGACTCTGTACATGGTGATCTGTAAACTTCACTCCGCCTTCACTCTTATATGGCATATGACAATCAGCACAGGCCACGCCCCTGTCAGCATGGATACCGGTTATAAATGTCTCATAATCGGGATGCTGTGCTTTCAACATGGGAGTCTTGCTAATAGCGTGGACCCAGTCGGTGAATCCTGCGTCATCGTAATATCTCTCCATTGCTTCGGCCGTAAAGCCCTTGTCCCACGGAAAGGTCAGGAATGCTTCTTTCCCTTTGAAATAATACTCCACATGGCATTGAGCACATACCAGTGAACGCATTTCCTGGTGTGATACCTTATTGATATCCTTCTCCTGCCGTTGAAAAGCTTCGATCAGTGCGGGCCTGCTGATCCGCAGGTTCATGGTGGCAGGATCGTGGCAATCGGCACAACCGATGGGGTTTACAATCTCATCACCCCAGGCAGCCCATCTTGCTTTATAGAATTCAGCGGCACCTGTACGGCTCATCATGCGCGGCACATCGGGACTTTTGCATGTCCAGCAGGTAGCCGGTTGAGGTCCTTCTTCCGGTGACATGGGCGCCCCGGTACGAAGGGTGGAGTAAATATCGTTTATCGCATGGTAATGTCCCCGTGATTGCCGGTAATCCTTGGAGAAGCTGTATCCTGACCAGAGGATAACCAGCCGTGGGTCGACTGCCAGCATATCAATGGTGGAACTGCCGCCATACCTGCTGCTGAATGTGGTATCACCAGTCCGAAGATACGAGTTGTATTCCTTTGGGTAATACTGTCCCCATACCTGGTTTCGCGGCTCATAATCACTTATATTTGTCTGGGGCTGGTAGGCAAATACCGCTTCCGCCCTCCGTTCCATGATCGATGAGGCCAGCAGACCAAGCAGGAAGACAATGATAAGGGTAGCGGTAAAGAGAATCCAGGCAACCCATGGCTTGTTCTGAATAATCTCCTGAATTGATTTCATTTTTGCAAACGGTTTTTTGTGTTTGTTTTAACATATGGCCTGAGCCAGCCCGGTACCGGGCTGGAGGGAAGCGGCACACGGGCGTTCGGTACGCTGGTAAGACTGTTCACCCTTCCGTGAGGTACCTCACGATGACAATCCCAGCAGTGACGTTCCTTGATGTATTCCAGCCGGGCACCGGTACCGGAACGGTACCGGAAATGATCCATGAGCGGATCATGACATCGCAGGCAGTTTCCCTGCACTACATTCTGGCTGGGTTCATGGGCAAAGATCACCTGCGGCTCGCGCCGGAGGGTGAAGATGGTGGCATGGCGCAGTCCATCTTTCGCTTTAAAGTAATATTTATTAACGATATTGTTATGAGGCACATGACAGTCATTACAATGCGTCCATTCCCTGTGACTGCTGTGGCTCCATGTGGCATATTGCGGCGCCATGATGTGACAGTTCACGCAGGCCTCCGGCTTGTCAGAAAGATAGGACGACGCTCTTGAAATAAAAAATAAATACACCACCAGACCGGCTAAAACTGCCACGACAATGAGCACCGGAAAACTCCAGCTCGGGGGAGGAATGAAAAACCTGAAATAGCCATACATCATTCAAAATGCTTGCATGAACAGTATCATCACACTTTAAATATTTATCATCACCACCCCGTATACTGATTCATACCCTTTACACATAAGTTATACATCTGTGGTAATCATTCATTTGCGTTCTTCTGAACCGCAACGGTTGTATCCAATTCCTTTATGACCAGTAAGCGGAGGGGAGTCTTCCCATGGTTATGCCATGCCCTCATCACATTTCTCTCAACGGGGATACCCTGTGTGGGCTTCAGCTTTATTTGCATGCCTGAAAGGGATAAGGTCCCCTCCCCCTCGAGAACATAAAATATCACCCGGAGGGGATTGATATGCCCTGCAATGGACTCCCCGGGCAAAAGATGCATCCAGACTAATTCTACATGCTGATCGGCAAAGAGCCTCCTTGCCTCAGGCTGTCTGAGAATAACCGGGGCACTGGTCCCGTCAAAGAAACCTGTCGGTGGACGCTCTTTCATGCAGTGTACTTATTCATGATCAAACCTCCGCTCTTTCATCACCTCCATCTGCTTTTTCTCTGCCGATAATCCCAGGATATTCGTGGTTACCAGTATCATTGTGCCGGCTCCTGCAACTGCCAGCAAGTAATTCAGCCATATCCCGTAAGGAATCAGAAACTCAAGGCAAACAACCATCATGGCTGCCCAGATCCCAGCACACCATGGACAGGTAATCAGGTTTTTCATGGAAACGAAGAAACCGTGGGTGTAGCTTATCCTTGTCAGATCCCTGAAAAATTTGAATATCTTGTCATAAACCAGTAACCGGGTCATTCGGTAGGTGGCCATCACCATAATGATCCACTCCCATACCGGTATCTGCATCGGATGAATACCTCTATGGCTGAGCATACGGCCAATGACCACCACCAGAAAGGCATATACCAGCAGTGATAAAATATTCCAGAATTTTTCAGTATTCGATGTTTTCATAATACGTGTGATTTTCTTCTGTAAAATCCGTTTTAAGATAAGGTTTTTTTCTTTACAAACATTTTCGGGAAATATATCTCATGTTCTAAAAAACATCTAATAATCCACAGGGTTTTAATAATTTCACTTTTATAAAACCAAAATGAAGCAACCATGAAAAAGCTATTCTTTCTTACACTTTGTATTCTGGCATTAGGATACACTATATACAGTCAGCCCACCGGATATAATTTTACCTTAAAGAAAGAGCTATCCTGCACACCGGTAAAGAATCAGGCATCCACATCCACCTGCTGGAGCTTTTCCGGTATTTCTTTCCTTGAGTCGGAACTGATGCGTATGGGAAAAAAAGTGTGTGATCTTTCGGAGATGTATATTGTCAGGCTTACCTATAAGGAGAAAGCCGAGCGCTATGCCAGGATGCATGGTACCTGTGCTTTTGCCGGTGGAGGCGAGTATCATGATGTTATTAACATATGCCGGGAATATGGCCTGGTACCTGAGGAAATTTACCCAGGTCTCAACTACGGTGAATTCAGTCATAACCACAGGGAGCTGGATGCAGCCCTGAAAGGTTATATGGACGGGGTGCTTAAAAACCGGACATTAACCACGGCATGGCCTGCCGGGCTGGATGGCATCCTTGATGCCTACCTCGGGCAGATACCCGCTGAATTTACCTGGGAAGGCAGGATGTATACACCCGCGGGATTCAGTGAGGCACTGGGTATCGATCCCGATGAGTACATCATTCTCTCCTCTTTCAGCCACCATCCTTTTTATCAGCCCTTCGTTCTCGATGTACCCGACAACTGGTCGGCAGGAACATGCTATAACCTGCCGCTGGATGAGTTCATGGAAGTGATTGACAATGCGGTGATGACAGGTTATTCCGTCGCCTGGGCCAGCGATGTGAGCGACAAAGGTTTCTCCATGAAGGAAGGTGTGGCCATCGTTCCCCTGAAAGGATGGAACGAGATGTCGGAGGAAGAAGCAGTTCAGGTCTTTAAAGGTCCCCATCCACAAAAAGTCATAACTCAGGAGTTGAGACAGAGGGAGTATGATAATTACTCCACCACCGATGATCACGGGATGCATATTGTCGGGATGGCCGTCGACCAGGAAGGAAATACCTTCTACAAGGTGAAAAACTCCTGGGGGATAACCGGTAAGTACGACGGGTTTATTTTCGTGTCATCGCCCTATGTACAGCTTCGAACCACCAACTGCATGGTTCACAAGGATGCTATCCCTGAGAAGATTGCTAAAAAGCTGGGAATCACTTAGGTGTAGTTTAATCGCAGCGCTCCGGACAGTATTGCCTGAAAAATATGGTTGTCAACCCGCAGGCCTTGAGGTTCGTCCTCATTTCAATAGGGTATTCTATAAGGGAACTTATCGGATTGCCATCCGAAATAGCGGTGAACCAGGAGTGAATATCCTCTTTTTCTGTCAGGTTCCAGGCGGTTGCTCAAACCACATGATGTACATGCAGCAGGCAATGGAACAGCTTATCCGGTAGGCCTCTGTTTTCCGGACTTTTGCATATATCGCATGTAGTACTGGTTGAACTCGGGTTCAAAGCGAGTTACCATTTCTTCTTCTCCTTCCTTATGTAACAATTGCAACACTTCCTGCATCAGTTGTAAGGCAACCCTGGTTTCATAATCAACGGATATGAACTGTCGTGACGGCATGGAAAAGAAGTAATCCAGGTCCGCTTTCTGGAACGCAATAATACCCTCGGCAAGCGTTCTTGCCTTCTCCTTTTGAC
>JAXDBV010000064.1:0-4680 GCA_034678415.1 Bacteroidales bacterium
ATGGCCTGATGGTTTCAGGATTGAAGTTACCCACCAGGACATAGGTGAATGCATCGTTGTTTTGGAACCGTGATGTGTAGATATCATAGATCCTCTCCGGATGTATATCATCGATCAGGCTGAAAGACCAGGGACGTTCCCTCGGGTGATACTGTGCCATAGTAACTTGTAACGAATCGTAAAATGCCGATTCAGGGCTGGCGCTCCGGTTTTCAATGAATCCCTTAATACGGTTAATATAAGAATGGTATGACTCCATGTCAAAGCGGGGAGCGGTATTGAACAGATATATCAGCTGGAACATGGTTTCCATATCGGCGGGGGAGGCGCTCCCCGATATTCCTTCAGAGTAGGTGGAGATATATGGAAACACACTGACAACCTTGCCTGCCAGTTTTTTATATAGTTGTAAGTAGCTCAACCGGCCTATGCCGCTCTCCCTGATGATGTCTGATGCAACGGCGGCCGACATGTAATCGCTGTCGGCTACAAGCGACGATCCTCCGGAACTGATTGCCTGGAACAGCATCTCGTCGTTCTTGAAATCAGTGGGTTTGAGAACAACCCTGATACCGTTGGCCAGGGTCCATTCGGTGACACCGATGGCAGGGCTCTTTTTTTCGGTTATGATGTCTACCGGTTCGGGCACCTTTTCGATCAGGGCTAGAGCGCTGACATCATCGTCGAAGCCGGATATGTTTGCCTGTTCCACCGTATCAAACACAGCAAGGATGCGGGCTTCATCGGGCAGGCTGATCCCTTCCTTTTGGGGGGCGTTCACAAGGATCACCCGGTTATGTTCTGACAGCCAGTTACCGATGATGGCGTTTACCTCATTCACGGTGACGGATGGCAATATATCACGGGCCATGGTATATTCATACTCGATGCCGGGGACTGGTTCATTCTCAAGGAAGTTCCTGGTATATTCAGCGGCATAGGATGATGACTGTGTCTTGTCACTCTCCTGCAGCGCCTGTTCATATTGCCGGAGCATGTTGGTTCTTGTTCTCTCGAGTTCGCTGACGGTGAATCCGAATTTCTTCACCCTTACCGCTTCGGTGAGCAGGGCTTCCAGACCCGTAATGATCCCGTCTTCCTTCACCGCGGCGTTAAGTGAATAGATGTTCTTTGTACGGACCATTCCTGAACGGCTGGCATAGGCGTAGAGGAAGGGGGGATTGGCCGTCTTGACCTTCTCGTACAGCCTGAGGTTCAACATGCTCACCACCAGCCCTTCCGTCAGCATACGACGGTATCCTTCCCGGCTGTTCATGTTGTAAGGTTCAGACTTATAGTAAACGGATACGCTTGTCCCCGATGCTTCCGGGTCGGTGGCAATGGCCACCAGCGTCGGCTCATGGTCCGGCACATCATAGGATATCCTCTCTCTCGCCTTATCGGGCCCGGGTATATATCCGAATTGCCGTATGATCATTTCTTCCATCATGGTCTTGTTGAAATCACCCACTGCGATCACGGCCATCAGATCGGGTCGGTACCAGTCGTCGTAAAAACGTTTCAGTGCGGCGTGATCAGTGCCTTCAATCACCGTCCTTACACCGATGGGCACACGATCCGCATACTTCGATCCGTTAAACAGCACTGGCAGCTGCCGGTCGAGCATGCGCATCTCGGCTCCACGTCCCAGCCTCCACTCCTCGATGATCACGCCTTTTTCTTTCTCCACCTCTTCGGCTTCAAACGATATGTACCGTGCCCAGTCGCAGAGGATCTGCAGCCCTTTCACCACCACCTCCATGCTGTCGGTAGGAACCTGGAGCATGTATACGGTCTCATCAAAATTGGTGTAGGCATTGATCTCAGGCCCGAATTTCATCCCCACCTTTTCAAGATAATTGATGATCTCGTGTTTCTCAAAATTTCGTGTCCCGTTGAATGCCATATGCTCAACAAAATGTGCCAGCCCTCGCTGATCATCCTCTTCAAGCACCGAACCGGCATTCACAACAAGCCAGAGATGGGCTCGCTTCTCCGGTTTATAATTCTCACGGATGTAATACTTCAACCCGTTGCCCAACGTGCCCGTTGTCACCAGCGGATCGACAGGCAATGCTTCTGCACTTGCGGGAAGAGGAGAAACAACCGGCTGCTGCGAACCGACCGGCGAAATAATAATTGATATTTCCAGGATGATAAACGCAGCAAGGCACAAATGCATCTTTCTCTTCATGGCATCAAGGTTAGAGCGTCAAAAATATGAATATTTAATGGATACAGGGGATGATTCACGTGGCACGACTGTTAAATAACCTTAAAAACCACAGGGGTATGATATAATAACCTGTCAGTACAAATAATTCACCGGTTATCTTGAATTGTTGCCGGTTAATTCTTACCTTTTAACCTCCTTTCAGCATGCTCATAAAAAAGGATTGAACAAATATATAAACATGTTTCCATGAACATTTCATTATCTGATGCATTATCCCGGGGTTACGGGAGAATGCAGAAAGCGCTGTTCAAACCCTTTGACATTGCCAAATGGTTTGTCGTGGGTTTTACAGCTTTCCTGGCCGGGCTCCTTGATAAAATGTACGGGGGAACAGGACGGGCCAATTTTGATCTCGATAATTACCATGACTTTGAAGAGGTTGTGAACTTTCCATCCGTCGCATGGGACTGGCTGGTGAATCACCCGGTATACGCCTACCTCATCCTGTTTGGTATCGTGGCCGTCATGGGCATTGTCATCCTCCTTATATGGCTGAGCTCACGGGGCAAATTCGCCTTTCTTGACAATGTGGTTCATGACAGGGCCAATGTGGTGCAGCCGTGGAATGAATATGCACGGGAAGGCAATTCCCTTTTCCTGTGGAGGCTGGTCTATGGATTCATCATTTTCTTTGTGATAACAGGCTTCCTTGTACTGATGTACCTCGGAGCAAGGACGATCTATATTCACCAATACGGGAAGGAGGTATGGATACCGGCTCTTGTGGGTGTGATTGCGGTTTTCCTTGTGGTTGCGATCATTGTGTCTTATATCAACCTGTTCCTGGATAGCTTTGTGGTGCCTATCATGTATAAGAACAGGGTGGCGGCATTGAAGGGATGGGGTATCTTTCTCGGGCTGTTCAACAGGCATGTTCTATATTTTCTGCTTTACGGGCTGTTTATCTTCATTTTGCTGATCGCCGTGGTCATCGTCGTTTTTCTGTTTGGTCTCTTCACCTGTTGCCTGGGTTTCCTGCTCCTGATCATACCTTACATCAGTTCGGTATTGCTGCTGCCGGTAAGCTATACCTACAAGGCATTAAGTCTTGAGTTCCTGAGACAATTTGGCCCTGAATATGATGTGTTCCCTGCAATGGCTGAACAGTAGTGATCATGCACCTGCGGGGGAAAGCGAACGAAAGAAACCGGGATTGATAAGATGGTGAAGAACAGATCAGGGAAAGTGGTATGGATAGGGATCATCATCATTACCCTGGCGGCAGCATACGTGATTGATCCGGCCGGGAAGATGCCGGTAAATTGTTTGTTTCACCGTTACACGGGGCTGAGTTGTCCCACCTGTGGCCTGAGCCGGTCGGTTCACGAAACCTTACACCTGCAGTTCGCCGGTGCATTGCATCACCACTGGATGGGCCCGGTGCTGGTGATCATTGCCTGCCTCCTGCTGGTGAAGCTGGTCGTTGAATGGATCACGGGCAGAACGGTGACCATCCCGCTTTCACGTTCGGCACTGTGGGGAATCATTGCATTGTTCCTCCTGATATGGCTCGCGTTCTTTCTCATCCGGCTGTCGGGTGAGCTAACCGCCTGACATACCGGTTTCAAGACGTGTGAGAATATCCATGGCTTCTTCCCTGCTGCTGCCGCAGAACGCTTCCTCGGGAAGAAAACGACGGCATACGTCAGGACGCGAATCATAAATGGAACAACGGAAATCGTCGGTCAGATGAATGCAACGGAACCCCGCCGGCTTACCATCCGGCATACCCGGAATGGACGACGAGATGGAAATGGCAATACAACAGGCACCGCAATTCGGCCGACAATCCATGAGACAGTCTGTAATACCTATTACAATGTATGAATTTTTGCCGATACAAGCTTCTTCATCGAAACAATTGCCACACCGGCAGATTATTTCAGCTAAAAATATTGCACGAATATTTTTACCTGCTTCATTTTTTTACGTCTTCAGTTTATAAGCACTTTCTGCCTTGAACGAACAGGAACGGATAATACAATGTAAACAGGGCGACATGCTGATGTTCAGGGACCTGGTGACCCGGTATTCACCCTTTGCCTACGCGGTGGCCTTCAGGATACTGAACAGCGAGGAGGAAGCGAGGGATGCGGTGCAGGATTCGATGGTCAAGGTCTGGAAAAAACTGGATGGTTTTCATGAGGATAACAACTTCAAAACGTGGCTGTACCGTATTGTCGTTAACACATGCTATGACATGCTGAGGCAGCAGAAACGACGGCCTGAGATGAAGCCGGATGAAGCGCTCTGGCAGAAACTAAGCTTGTCGACAGCCGATGGCGCAGGGGGGCAGATGGAGAACGGGGAGCTGGGACGGATCATCCGAAGCCTGACAGTGAAGCTCAGCCGCAGGCAAAAAACGGTGTTTATCCTTGCCGACCTGATGAACCTGGGACAGGATGAGATAGCTGAGATCCTTGGCATACGGAGGTCTGCGGTCA